>JBBQSE010000105.1:0-19392 GCA_038214195.1 Planctomycetales bacterium
GTTGATGTCAGCTTTCACCCAGCCGGGCACATGCTCGGCTCCGCGCAGGTTCGACTCGAATACAAAGGCCGCGTTGCAGTGGTGACCGGGGACTACAAACTAGGGCACAATCCGACATGCGAACCCTGGGAACCTGTGAAATGCGATTTGATGGTGACCGAGTCCACGTTCGGGCTACCGATCTACCGATGGCCTGATTGGCAAAGCGAAATTGATGAGATCAATCGATGGTGGCGAACGTCGCGTGATCAGGGAAAATGCTGTGTCCTGTACGGTTATGCCGTCGGGAAGAGCCAATCGCTGCTGGCGGGACTCGACCCGGACATCGGGCCAATCTACACACATGGTGCCGTTGAAAAGGGAACGGAAGCGTATCGACGGACGGGAGTTGAAATGCCAACGACGAAGTACGTGGGTTCGATCGAAGGAAAGCATAATTGGGCAGGAGGTATGGTGGTCGCAGTGCCCAGTGCTCATGGCACTCCGTGGATGACAAAGTTTGGTCGCGTGAGTACTGCGATGGCAAGCGGCTGGATGGCCGTCCGAGGTGCCCGGCGCAGACGTTCCATGGATCGTGGATTCGTCATTAGCGATCACGTCGATTGGCAATCACTGCTGACGGCGATTGAGCAATGTGATCCTGAAACCGTCTGGGTCACGCATGGTTACACGGCTGCTGTTGCAAGATTTCTCAACGAGAACGGACGCCATGCGATTGCGATAGATTCGCGTTCGCGAAGCAATGAGGAAGAAGACGCGGCAGTGTAGTGGAATTCGCCAGAATTCCATTCAGTTCACTCTATGTACAGGGGATTCTGACGAATTCCACTACCTACAGAACATCATGAAGCGTTTTGCTGACTTATACGCCGCGATTGATGCGACGACGAAGACGAACGAAAAGATCGCCGCAATGCGTGACTATTTCGCGGCTAGCGATCCGTCTGATGCGGCATGGGCGATCCATTTTTTGTCCGGCGGAAAACTCAGTCGGCTCGTGACGACCCGCTTGCTGCGTGAGTGGGCGGCGGAACTTGCTGAGATTCCATTATGGCTGTTTGAAGAATCCTATCACTCCGTCGGTGACTTGGCGGAAACACTCTCGCTGGTTGTGCCGGTGGGCAACGTAGACGATGCAGGTTCGCTTACGCATTGGATTGAAGAACGATTACAACCGCTGCGGTCGCTATCGGAGTCCGAGCAGCATGACGCGGTCGTCACGATCTGGCGGCAAACGGCGTCCACAATGCGGTTCGTGCTGATGAAACTGATCACAGGAAACTTTCGAGTCGGTGTGAGTAAACGTCTGGTCTCTCGGGCGATTGCGGAACACGCCAATATCCCGATCGACGTGATTTCGCATCGTTTGATGGGTGACTGGAAGCCAACCGCCGCATCCTACTCGCGGCTCGTCGATCCGGCATTTCAGGACGTGCAAGCAAGCCAGCCGTATCCATTCTGCTTGGCTCATCCGCTCGAGATAGAGCAAGGCCCGGAGTCGCTCGGCGATGCCAAACAATACGTGGCCGAATGGAAGTGGGACGGGATTCGCGGGCAAGTCATTCGTCGTGAGTCGCAATCATTCATCTGGTCACGCGGCGAAGACTTGATGGAGAATCGTTGGCCCGAGATCGAATCGGCTGCGGAGTTCCTACCCGACGGCACCGTGATCGACGGCGAAATTTTGGCGGCTATGGCCGACGGTACTGTGCTGCCATTCGCCTCGCTACAACGCCGCATTGGTAGAAAAACGGTGGGGAAGAAACTCCTCGCGGAAGTGCCTGTTGTTTTCCATGCGTTCGATTTGTTGGAACATCAGGGCGACGATATTCGCGGGTTGCCGCTGATTGAACGTCGATCGTGTCTTGAGTCGATACTCTCCAGCGTCGATCATCCGCACATCGCCATGACAAAGTTGATCGAAGGAAAAACCTGGGACGATTGGTCGAGCGTTCGTGATCGCAGTCGCGAACATGCGGCAGAAGGTTTAATGCTGAAACGCAAAGACAGCGTGTACGATGTTGGGCGAGTGCGAGGAACCTGGTGGAAATGGAAAGTGTCTCCGTACACAATCGACGCTGTGTTGATTTACGCGCAGAAAGGCCACGGTCGCCGTTCGGGCCTGTTCACCGACTACACATTTGCGCTCTGGGACGGCGACGCATTGGTGCCGTTCGCGAAGGCGTACAGCGGCTTGGATGACAAAGAAATTTGCAAGGTGGATGACTTCGTTCGCAAGAACACACGGGAATCGTTCGGCCCCGTCCGCAGCGTCACGCCGACGCTGGTGATGGAGCTTGCGTTTGAAGGTTTGCAACGATCGACTCGGCATAAAAGTGGCGTCGCAACTCGCTTCCCGCGAATCGCGCGCTGGCGGCACGATAAAAAGCCGTCTGATGCAAATACGCTGGCAGACATCTTGCGAATGTTGCCGGATGAATGACTTGCGAATGAAATCTTCCAAGCCCGCATTGGCATCAAAAATCGTCAATGACTACTTCAAACGCATCGGATGGAAGCCTTTTCCATTTCAGCGTTCCGCTTGGCGAGCCTACACAGACGGCAACAGCGGATTGGTTCACTCCGCGACCGGCACTGGCAAAACGCTGGCGGTCTGGATGGGGCCGATTTTAAGCTGGCTCAGCGAAAATTCGGACTCATCGAAATGGAATCCCAAGCGACCACCCGCAGCAAGAGTCTTGTGGGTGACACCGCTGCGCGCGCTGGCGATTGATACTGAGAACGCTCTGCGCGCTCCCATCACAGCCTTGGGCTTGCCGTGGGATTTGGAATCACGAACCGGGGACAGTAAAGCGAGTGCAAAGGCGAAGCAGCTAAAACGACTACCGACCGCTCTGGTGACGACACCGGAAAGCCTGTCACTTATGCTGACTCGTGACAATCTCCTTCCGCAACTCGCCAATATCGAATCAGTGATCGTTGACGAATGGCACGAATTGCTGGGGACGAAAAGAGGCATCCAGATTGAACTCGCGCTGGCTCGATTGAGACGACTTAATCCAGGCATTCGTGTCTGGGGTATGTCCGCAACGCTCGGCAACCTGGAACAGGCCATGCAATCGTTAGTCGGCGTCGATGCGGCTGCCGATCGTGTTTGCGTGATTGAAGGCTACACCAAGAAAAAGATTAAACTGGAATCGCTGATCCCTAAAAAGATCGAACGTTTCCCGTGGTCTGGACACATCGGAACGCGAATGGTGCCGCAGGTTGCGGAGTTGATCGAGCAAGTCAGCAGCACACTCGTGTTTGCCAATACACGTGCTCAAACGGAGATTTGGTATCAACAACTGCTCAAGTCGCGGCCTGATTGGGCAGGGCAGATCGCGCTGCACCATGGTTCACTGGACGCGAGTGTTCGCAAGTGGGTCGAGACTGGATTGCGCGACGGCAAACTGCGAGCTGTTGTGTGTACCAGCAGCCTTGATTTGGGAGTCGATTTTACCGCAGTCGATTTAGTCATTCAGATCGGCAGCCCCAAAGGCGCCGCGAGATCCTTACAGCGAGCCGGGCGAAGCGGGCACCAGCCGGGCGCAGTCAGTCGATTGGTGTTCGTCCCGACCAACGCCATCGAACTGATTGAGTTCGCCGCCGTCCAAGACGCCATCGCCGCTGAGGATTTAGAATCCCGGCCGCTGTTGAACAAACCACTCGATGTTCTGGCACAACATGTGGTAACAGTAGCGATCGGCGGCGGTTTTGTTTCCGAAGAGTTATTGGCGGAAGTGCGTTCGACCGTCGCGTATCAGTCGCTCAGCGATACTGAATGGCAATGGGTTCTGGATTTTGTCGTGCGAGGCGGTAGTTCTCTTACGGCGTATCCCGAGTTTCACAGAGTGACCATGCAAGAGGAACGCTACGTTGTGAACGAACGACGAACAGCGTCGATGCATCGTATAAATATCGGCACTATTGTTTCAGACACGGCGATGTCCGTTCGCTTCCTCAAAGGCGGCACGTTGGGAACCGCAGAAGAAAGCTTTTTGTCCAAATTAAACATCGACGATAAATTTTTGTTCGCCGGGAAATTGGTTTCTCTCGTCATGATCCGAGACAACGTCGCTTACGTGCGGAAAGCAACGGGCACACCGCATACAGTACCGCGTTGGATAGGCGGACGAATGCCGCTGTCGAGCGAATTGAGCGCGGCGTTGAGACTGCGAATTGAGCAGGCTGCGTCGGGTCAGTTTATCGGGCCAGAAATGAAATCGCTCCGGGGATTATTCGAGATTCAACAACGCTGGAGTCAACTGCCGCGACGAGATGAATTGTTGGTCGAGCAGATCAAAACGCGAGGCGACCATCAATTGTATATCTTTCCCTTTGAAGGCCGGTTGGTTCACGAAGGAATTGCGGCGCTAATGGCCTATCGGCTTTCGCAGCGGCAAAAGACGACATTTTCAATCGGCTGCAACGACTACGGTTTTGTATTGCATTCACCCCACAAAATCGATCTCGCTCAGGCAATTGAGCAGGGCATGTTTTTAAACGAATCGCTCGTTGAGAATCTTCTGAACAGCATGAACGCGACTGAGATGGCCAAACGCCAGTTCCGTCAGATCGCTCGAGTTGCTGGACTGATTCAAGCGGGCTATCCCGGTCACCGCAAGAGCAATAGCTATGTCCAGGCGAGCAGCAATCTGTTTTATGACGTGTTCTGCCAATATGATCCCGATAACCTGCTACTTCAGCAGAGTCGCCGCGAAGTGCTGGATATGCAGCTTGAAATCGGACGCATCTCCATGGCGCTGGATCGGATTCAGAGCAGCAAGATTGTCGTGACGTCGCCACCCAAAACCACGCCACTGGCGTTTCCGTTGTTCGTCGACAAGTTGCGTGAGCGAATCAGTAGTGAAACTTTGGCCGATCGTGTTGCCAGATTGCAAGAACAGCTCGAAGCTGCCGCTGATCGATCCACGCCGAATGTCAGGTCAAACCCATGACAAGCTGCATCGATGCTAAGATCGAAGGCATCGCATTTCAATTGTTCGCCGATCGCGGCCTGTATTGGCCAGCCCAGCGAACATTGTTTATCGCCGATACACACTTCGGCAAAGACGCCACGTTTCGTCGATCGGGCATCCCGGTGCCAGCAGGCAGCACTGAGACGACTCTTGCCGCGATCGACCGAATGCTCAATACGAGTGGTGCCACATGCTTGATCATTCTCGGCGATATGTTCCATGCCAGGTCGTCTCTGTCGCCTTCCACAGTCGAATCGCTGGATGCGTTCTTTGGTCGCCATGCTGATGTGTGTTTCAAGCTCATTCTAGGCAACCATGATCGGCACATTCGCTCCTTACCCGCCGCCTGGCCGATAGGAATTTTGCAGCCTGGGGAAATCATCGAGAATGTCGTGCTGACACACGAGCCAGGCTTCGTTCCAGACACCGCGTCACTGCTGTTATGCGGTCATATTCATCCGTCCATTCGCATCGGAACGCGGAGCGATCGACTTGGCAAGATCGGCTGTTTTTGGCTATCGAATCGTTGCCTTGTGCTGCCTGCCATCGGCGACTTTACCGGCACGCACGCGATCACCCCGGCGAAAGACGATAAAATCTGGCTCGTGGTCGAGGATAATATCGTTGAGCATGGCCTGCGGTGATGCGAACTCCTGGCACCACGTTTGCAGTCTTCAATCGCTTCGGTGAACAACTGCGCCGCGTAAAACCCAAAATTGACTACAAGAGTGGAAGAATGACCGCAGAAGAAACTCGCTGGCGGCAGGCTTCTCCTGTCTGTGACACGCCTTGTCGCTGGATCTTTCAACACCAGTTGGCGACAGTGATTCTGATTGGCATCGTCGCGGCGGGGCTATTCGGTTTCATTGAACTGGCCGATGAAGTTACCGAAGGCGGCAGCAAACAATTCGACAGCGCGATATTGCTGTCAATGCGAAACTCTGATGATCTGAGCGATCCCATCGGGCCAGGCTGGGTTGAAGAAATGGCACGTGATATTACGGCGTTGGGCAGTCTTCTGGTATTAGCGGGGTTCACACTGTTTTCCGTTGGCTATCTGTTATTGACTCGAAAAAATTGGATTGCCATTTTTGTGGCGTTTTCTATCGTGTGCGGAGCATTGGCCAGCAATGAATTAAAATCTGGGTTTGACCGACCGCGACCGGATCTGGTTCCACACGCGACGCAGGTTTACACGCAAAGTTTTCCCAGCGGCCATTCCGCCATGTCAGCCGTGGTGTTTTTGACGTTGGGCGCGTTGATTTCTCGTGTTCAATCACTTTTCCGCACGAAGGTATACTTTCTGGGCATCGCAATTTTCCTGACGGTGATTGTAGGTGTTAGTCGAGTCTATCTGGGAGTTCATTGGCCGACGGACGTTCTCGCTGGCTGGATGTTTGGCGTCACCTGGGCGTCAGCGACTTGGTTGATTTTCCGCTGGTTCGATGGAAAAAGAAGGTCCGTTGGCAATGTTGAAATTGTTTAGACAGGGCGGGTGAAATGGCGACAGCGATGCGGACGCACAGAACCCTTTTGCAACGAGTGTCAACACCCGACTGACTTTGAATACCAATACCAAGTGAACAGTCCTCGAATCAGTCCGACCCATTCGCCAGCCGCTAGCCGCCACGTGAACCAACCGACGTTTTAGAACGTAGCTTGTCGATAAATACGCCACCATCTGACGATTAAGAAGAACGAAGAATTAGCGGACTACCGATTCGCGTTCCCAGATTCGGTGCAGCTTGGCTCGCTCTATGAAGGAATCAAACTTGCCGTCGCTGACATCTATGATCCCGGCGTCGGAGTTCAATGCGACGTTTGCCTTGTCGAAAATTGGCTTCGCAGCCTTCGTATAGCCAATGATCTTCAGGTGACTGAAAGCCATGCGGACCCAATCGATGGAAGCTGCCTTGGAGGCTAGTTCGTCCGCCATATCCGGAGTTGGCGAGACGATCACCGCGTCGAATAACGCAGACGGTGCTCCGGCCAGGAAATCGTCAGGGATCACCTCGTTACCGTCGCTGTCTTTCATCGGGCCGGCCTTGGGCGCAATGACTGCGATTGTCGCTTTTTCTTTCCTTGCAGCCGCCTTTAACGAACTCAAGAACTTCGCGTCTACGCCATTGGTGGTCAAAAGAGCGATTTTTTTACCGGCCAGCGACCGGGGCGCTTTGCTGTACTGCGATAATGCCTTGGATGGATCGACGTCTCGAACAGGCACGGTGGGTTTGATCTTGTCCGCCTGTCCTTCCATTCCCAAAGATGTTGCGACCTGTCTGCCCAGGTCTTCATGAATCAAATTCAAGTGGCCGAGAATCCGTGTGCGAACGTGCATCACGGTACATTTCCCAAGTTCGAACGTGATGGCGGCAACAATGTGACGCTGCTCAAAGTCCTGCATCGAGTTGTAGTACATGCGTGCTTGCGAATAGTGGTCGGCGAAACTTTCAGGTCGAGTACGAGTCTTGTCGCCTTCCTCACGAGCAGGGTAGCTGGTAAAGCCGCTCTTGTTACACTCACGAGGAGCGCCGTTGTCGAGCGAGTTTGGTTCGTTGGAGACGCGTCCCTTGGGCACTTCCATTTGCATGTGGGCGTCACGCTGAAAATTCATGATCGGGCACTTCGGTTTGTTCACCGGAATCTGGTGGAAGTTTGGACTGCCAAGCCGAGATAATTGCGTATCGAGATAAGAGAACAGTCGGCCTTGTAGCAGCGGATCGTTGGAGAAATCAATTCCGGGAACCAGGTGCGATGGGCAGAACGCAACTTGTTCAGTTTCAGCAAAGAAGTTGTCGACGTTCCGGTCGAGCACCATTTTGCCAAGTGGTCGCAGTGGAATTAATTCTTCTGGCACAAGCTTCGTCGGATCAAGCACGTCGAAGTCGAACGCGGCAGCTTGTTCTTCTGTGAATTCCTGAACACTGAATTCCCACTCGGGAAAATCACCAGCCTCGATTGAATTCCACATATCGCGACGATGGAAGTCCGGATCCCCGCCTGAGATTACTTGTGCCTCTGGCCAAATTAATGAAAACGTTCCAAGCTTCGGTCGCCAATGAAACTTTACAAACCTGGCTTCTCCGGCTTCGTTGATCATACGGAAGGTATGCACGCCGAAGCCTTCCATCATGCGCAACGACCGTGGGATGCCCCGGTCGGACATGACCCACATCAGCACGTGCATTGATTCCGGAATCAATCCGACGAAATCCCAGAACGTATCATGCGCGGATTGAGCCTGTGGAAAGCCGCGATCGGGTGCCGGTTTCACGCTGTGTATGAGGTCAGGGAATTTGATTGCATCCTGAATGAAGAAGACGGGAATGTTGTTGCCAACAAGATCGTAATTTCCCTGGCTGGTGTAGAACTTAACTGCGAAACCCCGCACGTCACGAGCAGTATCGGGCGAGCCTTCGCTGCCAGCAACTGTCGAAAACCGGACAAAGACGGGAGTCTTCACTGATGGATCGTTCAAGAACGCTGCCTTCGTCAAATCGGAATTGCCTTCGTAACACTCAAAGTAGCCATGGGCTCCGTATCCTCTTGCGTGGACGACACGTTCGGGGATTCGCTCATGGTCGAAGTGCGTGATCTTCTCGCGAAGCACAAAGTCTTCCAGAAGTTGTGGCCCGCGCGATCCCACCGTCAACGTATTTTGATCATCGGCGATGACCAGTCCCTGATTGGTTGTCAGATGATCTTCTGGATTTGCGGCGCGCTGGTGAAGTTCGCCTCCAGTACCCACGTAAACATTCAGTGAATTGGCTTGTTCGTTTTTCTTTGTTTGTTTGGCCATGGAAAATCTCCCTGTTGATTTGAATTTTAGGTGTTGTGATCGAGGTATTGCAAAAAATCCCGGTAGCCCGGAATTGGAATCACATTTCGTTGTTGGCGATCGCGGCTTGTTGAGTGAGTGTTGTTAAGATTGATGGCGACCAATTCGACTCACTTTCATGGCCCTTCGCCGCCTCGCGACCGATGCCGCCCATTTTCGGAAAACTCCGGTTCGTCCGGATCATTGAATGTGTGTCCTGTGGCAATCACCACTCGATCCGCTGCAATCGTCCCAAACGCATGACAGACGCGCACTCGATCTTCTGGTTGCTCATCGACCAAGTCGGTTACCAGGCAGTCAGGGTGCTCGTGAACTGTTACTCCTTCCTTGCGCAGGCCGTCGATTATTGAGTTGTATTGATCGCGAAAGTAATCTCCCGGAGTGGTGCGGGGATAAATCTCGTCATCGTCAATGTCATCTCGCTCAATGCCGAGCGCCTTCAGTTCTGCGTCATGTAACGAGTGCAACCAGTCTACCAGCGAACTTCTCAATTCCGGTATCTCCGCTGATGAGATGTTGCACATGTTGTATTTGTCAGTGGCGTAACGACTGTAAGGCATTCCCGTGCCCAATTCCGGGCTTTTCCCGAAGACGTGAATGTGGGTCATTGATGGCATGAAATCTTTCACGTGGCCGAGCAAATACTTCAGGAGGTAGATCGCCGAAGGTCCGGAACCGATGATGGCAAGTGCGGCGGGATTTTTCATGTTTAGCGGCTCGGGTACGGATGTTGCCTGCTAAGCCTCAATCGGCCACCATCAACGTTCGATTATGCACCTGAAGAATGCCGGAATGAAGTGTTGGGACTTTCTCGCAACTACCGTGCCAGCAGATTCGGGCTCCCAAGATTTCAGTGACCAGCCGACGTCTGGACGAATAGAGACCAGAAAGCCCCAGAGAAAAAATGCTGCCGAAAGAAGCACGAATCATCGAAATCATCATTTCCGCTGGCCACGCTTGCTGGTCGACAAAAGGGGTTGCGACGTTGCAACTTCGTCAGGCAGCATTGAACCCTATCGGGTTCTTGAAAATGAAGACCGCTGCGTCTGATGGAAGGGCACGGAATAATTCCTGGACACCTTCAGTCCAGGCACAGTGGTACCGATGCCAAAAACATACGAAAACCGGCCCACTGGTCAGTTGCTTTTGTAAACCTTTTTTGCCACAGTTTTCGGTCGATCTCACCAGACAAATTCGTTATTCGGAATATTTTTTTGCCGCACCTCACACTATCGAGGCTGGGTCGTAGACTCAATGAGCCATTCCTGGTGGCAGCGGTCGTCTGTCTGGTGATCATCAGCGGCGGCGTGACTCTGCAAAACCTAACGCGTCTGCGCAGCGATGTTGGAAAACTTGGTGGTCTTTATGATGTTCTTGAGACGGTGGACGCAGTATCGCTTGAGCTGCGCGAGGCTGAAACTGGACAGCGCGGCTACCTGGTCACGGGTGATGAGAGTTATCTGGAACCTTACAACGCGGCAGAGTCACGGTTTGCGGGGTTGATTACTCGGCTTGAGTCGCAAACATCGGACAATCCTTTACAGTCTGCGGTCCTTCAAGACCTTAAGGAATCGATCGAAGCCAGACGCGGCGAGCTAGCGACAACAATTGCTCTGCGGCGTGAAGGCAGGCTCGTGGAAGCGGAGAAAGTTGTCAAAACCGACATTGGCAAGGAAATCATGGATCGCATCCGAGGTCAACTCGACGTGATCCGGAATAACGCTCGCGCTCGGCAGACACAGCAACTCTTTGCAACTGATCAGAATTACCGCACCGCCTGGTTTACCGGTTTGTTGCTCACTCTCGCCGGCCTGGCATTGGTTGCCGGAGTCGTCGGGGCAATCGCCCGGCAGCGAAAGTTGAAAGAACGAAATCTCGAGCTGGATGAACGGATTCGGTTCTTTCTGGAACAAATATCAGACTATGCGATCTTCATGATGGACACTGAGTGCCGCGCAACGACCTGGAATGCCGGGGTGAAGCAGGTCCTGGGTTTCAACGAACACGAATTCCTCGGCCGCGACGTTCGCCCACTGATTTTTACACCTGAAGCCCATGCATCAGGCGCTGTTGCAGATGAGTTCGAGAAGGCAGCCAAAAACGGTTCAGCCAGTGATGATCGATGGATGAAACGCAAGGACGATTCACAGTTCTGGGCCGCTGGCATCACATCATCAAGTCGTGATCGTTCAGGATCACTGGTTGGCTACAGCAAAGTCATGCGAGACATGACGGAGCAGAAACAAAATAGCGATGAGCTTAGCCGCCTGGCTGCCGAGTTGTCAGAAGAGTCGCGTCGTAAGAATGAGTTTCTAGCGACGCTTGCCCACGAACTCCGGAATCCCTTGTCGCCGATCAAGAATGCGGTGCAGCTGATGTCCATGATGACGATTAGCCAGGAAGTTGATGAGTTAAGACTGGTCATGGATCGGCAGGTCAACCAACTCGTTCGACTACTGGATGACTTGATGGACGTGTCTCGGATCGGTCGCGGCAAGATCGAACTCAAGCTGCAAGTGATCGAGATTCGCACGATTATTGAAGCCGCCGTCGAGAATTCGCGCGCCTTGATCGACAGCAATCATCAGCATCTTACCATCGATGTTGCTGACGAGGGTTTAAGCGTCAATGTTGATCCCGCCCGAGTGACGCAGGTGTTCTGCAACCTACTCAACAATGCATCGAAGTACAGCGATGTGGATTGCCGAATCGAAGTGAAAGCTGAACATATTGGAGAGCATGTTGTCGTGACAGTAAAAGACAACGGCAGCGGAATCGCTCTTGAGCGTTTGGATGACATTTTCGAGATGTTTTCGCAAATCAATGACTCCGTCGAACGAGGTACAGCGGGGCTGGGAATAGGTTTAACGCTTGTTCGAACACTTGTCGAGTTGCATGGCGGCACCGTTTCGGTACACAGCGATGGTATCGACCAGGGGAGTGAATTTTCGATCAAACTTCCGGTGGTTGCACCCGTCGACAAGCTATCACCTGTGGGTACCGCACCTCATGTCGAGATACCGATTCGACCTTGCCGTGTATTGATCGTGGACGACATGCGGGCGTTGTCGGTCATACTTGCCCGCCTCCTGTCCAAGCTTGGTCACGACGTCCACGTTGTCGATAGCGGGCCAGCCGCCCTCGACGAACTGAAGCACTTCGAAGCAGAGGTTGTCTTTTCCGATATCTCGATGCCCGGTATGACGGGTTACGAATTAGCAAAGCGGCTTCGGATGGAGTACTCGCATCGTCAGTTAACTCTGGTCGCGATGACCGGCTACGGACAGGCAAGCGACCGCGAAAAGGCACTCGCTGTTGGATTTGACGAACACATGGTCAAACCGGTCGATTTCAGGGTATTGCAGTCGTTTTTTCAGAACCTGAGTTGATAAACACGTACGTGATCGGCAGGGTTCGTTTCCGTCAATCGGCGGGATGATCCCATGCGGCTAAACGACCCGAAGTATGCACAGTCTATGCCACTTCAAATCGTGGGATATCTGCACACACTCGGCGACGGAGTCTTTTTCCTGGCGCTGGCATTCTACTCGCTCGTTCATTTTCCTCGATCGGGCGACGAAGCCGATGAACCTCGACTGTGGGAACGCCCTTTGATTTATCGATCCAGCGGGATAGTGATTCTGCTGAGCATGTTTGCGATAGGCGGCTACACGGTGTTGCTTCCAGCCGCATGGAAACAGTGGCTCAATGATTGCAATTTTCTGTTCTGGATGGAGAGTGTCGTCGTCTGGGCTTTCGCTGCGGCCTGGTCAACGAAAGGTCGCGCAATCTTTGCTGAGATCGGCATCGAACTTCTGGCGGTGCCGATGGAAATGTTTAAAAATCG
Organism: Planctomycetales bacterium; assembly: GCA_038214195.1. Taxonomy (GTDB): domain Bacteria; phylum Planctomycetota; class Planctomycetia; order Planctomycetales; family Planctomycetaceae; genus SXXK01. The sequence continues at coordinate 12,668 of JBBQSE010000105.1, forward strand.
GCATCCACACTGACGTCAAGCATGGGCCGAGACCACGGGATAAGATTTGAATCTTGACACGCCTGCAGCCTACTGATCTTCAATGCGCAATTCGTTGCGTACCAGACGGTCGATCATGGCAATTAATCTGCCGCTATCGAGTGGCTTCGTACTGTAATCCGAGCAGCCGGCCGACAGGCACTCGTCGCGGTCGCTCTTCATGGCATTGGCGGTCAGGGCGATGATCGGCACTTTGTAACCACGACGACGTAGCTCGCGAGTCGCATCATAACCGTCCATCACGGGCATTTGCATGTCCATGACAATCACATCAATGAGTGGAGAATCAGGGTCGGCGATGAAATCGACGGCTTCCTGACCGTTGGTCGCCGTGAGCACCGTCCCGCCGGCTCTTTCAATGAAATGTTGGGCGAGATATCGAATGTCGCGGCGGTCGTCGACGACAAGGACCGACGCACTCAGACGAATGTTTTCGTAATGTGATTCCGCCTTCATGTCCACGTTGAGATTGGGTTCAACGAGTTGACCGGGCGACCGAACTCGAATCGCGAGCGTAAACTTGCTGCCACGACGAAGAGCGCTATCGACTGTTACTTCACCACCAAGAGCGTGTGCCAGCCGACGGCAGATTGCCAGACCCAAACCTGTCCCTCCGAAGGTACGTGTTGAAGTGTTATCAGCCTGGACGAAAGGTTCAAACAAACTTGCGAATTGAGAAGGATCAATACCAATACCAGTGTCGATCACTTCAAAAGTCAGGCTTGCTGTCGACTGGTCGTACGCAACTTTCACTCGCACTTCACCGGTATCGGTGAATTTGATTGCGTTGCCAACCAGGTTGACGAGTATCTGTCGCAGCCGAACGGCGTCGCTTTCGATCGTCTCAGGGATCGGACCGGCGAACTCGATCGTCAAAGATATCTGTTTCTCACTGGCACGCACGTCCATCAACGAGCGAATTTCAGCGACGATTGCGTCCGGACGTACTGGCTTCCTGTCGACTTCCATCATGCCTGCGTCGATCTTTGACAGATCCAGGATGTCATTGATGATGCCCAACAGGAAGTTTCCATTGCGTCGAATTGTATCGACAATTTGAACGTTATCAGGGTCACGCAGATGATCTTTAAGAATATCTGCGTGGCCCAGAATGGCTGCCATGGGCGTGCGGATTTCGTGCGACATATTCGCCAGAAACTCGCCACGAGAGCGGTTGGCGTTTTCCGCGATCTTCTTGGCGTGCTGGAGCGATTGTTCAAAGTTCTTGCGTTCGTTGACGTCGATCACATAGCCGGTGTAACCCAGGAAAATTCCGTCCGTGTCGAAGCGGGGACGCCCAACGTCAACGGCCCAGCGATAGCTTCCATCAACTATACGCAAACGATACTCGCACCAGAACGGCTTACGAGCGGTGGCAGCAGCCAGGAACTCATCTGCGGTCCGCGCCTGATCGTCGGGATGTGTGGCGTAGGTCCAACCAAGTCCCATACTTTCTTCTCTGGTCTGGCCGGTTGTTTCGTACCAGCACTTTGACAAAAAAGTACACATGTGGTTTTCATCGGTGACCCACAGCATGGCTGGCGAGGCGTTAGCGATGTCGCGAAAATACTGCTCGCTTTGGCGAAGGATATCGACAGATTGCTGACGTTCGGTGTTATCGTAGTAATGACACACGACGCCAAAGCGATTGCCGGGCAAGACGATGCGTTCGATGGACCAGTCGTACGCCTCAGTTGCGTCAATATCAACGCGATGTTCGACCAGGGACGGTGCATTGTACGGTTCGCCCGTTTCCAAAGTGTGGCGGAATCTGGAAATCGCCTCTTCCGCAAACTCGCGTGGCCAAATCGATTCCATCACCTCTCGGAACGGTCGGCCGATCAGCGGAATGACATTCGCCAAAGTATTCCGCGCCCCTTTGCTGGCATAACACATTCGCATGTCGCTGTCGATAACGTACAACCCTTGTGGATTGTCATCAATCAAACGCCGAAACGTTTCGTGCGACTGATGCAGTGCCAACTCCGACTGCTTGCGGTCAGTCACGTCCCACTGCAGGCCGGCGTAACGAATCGTCTTGCCCGATTGTGCCCTAAATGGTTCCGCGACTGCGGCCAGCCAACGTTCGCCCAATTGGGGATGATCGATGCGAAATTCGCTGCGAAAAGGACGATCGCGTTCGATCGCCTCAGACCATTGCTGAATAATTCGTGGTCGATCGGCTTCGACGATGGACGAAAACATTGCCAACTCGGTCGGCTCAGTTGTTTCATCGAACCCATGCAACCTGCGTATTGCATCGGACCAATACATCCTGGAGTTGCTCCATTCCCATGCGGCCATGCCGCCCGCCTGGAGCGCCATGTCCAGACGGCGAGCTTCGCGGCGCAGCATTTGCTGATCGCGGTCCTTTGCGAGCAGCAAATCACGAACTTCAAACTGCCGCATTCGATCGCGCAACTTCGCCAGTACAGTGCTCACGAAGACCGCGTTCCGCAGCGGTCGAGTGATCAATGTGACGTGCTCCAGCGAGAGAATTCGCTGGAGCCTGGATGCGGCGACTTCGCCAGTCTGCAGCAGGACAAGAATTGGCAACTCGGACCACTTTGGTTGACCGGCCAATGTTCGCTTGAGCCTCGCGATTGCGTCATCATCCAGGTGTTCTTCCGCAACCATCGCAATTCCCGCACCATCGAAGATTGCCTTTAAGAAGGCATCGATCGAGACGCAGCTCCAAACAGCGATACCATTCTGTTCCAACACTTGACGGCACAAATTGGCATCCTGAGCCGTTGGCGATAGAGCAACCACGCGTTGTTTGTGCGTCTCATTGGCGACCGCCCCACCGATAATGTCGTCTGGAAGGATTGTTTCGAGAAACGACTTCATACTCGTTGACTCTCATCCTTAGTAATCAATGACTCATTGTCACCAATAAAATCCGGAACGCCCGTCAGGACACCACGGAACCTGGTCAGTGGTGGACCGATCTCAACACTGCAATCGCTGAGCTTGAATTCGCGGATGGTTCGCTCGTGGCGGCCTGTACGTTTCTTGACAACCGAGATCGCTTGACGAATTTCCCCGACTGCTTCGAAATAACGGAACAGGACCACCGAATCAGCCAGATAGCTCGCATCGACAGGAGTCCCCATGGCCTGACCGAGCATTCCATGCTGGGCCACGACAACCAGCGTCAGAATGCCGCGCTTGCCACGAAACTGAAGCAACTCATGCATTTGAATAATCAGATACTTTTCATGAGGCATCGAATTGAGATAGCCATTGATGCTGTCAATCGAAACAATAGTGACGCACCTGCCTTGCTTGTCCGGAATGACGCAGTTACGCACTAGACAGGCGAACTCGCTGGGCGTGATTTCGCGAGGCACCAAATTGACAATTTCGACCAAACTGTCATCGACATAACGTTGCAAATCGAACCCAAGACCTTTTGCGCGAACAAACAGCAACTGCATGCTTTCTTCGAATTGGTACAATACCGCGCGCTCGCCGCGTTTGGCGGCTGCGATTGCGAATTGCAACGCCATTGACGATTTGCCGACGCCCGCAGGCCCCAATAGTAACGCACTGGTGCCGGCGTTGAGGCCCCCGCCGAGCAGTTGGTCAAAGGCTTGATTGCCGCTGGAAACCAAATGTGTTTGCGTTTCACCGGAATAATTCTCGACGACTTCTCGTGGGTAAATCTGAAGTCCGCCGCGGACGATTCGCATATCGTGCGCGCCACCGATGAAGCTCCTGCCGCGATGTTTGATGATCCTCAATCGGCGGCGCTCGCCACCGTAGTCAGACAACAGGTGTTTAAGCCGAATCACACCGTGAGCAATGCTATGCAAGTGCTGGTCGTCCTGGGCGGAGTAATCATCAAGCAACAAGACTGTGCAGCCACGCCCAACAAAGAATTGTTTCAACGCCAGAATCTGTCGCCGATATCGGAGTGAGCCTTGCGAGAGCAGACGCATCTCGGACAGCGAGTCAAAAACCACGCGTTTCGGCGGCAACTGTTTAACACGCTGCAGCACGCCATCGACGATTGTGCTGAGTTCAATCTCGGCTGGCTCAAACATCGTGTACTGCAATCTCGTGTTTTCGCTGGATTCAATATCCACCAGCTCGTAGATTTCGATGCCGCCAAGCGTCCAGCCGTGCGATTCCGCAACTCCTTCCAGTTCGTCTTTCGTCTCCGAAAGCGTGACGTACAACCCGGATTCTCCGTTGCGCGCGCCTTCAAGCAGACACTGCAATGCTAAAGTCGTCTTGTCGGTGCCGGGCATACCTTCGACCAGATAAAGCCGATCGGAAGTAAATCCGCCCTGCAGGATCTCGTCGAGCGGGCTGATTCCGGTGCTGAGCTTCTTGGAGGTTGATGTCATTGTTCTCACTCTACGTGAATCTTTTTACCATTTTCAGAAGTTGTTGCACATCAATAGGTTTGCTCAGATAGTCATTGCACCCACATTCGATGCAGCGTGTCATATCTCCCTGCATCGCATCGGCGGTGAGGGCGATGATCGGTTTTTCGAAGCCCATCCCGCGTAATTGTTCCGCAGTGGAATAGCCGTCCAGGTTCGGCATTTGCATATCCAACAGGACCAGGTCGAACGGTCGATGCTCCGCAGCAGCATTCTTAATCTCCTGAATTGCAATCAAACCATCACTGGCTTCGGTAATTGTCGCACCGGCTTTCGATAGAAGACGTTTGCTGAGTAAGCGAACGTCTCGGCGGTCATCCACCAGCAAAATGCGGCAGTCCAGTTTGATAATCTCTTCATTTATTGCGGCGACGGGTTGGCGACTTATTCGTTCCGGGTCGATGGTTTCAATTCCGGTGAGATCACCCACTGCAAATTTGAATGTGAACGTGCTGCCGCGTCCCAGTTCACTCTCGACTGAAATTGAGCCTCCCAGCATTTCCGCCAGTCGCCTGCTGATCATTAGCCCCAGGCCGGTCCCCCCGAATTCGCGAGTCACACTGGCATCGCCCTGTGAAAACGATTGAAACAGTTTCGTCTGCTGAGTGGCCGACATCCCGATGCCGCTATCAACGATCGAGAATGTCATCGTGGCGGGTTCTGCCGGCGAAAAGTCAACCAGAATTTTCACACCGCCTTCCTTGGTGAACTTGATGGCATTGCCGACCAAATTGATAAGAATCTGTTTCAGGCGCTTCGCATCGCTGTTGATGATTGCGGGAATTTTTTGGCGATAGTCTACGCTCAGTTGAATGCCATTCTGTTTTGCTCGCACCTCCATAATCGACCGTACGTCTTCGACCACCTGAGACGGTGCGAATCGCTCCGACATGATATCCAGCATGTCTGCTTCAATCTTCGACAGGTCGAGGATGTCGTTAATAATCTCCATTAGAAATTCGCCATTCCGGCGAATCGTTCGCAAGTGTTCCGCTGCCTCGGGATTTTGGATCATGTCGCGGATCAAATCTGCGTAACCAATAATCGCGGTCATCGGCGTGCGAATTTCATGGCTCATATTGGCCACAAAGGCACTCTTGGACTGATTGGCGGCTTCGGCAGCGTCTCGAGCAGTTTTCAATTCGTCCTCAAAGTTCCGCTGCTGCGTAATATCCAGCAGAGTGCCGATGAGTTGCGTTGGTTCGCCGCCAGAGCCTGAACGCATAGTTTTCGTTTGCAAACGCACCCACCGAACCTCTCCTGTCGGTCGGACGATTCGATGATCAATGCGAACGGATTCTCCATCACGATCCGCAAGTTGAGTCTCCTTATAATGCAGCATCAGTGCATCGACATCATCCGGATGAATGAATGGCGGCAGTACGCCGGCACGTAACCCAAAGTCGTGATCTTCCGGATAACCAACGATTCGCTTTAGCTCCGGCGAGAACTCAATGACTCCAGTGTTCATATTCACATTCAAGGTTCCAAACCCCGCAGCCTGTGCCGCGATTTTCAATCGTTCAGCACTAAGCTTGAGTTCAAGCTCTGTCTGTTTGCGTTCTGAGACATCCGCACTGCTGCCGACATAGCCGAGGAATTCTCCAGAGTCAGAAAAACGCGGTTGCCCCCACGACTCAAGCCAACGCCAATGGCTATTCATGTTGCTGCGCACGCGGGCTTCCGAATGAAACGGTCGATGCTCTTTGACGGCAGCCGAAAACTCGGCGATGTATCGATCGAAGTCGTCGGGGTGTAAGAGAGTTTTCCAACACTCGCCCAAAACGTCATCGTCTTCCAGTTGATAGAATTCACGATAGGTCTGGTTGACGAATTCCAGATCTTCTGCGGCATCATGGACCCAGATCAATGACGGCAAGCCGTCGGACATAATGCGAAAACGCGATTCACTCGTGCGGAGCTTCTGTTCTGCTACATACCGCTCGCGAATATCCACTCCCGATGAAATCAGGAATTCGACTTGTCCGCCATCATCAAAGACGGGAGCGATCATGAAGTCGATCATCACACCGTCGTCGCCATGTGAAAACAGAGAGACGTCGTAGCGTACGATCTCTCCGGCAAACGCGCGCTCCATAGCGTCTCGCATCTGCTGCTCGACAGCCGGGTCATAACTCCACCAGGGTGCTGCTGCAAAATGTCTGCCGATCACGTTTTCGCGACGAGTCCTGGCAATCGCCAGCGAACGCTCGTCCACCTCAACCAACAATCCGTCGCGGTCGATCACGCCAACCAGGCCAAGTTGATTGTTGATGACGCGCCGTAAATGGG
>JBBQSE010000106.1:0-19346 GCA_038214195.1 Planctomycetales bacterium
TGGGGATGATCTTTGACGACACGTACCGGCCCTTCTTTGAAAACGTGAAGTCGAAAGGACTGTACGATCGGGCATTTGGCGACGTCGATATCCCACTCGTTGCCGTTGCGTCCAAGACCGGCCATCGGGCTGACAAATATCTTGCACAAGCTCGGACGCTGGGCATTGAATTCCGGAGTTTTCGCGGAGATGACGCGGTCGGGAAGTTGCTGGAACAGAACCTGACATTTGCCTGCGTGGCCACTCCCGACAATCGTCACTTCGAAGCCAGTAAAGCCATTTTGCAGGCTGGCGTGCATCTGCTGGTGGAGAAACCGTCGGTGCTTTCTCTGAAGGAACTGGATGAACTTGTCGCACTCGCCGAAGAACGCGGCGTTCTTGCCCGAGTCGTCTATCACAAGCTTCTGGACCCTGACCATAAGAAACTTCGCACGCTGGTCCATGATCATGTGTTGCAGCATGTCAACAATGGCTATTGCTCGCTGCTGGAACCACGTCAAATCTCGGGGGCACAGTTTTCCGAATGGATCACCGGTCGCAACCCCGGAACCTACGTCGCGGTCCATTACATCAAACTGATCGACTTCACATTCGGCGGGCGACTGAAGACCGTGACTTGCACCGGTCAGCGCGGTATCGTTGGGCCTGCGGATGGAGACACATGGGACAGCGTCCAGTTGCGTTTGATCTACGAATACGATTCCGGGCGGGAAGCGGCTTTCGACATTCATACGTCATGGGTGACTCCTGACAATTTTCCAGGCTATGTGGAACAGGAAGTCCAGTTCCGCTTCGACAACGGCATCTGGAACGGCCATTCACGTAAACGCGGCGTCGAATTGACTGTGGAGAATCTGACGCCGATAAAGATGAAGAACACGATCAACAACCACTACAACGCGACATTTGTCGAACCCTGGGGCGAACGCACTCAACGCGGTTACGGAGTGGAAGTCATCGACCGCTTCGCTCGGGAAGTCGCCTTCGTCGAACACAGCGGCCCGGCGAGTGACCGCGCACAGCGGCTCCAAAGCATTCGCGAACTCCACTACGCCGATCTGGCCGCAGACCGACAGGTCGTGGCGGCGGTTGAGGCGATGGAGATGATTCTCGAACAGCAAGCCGCTGGCCACCCGGATTGCGTAGTCCGATTTTACGGTACGAATCTGGAGCTGTCTGAACCAAAGCCGCGCGATTAAAAATGACGGTACTTCGACGACGAGTGTTTTCAGTATACACTCTGAAGTAGGTCCTGCCGGGCAAGACTTCGCGACCTGAGTACCCGCCGTCCGTCGAATTGCTCCCAAGGAAGCAATAAGGGCACATTCTACTTATCCAATAAAGTACAATGTCCCCTTTCCATTCCTGCGAAGCGGCTCGAAACAACGAGCGAATTTGCTAAATCCGCCGAAGTCAGTTGATCAGTTGCTGGAGGGTTTCGAACGCATTGGTTTAGTGAAGACCGTTGAGTTCCTGCGACGGCGGCGTGAGTTCCTATAGCAGTGATGACAACAGTTGCATCATCTAAAAACTAAGGCGTTTACTTCTGCTCGTGCCAGATTCCCGTCGGCATCATGTCGCTCAGTCGCCTGTTTGCTATTGTGGTAGATCACCGTGGACTTGTCGTTGACGCTCTTGCCGGTTTCCGAATCTTTGCGTTTCGGGCGCTTCATCTCCACGACCGACGCCTCTTGACTTTCATCGGCACATCTGCCGCGATGCTCTTTGTCTTGCAGATCAAAGACACATCAAAAAGGCCTGACCCCTTTGATGCTTCTCAAAATCACTGCCTTTGAATTTAAGGTAACGTCCCAAGGCGGCGCTTCCCAAAAGGGAACTGGCAGCATCAAATACTAAGAGGACACAATATGGGGACATTGTGAATTATTCGTTCGCATATCTGCAACTGCTCGACTGGACGGGCCGTCAGATTCGATCGGGCAAGTGTGGTGCGATGCCGCAGAATCTCGCGCCGCTGTTTCAACGACTGGGGATCTCAACGAAACTCTGGGTGGACAGCGTCGTGATTTTCCGCAAGTGGTTCCGATCGAGCGTCGGACGTCCGAAGTCCATGCAATCTGTAGCAGAGACTCGCGGTCAAAATCGAGCGATCAGCATTTCATCCGCTCGAAAGGCGTTCGCGTAGATTTCCACGGAATGCCGTGATCCGAGGATCGACGAGCTTCGGCTTGACGCGCGCTCATCGCTTCTCGCCAACTACGCTCAACCGTGCTCGCTACTCCGCAGCAACCGTGCGCGCTCGCGAAGTCAAAGCCTTGTTGGTTGCATTGCTCACTTTGGCTTCTTTCCCCAGACACCAATCTTGAGGATTCGAGCTTCGCTTTCGGCTTCTCGGAGGGAGGATTCGAGATCCGCTGGCAGGCCGAAATCTGCGAGGAGTTTCACTTTGCCTTCCAGCAGCATCTGTCGATTCACCAGCATTCCGTCCGACTCGAAAACCCAGGCCAGCGTGCGTCCATAGCGATCTGTCTTCGGATAGTCGATTCGCAGCAACACCTCATGACCTTCAATGCGATTGCGGAGCCAGTCGGTCGCTTCGGAGGAAAACGGTTGCGCCACTTTGTCTCCGAATCCCGCTTCTGGCGCATTGATCCCCAGCATACGGACTCGAGTTCCATCATCCAGGTCGAATGTGTCGCCATCAATCACATATTTCACGGTCGCCGAAATGCGCGGCTTTCCGTCACTCGCCAGTTCCGGGGCGAAAATAGTGAGTCGCAGGACTGTCAGGCCAATGAAAATCAAAATCGCAATCGTGGCGTGTGACCATGAACGTCGAACTTTTGACCTGCGAGCAGGAGCGTCCATGTCTCACCTGTATTTCGTGGCATGTCGAAGCGGCGTTACATTTCCTGCCCCGTCAGTCGCGCCACCTCGTTCACATCTTTGTCACCTCGCCCTGACAGGCAGACGACGATGACATCGTCCGCGCTGCGTTTGGCGGCGGACTTCATTGCGTACGCAATTGCATGAGATGTCTCAATCGCCGGCAAAATGCCTTCAGTTCGAGCCATCGTGCTGAACGCACTCAACGCTTCGTCATCAAGGATGTTGACATAACTGACGCGGCCAGTTTCTTTCCAGTAACTGTGTTCGGGACCGACGCCTGGGTAGTCCAGCCCTGCCGAAATGGAATGCACATCGGACGTCTGGCCGTCCTCATTCTGCAGCACATAGCTGTAGCTGCCGTGCAGGATTCCAGGTTTCCCGTGAGTCAGCGTGCTCGCATGATCACCGGGTTTCGATCCTCGTCCACCTGCCTCGACACCAGTGAGTGCCACTGCTCCATCATCAACGAAAGGATAAAATATTCCAGCAGAATTTGACCCGCCGCCGACACACGCAATCACTTCATCCGGCAGTCGTCCGACCTGATCCAGACATTGCTCCCGCGCTTCACGCCCGATGATGGCCTGAAAGTCGCGAACCATCATCGGAAACGGATGCGGTCCCACAACGCTGCCGATGATATAATGGGTATCGCGTACCGACGACATCCAGTCGCGCATCGCCTCATTGATCGCGTCTCGGAGTGTGCGCGAGCCGGTCGTTACCGGGCGGACTTCCGCTCCCATCGTCCGCATAATGAAGACGTTGAGCTTCTGGCGGCGGACGTCTTCCTCACCCATGTAGACGACGCACGGAAGTCCGAAACGGGCACAAGCCGTAGCCGTCGCGACACCGTGCTGGCCGGCTCCGGTTTCCGCGATTACACGGGTCTTACCCATGCGCTGCGTAAGCAGCACCTGACCCATTGTGTTGTTGATTTTGTGGGCACCTGTGTGATTCAGATCTTCGCGTTTGAAGTAGATCCTCGCCCCGCCACATTTTTCCGTGAGCCGTTCAGCAAAGTAAAGTGGATTTGGACGCCCCACAAAATGCTTGAGCAAATCACGCAACTGAAGATCAAAAGCCGGATCCTGTTTGGCCTCTTCATAGGCCGCTGTGAGCTGATCCAGGGCGTACATGAGTGTTTCGGGGACGTAGCGACGACCAAATTCACCGAAGCGACCGCGTGCATCCGGCACTGCGCTAACGGGATGAGAGGCGACATCAGTAATCTGCGATGTGGACATGAATTCGAAAGCCTTGCGTAGGCGTGCCAATGGGAGGTGTGAGACGCAGCGATTATAGCAACCAGCGCCCACGCCGTTGGCGTTGGGGTTAAACGAGTGCCAACGGAACTTGAGAGACGCGGCCATTATAGTCTACCGCGTACCAGAATTCATCTGCGACAATCGCAGTCCGCAATTCTCAGATCGAAACGGCTTCAATTCCCAGCTTGCTCTGCACGGTTCGGCTGAGCGTTTCGCGGACGACTTCCACCGGGATGCGATCGTAGATTTGCTGGAAGAAGCCTTCCACGATCATGTGCATGGCTTCCTTACGGGAGATTCCGCGGCTCATACAGTAGAAGATTTGTTCCTGATCAACACGCCCCATGGTCGCTCCGTGAGTGCAGCGAACATCGTCGGCTTCAATTTCCAGGCCTGGAATTGAATCGCACCGGGCAACATTGCTGAGCATCAGCGCATCGCTTCTCTGGTAACCATCTGTCTGCTGGGCGGCTGCATCCACTTTGATCATGCCGCGCCAGATCACGCGGGCTTCGTCGCGAAGCACTTCCTTGTACAACAAATCGCTGTGAGTTCCCTGAGCTTTGTGATGCTGCAGCGTGTAGTAGCTGATCTTTTGTCGATCGCTCGCAAAGGTCACGCCATTAACTTCCGCCGTCGCTCCGCGACCGTTTAGATTAATGTCCTGATGAATGTGTGACAACTTGCTGCCAAGCCCAACGACGGTCCACTGCAGAGACGCGTTGTTCGCGACAACTCCCGCCTGATGCGCAAAGTGCCACGTGTTTTGATTCCAGTTCTGCAACTGAACGTAGCGGAGATTCGCGTTCTTGCCAACGATGAGTTCAACGCAGCCGACATGCAGTCCAGCGATTTCAGGCGTAGTGGACGTCGTTTCTTCGAGCAAAGTCGCTTTCGCGCCATCCTCCAGAATAATCAGCGTGTGACTGAAATCCGCCACACCGTTTCGACTGTGAGCGATGAGGCTGTGCAACGGCAACGCAACTTCAACATTGCGTGGTACAAACAACACTGTGCCGCCAGTCCAGAATGCGGCGTGCCATGCGGAAAAACGATCAGAATCAGGTCGAACAGCCTTCCTCATGAAATACGGTTCGAGCAATTCCCGGTGACTGGTAAGTAACGTCTTCAGTTCACCAAACAGCACGCCCTGAGCTCTGATCTCGTCTGAGACATTCGACTGTGTGCATTGGCCGTTTACGTGTGAGATCGCTCCGCCGAATTCGGTCTTGTCGCTCAGCAGGGTATCGATTGCAGAAAGATCAACATCGTCGCTGGATGGACGGAATTTCCCAGCGTTGAAGACGCGCAGATCGACACGTTTGAATTCTTCAGGATCAAGATCTTCCTGCAGCAGATTCTGATACGTTTCAAACGCCTCCCGCCGCGCGTCGGTGATCCATGATGGCTCATTGCGAGTTGCAAGAAACTGTTCGAAGACTTCAGAAGAGTAGCCTATGCGGGAGATATCGATGGTTGTTGTTGACATAGAATTTAGGTCTGATGACAGTAGTAAGGTAGGTTTCAATTCAAAGATGCTTGTATCGTCCATCTTCTTCGGCAAAGGGATGACTCTCGGGCTGATTTCCGATACTCAGCACCTGACCACGGACTGTTTCGAGCCAGTTGTACGCCTGAACGGTTGAGTGATGTTGTGCCCACCAAGTCGCGTGTTCCAAAACATCAGCCTGAGCCCGTGGAAGCACCACGACCGCCACGCTGTCTTTCCCGCACGAACTCCAAGATCGCGACGAATATTATCAAATGCTTCTTCTACCGTCTGGCCTTTCCCTGCTTCAAGATCCTGAAAACCGGCTAAAATTGACTCGTGAATACGTTGTTGTTCAAGTGCTTCGACTGCAGCTCGGTGGATATGAGCATCGACAATCACATACGATCGTTTTGCACCTGGAGCTTCAACTTCTAATGGCTCTCCATCGCACTTCAGCAGTGCCTGCACAATTTCGTCGTTGAGTTTTACCATGACGAATTTACCTTTCTGCTCCAAATACTTGCAGCCGATCCGATTCAGAATAGAGACATCTATTCAGAATAGAGACATCTATTCAGAAGATAGAACATCATTCGGGCGAATACTTCCTTGGGATGACCTGACAACCCGAAGCACTACGACGGTGTCTCCTGCAAGCGTGAAAATCGCCCTGTAACTGCCGCGCCGCCCTTTGCCAAGCAAAGCATCCCTGATCTCATACGGAAACGAATCGTTCTCAGCTGCAAACCCGTGGCTTTCAGTCGCATTCCCAATATCAAACAACTGAACGCGAATTGTCGTTTCCCACTCGATCGCTTCATCAACTGAATGGTGATCAGCCCACCAAAATGCATTCCTCTCGATATCTGCTTCGGCGTCACTCGATATTCTAACCGAGAGCTTCACTTCTCTTCCTTTCGAGAAGCTTACTGCGAATATCGTCCATCGCCTCTTTCAGAGGACGCATTCGACCTGCCTCCATGCTCGCGATTCCCTCGCGAATCAGCTCCACATTTCTCTGAAGTTCCAGCGCTGACATCGCGGCATCGTATGTCGATTGTTCGACAAGTACAAAACGAAGGTCTGACCCCGGGACTTCGACGGTAAGTGGTTCGCCTTTGCAAGCTTTCAGGGCTTGTGAGACCTCTTCGTTGAGCTTGACCATTTTTAGTTCACTCCGCTTTCAACCTTTGGCAGATCTGACGGCACAAACCTGAGACGGGAAAGTTGTTCCGGCTGAATCTTCATTTCGAGTTCATTCAGTTTCAGGACTTCGGAATTCAGTGCGACCTCGTCCCTTTGAAGATAGCCACTAAGTTCATGCCAAACTCTGACTTGACGTGTACCATACGGGACCTTATCAATTCGAAATGTCCCATCGGATTTCGTTACCGTCATGTAAGGATGATCTTGAACCAGAACGTGAGCCGATATCCACGAATGAAAGTCGCAGGTGAATCTCATGGGGAGATTCTCAGCGAGACTGAAGTTGTGAATGAACCCATTCAATTCATCCTTGCCAATCATTGGGGCTAAGCCAACACATCCGGCAGGGTTCTTCAACGGGTAATCTCGCGGATTATGTGCCAAACGGTCCTTCGATGTCACTCTCATTCCAGTCTGAGTCTGAATGCACAGTGCATGCGGCTTCAGCCGACAGTTTTCAAATATCAGCGAAGGCACCTCTCGGGTCGAATTCAGAAGATCAGGGTGAATGGGATCATTCTTCTTTCGTTTAAGCCAGACAAACACATGGCTGACACCACGAGTCTCCTTATCCACAACTAATCGTTCGTCCGGCATGTCGCTCTGAGCGCAGACTTCTGCGTCTTTGACATCCTCGCCTGACTTGAACAATGGTTCCAGTTCAAAAGACTCACCCATGAAGACGACTCGTCCTTCTATTGATCCGTAAGCCATTTCGTCCGCGAGGCATACGTTTACCTGCGCAGAACACAATAGGCACACCAAGATCAATCGAAAGGAAAGCACCTCTGAATGGCCTTTCACAAATTACACTCGGAGGGTTGATGCCCAATGGCGCTCAATTTTACAACGTAAGACGTCACACACTCAGTGACGCAGGCCAAAAAACGCGGGCTTTCGCATTCGTCACTCGGAGAGTGACGGCTACTTTAATCGCAAATCGCAGTCGGAGGGCTTACGCCCTGCCGCTCAGCTGGTGAATTATCCGACGCTGCCCTCCATCTGCAGTTCGATGAGGCGATTCATTTCGACGGCGTATTCCATTGGCAGTTCTTTGACGAGCGGTTCGATAAAGCCCGTCACGATCATCGCAGAAGCTTCCGCTTCCGACAGTCCGCGACTCATCAGATAGAAGAGCTGCTCTTCGCCGATCTTCGAAACGCTCGCTTCGTGCTCGATCGACACTTCCTGCTCTTCGACTTCGATGTACGGATAGGTGTCGCTGCGGCTTGCCGGATCCAGAATCAATGCATCACAAACGACGTTGGATTTGCAGTTTGTCGCACCCTTCTGGATCTTGACCAGACCTCGGTAACTCGAACGGCCACCGGTTCTTGAAATGCTCTTGCTGATAATGCGGCTCGACGTGTTCGGAGCACAGTGAACCATCTTGGCACCCGCATCCTGATGCTGACCATGGCCAGCAAATGCGATTGAGAGTGTTTCGCCACGGGCACCCGGCTCCATTAGCCAGATCGCCGGGTATTTCATCGTAAGCTTTGAACCGAGATTGCCGTCGATCCACTCCATCAGCGAATCACCGTAGGCCATCGCCCGTTTTGTGACCAGGTTATAGACATTGCTGGACCAGTTCTGAATCGTCGTATACCGGCAACGAGCGCCGCGCTTAACGACAATTTCAACAACCGCTGAGTGCAGACTATTGCTGCTGTAAGTCGGAGCCGTGCAGCCTTCCACATAGTGAACTGCAGCACCCTCATCGACAATAATCAGCGTTCGTTCAAACTGCCCCATGTTCTGACTGTTGATGCGAAAATATGCCTGCAGCGGGAATTCGATCTTCACGCCTTTTGGAATGTATATGAAAGAGCCGCCGGACCAAACTGCCGAATTCAACGCGGCAAATTTGTTGTCACCGGGAGGAATGATGGTGGCGAAATACTCACGAAACAGATCCGGATGATCCCGCAATGCGGAGTCTGTATCGGTAAAGATCACGCCCTGCTTCGAAAGGTCTTCCTGCAGACTGCCGTAAACTACTTCAGAATCGTACTGGGCTTTCACGCCGGACAGATACTTCTTTTCGGCTTCGGGAATACCCAGGCGATCGTAGGTTCGCCGAATGTCTTCCGGAACATCGTCCCATGAAGTTTCCTGCTCGTTGGCAGCCTTCATATAGTAAAAAATGTCCTGAAAATTCAGGTCGCTCATATCGCCGCCCCATGACGGCATGGGGCGAGACTCAAAGATCGCAAGCGATTCGAGGCGGAAATCGGTCATCCATTCCGGCTCGCCCTTCAACTCCGAAATCTGTCGCACGATTTCCGCGTCCAGCCCCTTGCGGCTCTTGAAAGCGTAGTTGTCCATTGAGTCATGAAATCCGTACTTATACGAACCAAACTCAACGTTCGATTTAACGTCCGTCTTAACAGGGGCATCTGTTGACATTGTTCTCTTCCAAAGAAATCCGGCCTTGCCGGTGATCTTGATTTTGAATCTCAACTCAAACCATTGGTCTTGCAAGCGGTGTTCGCGGCTATCTTCAAACTGCGGCGGCAGCTTCCACCCTGGCATTGTCCGCATCGGCTTCAGGATGCCGCGCACGTACCGTGGCGTATCCATTGGCATGAAGATCGTGAGCCAGAGCTGCGTCGCCGGTTTCCACGATGCGGCCACCCAACATCACGTGTGTAAATTGTGGAGGATTAAATTCGAGCAGACGTTCGTGGTGCGTAATGATCAACACGCCCATTTCCGGACCAGCCAGCTTGGCCAGACCTTCGCTGACGACTCGCACGGCGTCGCTGTCGAGACCACTGTCGGTTTCATCCAGAATCGCAAATCGAGGTTGAAGCATTGCCAGCTGCAGAATTTCCATACGCTTCTTTTCGCCACCGGAGAATCCATCGTTCAGGTAGCGACGAGCGAACTCGAGATCCATGCCGAGTTCAGTCATGCGTTCACGAATCTCCTTGCGAAATTCACGCATTCCGATCAGGCCCTCGCCTTCTTTTCGATCAGGATTTCGCACGTTCGTGACCGCATGTCGCAGGAAGTCAGCAACTTTGACGCCGGGAATCACGACTGGGTACTGAAACGCCAGAAACATGCCGAGACGTGCCCGTTCGTTGGGTTCCATCTCCGTCACGTTTACGCCGTCAATCTCGATGCTGCCTTCCGTTACGGTGTAATTTGGATGACCGGCCAGGGCGTATGCCAGGGTACTTTTGCCGGAACCATTCGGCCCCATCAGAGCGTGTATTTCGCCCTGGCGAATCTCCATATTGACGCCTTTAAGAATAGGCGTTTCACCAACAGACACATGTAGTTCAGAAATCTTTAGCACACTGTTCATCGCGTTCGCACTTCCTCGCAGACAACAAGCGGTGATTCCTCAACGGAGCCATTTCGCTTGCGAAAAACATTCAACAGGATTCAGTCAGTTTTAGATCAACACTTGAGACCAACAGTGGCATTGTTGGCTTGTTACAAATCTCAGCGTCAGAATTCACACATTCAGAGCCGAGTAACCCGAATGATGAGGCACGGGCAGAGCCGTTTCACCACGCGTCACCTTGCGGGCTTTGATCTTGTCCTGAATTCTCATCAATCCTTCCAGAAGTGCCTCCGGTCGCGGTGGGCACCCAGGAACATAAACATCCACAGGGACAACCAGATCCACGCCTTTCACAACGTGGTAACCATGTTTGAAGTATGGGCCACCACCAACGGTGCACGCACCCATTGCGATCACGTACTTCGGGTCGGGCATCTGTTCGTACAGCCTTCTAACTCGGCTGGCCATCTTGAATGTCACCGTTCCGGCAACAATCATCAGGTCCGCCTGCCGAGGTGTCGCACGAAAGGCACCAGCCCCAAAACGATCGATGTCGTACTTGCTGGCACCTGCCGCCATCATTTCAATGGCACAGCATGCCAGCCCAAACGTCATCGGCCAGATACTGGACTGCTGGCCCCAATTCAAGGCCTGCTCCATCGTGGTGGTGATCACGTTTTCTTCGAATCGACCTTCAATCCATGTCATAATGCCGCAACCTCTTGTCGAAACCAAATTGCCTGAAAAGCACTGACTGAATCCCGCAATTGCCACGTTACAGGAAGTGCAGCCCGCACTCTATCAGCCTCACAATGTCTTTCAATCGCACCGGGAACTTTCCAAACACTGAACAGCAGCAGATTTGCTACACGGAAGCCCCTACAGCCCGGGGGACATCCATCACCTGGAATTCGCAGCAACCATGCCCATCCCGACAACGAGAGCGAAACTCCACAGGTGCCCCCAAAACCTGCTCCAACACCTGTCGTTCCACCTGACAGATCGCCTCGTCCACATCAGCAAGCATCGGAAACGGACACGATGTTTCCCGTAGAATTCGCAGGCCTCCCGAATGATCGCTCTCGACGTTAAATCCGCTGGACTTCATCTCATCTGCGAGTTGGTCAAGCCGGTCATCAACTGAATCACCAGTTGTCAGCTGTTTTCGGAACCGCTCTGCCAATGCGTTTTGAACCCTTTTAATCAGAGACTCCCGCACTGGCACATCGTCATATCCCGCAATCGCTTCCCAGAGCACAACCGCCAGCTCTCGGTAGTTTTCACCCAATTCGTGCATGCCTTCAGGCGTCACTCGATACAAATGACGCGGTCGCCCTCGCATTTGACCACGCAACTCGGATCTCACAAACCCCGACGATTCCAGCCCCGCAAGTCGTTGTCGAATTGCTGTCCGTGTGACCCCAAGCACGTCGCAAAGTGCTTGAATGTCTGCCCCAACCGCTTGATGCAGGTGTTCAAGAATCTCACGATCCCGCGCGTCAAGAGATGAAGACATGCCAAAAACTCCAGTAGTTGTTGCATCGAGATGCAGAATTCCTCGCCAGATCATAGAAGGCAAAATCTATTTGGCAATTAGTCATGCCAAATATGCCTGAAAATGAGATTCGATCTAGTCGAGCAATCTATTTCCAGGCGGTCTTGTTTCCAAAAAACATCATTTGCGCCCCTCGGGGAAGCCAAAAATCAACAAACGACAAACTCGCCTGCCTGCAGTTCCCATCGCGAAACAGATCGTAAGTTGTTACTGAAAAAACACTTACGCGTCTGATATTTCACTGTGTCGCTTTTCGTCACAGTTCGGTTCACTCTTTGCATCGCTCTTTGTACTCCTTCAAGCACAATGTCAAAGTGGGCACCCTGGATAGGAAGACGGCGAAAATGAGTTCACGAAAGAAACAGCGGTTGACTCTTCGTTTCGAAGAGGACTTTGCGGTGGTTGCACTCGAGGATATGGAAATCTGGGACGGTGCCGATTTGGCCCTGCTTCGGGAAGCCCTGACAAACCTCATCGAAAAAGACGGGTTTCGCGCCGTCGGCGTGGATCTGTCGAGTGTGAAATACATTCCAAGCGGGTTCTTTGGAATGCTTTTCGAATGGTATGAACAGGGCCTGCAGGTTCGCTTGTACTTTCCGCAGAAAAATGTCGCGCAAATGTTGTGGTTCAGAATGTTCTTCACGAGCGACGACGCTGGAACCTACCAGCTGAGTGACGATGAAATGCGGAACAATTCGCCCAATGACCAAGTGGCCTATCATCGCCGAGAGTTCATGGCGGAAGACGAATCACTCGACGAAGATGAAGTAGAAGAACGCGTTAAATCCGTTCGATTCGGGATCCGGGCATCGGAACGGATGGTGTAGTCGCAGCCTCCGCAACCCGCTGCTGGTGCGTCTACATCGCAGCTCGGCGACCGGGATGTGAGCGTTCAATGTGTTCCGCACCGCATCCACCTGCCGTGGGAAGCATTTTGCCAGGACTGCAAAGCATTCCAGGGTTGAAGACTTCACGGATCTCAGACATTACCTGCAGATCGTCGGCAGTGAAAAGGCGATTCATAAGGCTGATTTTCTCGACACCAATCCCGTGTTCTCCGGTCACGCTGCCTCCAAGATCGATGCAGCGGTTGAGAATTTCGTCGCTGGCAAGCATGACGCGATGGACCTGTTCGGCGTCGCGCTCATCGAACAGCAGGATCGGATGTATGTTTCCGTCGCCCGCATGAAACACATTGACGATACGGAGACCATATCGTTCACCGACTTCGATGATAAATCGAAGGATTTGAGGCAACTGTGTTCGTGGAACGACGCCGTCCTGAGTGCAGTAGCTGGGGCTGAGTCTTCCAATGGCACCAAATGCCTGCTTGCGAGATTTCCACAACAGTAGTCGTTCTTCGTCGGTCCGCGACTGCCGCACTTCTCTTGCGCCGGATTCCATGCAAAGCTCAATGATGAGGCGCGATTCTTCGTCCATGGCACACTCAAGTCCATCGACTTCGATCAGCAGCACAGCACCGGCGTCAAGTGGAAATCCAAACTTAAACGCCGCCTCGACTGCCGAGACAATTCCCTGGTCCATCATTTCCAGGGCCGCTGGAATAATCCCCGCGCCAATGATGCGACTGATGGCCTGAGTCGCCTCATCAACCGTGTTGAAAATCCCCAGCATCGTACGGTGCGCCTCCGGATCGCGAGTGATTCGGACCCAGACCTTTGTGACGACGCCGAATGTGCCTTCACTGCCAACGAACAGTCCCGTCAAATCGAAACCGTCGTGCCTGCACGGACCACCAAATTGGACCAGATTGCCTTCCGGCGAAACGAACTCCACACCAAGAACATGATTGACAGTGACGCCGTATTTCAGCGTATGGGGGCCACCGGAATTCGTTGCGACATTTCCACCGATAGTGCAGGCCCCCTGACTACTGGGATCCGGCGCATAGTGGAATCCACTTCCGGCAAGCGCCCGTGTCAGACGGACGTTGACAACGCCGGGCTCTACCACCGCGTAGCGATCACGATGATTGATCTCAAGGATCTTCCCCATTTTCGTGAGTGAGATCATCACGCCTCCGCCGACAGGAAGGCAGCCTCCCGCAAGACTGGTCCCCGCGCCACGCGGAACAAACGGCACTTTGGCGGCAACGCATTCACGAACAATCCTGACAACTTCGTCCGCCGACTGAGGGAAAACGACCACATCCGGGATCGATTTTTCGACGACGTACCCGTCGCACTCGTAGACGATCAGTTCGTCTTCGGCATCAAGCAGTCGCTCGCGACCAACGATCTCGGCCAAACGCGCCAAGAACTCCGCCGAAAGGACATTGGGGCACTTTTGATTTGCGTGAATCGGCGGAGACATTTTTCTGACCGCTGAGTTGTAAGTTTGAAGGACAGCTCTCTGGTGTCAGCCCTCGAGGTCGGGATTGTAATCCCAGCACAGGGATCTCGCCAATGAGAGTGCGAGTCAAGCCCTTCAGACAACCCCGACCGCTTGTGATTCCATTTGAACCGCCCCGGATTAACGTGATGACATCATTGAGTCGTCTGCAGATTAAGCAGATCTACACAAGTTCCGCGATCGGCTTTCCTGTCTCAATCATATACGTCGGACGGCCCGCCTGATTCGTGAATTGAATTCGCTGATCGAGATCCAGCACATGGAAGACAGTCGCCAGCAGATCCTGTGGCGTGATTGGTGTCGTCTTTGGCACGTCAGCCTTTTCAGCGGACTCACCGATAACTTGTCCCATCCTGAGGCCACCGCCAGCGAGGGCCAGAGTGCTCAATGGAGCCCAGTGGTCTCGACCTGACGAACCGTTGATTTTCGGCGTTCTGCCGAATTCACCGCTGATGACCAGCAATACGCTATCGAGCATACCCCGCTGATCGAGGTCTTCCACCAGAGCGGAAACAGCTCGGTCAACTTCCGGACCACGTTTGTCCATTTCCTGCTTGATGTTGCCGTGCATATCCCAGCCACCGTACTGCAGCGTTACAAAACCACAGCCAGCTTCGCACAATCTGCGGGCTTGAAGCATTTGTTCGCCAAGCCCCTTGCCATAGCGATCAACAACGCGAGGATCTTCATACTTAAGGTCAAATGCCTGCTGTGAGCGGCTCAGAATCAAACTAAAAGCCTGTTCTTCAAACGAATCCAGTCCTTCCATGAGGCCCTTGCGATCGATCTCCCGTTTGACATTGTCAATTCCATCCAGCATGGCGCGGCGATTGGACAACCGAGCCTGTTCGATTGAAAGTGACATGTTTCGCCGAGCTTCTCCACCCGGATCGAACGGGCCGTACGCCGTCCCCAGAAACGCCGGGCCGTCTGCATAAATGCCACCCAATCGCACATAGGTCGGAATTCCAGTGTTTGCGTTGTTCGTCCCGCGAATTCGAGACACAATGGATCCGAGGAAAGGGCGATCCGCGACCGCACCATTGTCCGCCAGGCGATTGTCATAACCCGTCATGACGTAGTGCGTGCCACCAGCATGGCCGCTGTTGGTATGGGCAAATGAACGTACAAACGCCATTCGATCTGCGATCTGGCCCATTCGTTCGAAATTGCCTCCAAGCGTCACACCTGGAAGGACGGTCTTCACTTCACCCGTTACGCTACGATACTCGGAGGGAGCGGTCATCTTTGGATCAAACGTCTCAATTTGCGTTGGTCCGCCACCCAGCCACAGCCAGATCACCGACTTATCACTGCCGGAAACCCCTCGACTCGCGGCGTTGGCACGCCCTTGCAGCATTTGAGACAGTGTAAGACTTCCAAGTCCAAGACCGCCGACACGCAAAAAGTCGCGTCTCGAGGTGCCTTCACAATTGCGGCGCTGAGGGCCAAAGTGAAAATCGATCATTGGCGGAAATCCTTTTTGCAGCGGTAGGAAAAGATAAGGGAGGGCGGATCGCGGCGGGCGTTGAGTTTACCAGCATGTTGAACGGATGTGCAAGTTCTGCGTGATGACGCGATTGCAGTTGGCAGGGAATTTTTTTCTACTCTGCGGGCGGCCGGAAACACTCAGGATGCGGCAAAAAACGAAGTTTCGCGAACCCGCTGGTAGTATTTATCGTCTTGTTTTTCAGCGAAGAGTTCCCTGCTGCCGAAAATGTGGCGTGTGTTCTTGAAAACATGCGGGGAAGCCGATACGCTTCCGCACGTCGAAGCCGAGAGGCAAGCGAGGGGTCGTAGCTCAGTTGGTTAGAGCGCCAGCCTGTCACGTTGGAGGTCGCGGGTTCAAGTCCCGTCGACCTCGCTTAGAAGCCTGCTGTTCCAATGGGACAGCAGGCTTTTTTTGTGTTTAAACTGCAAATTTCAGCCTTTCAGTGTTCATGGATATCCGTCGAATCCCTGCAAACAGCATTTGCCGCGACATCTCACTCCCCCATTTTTACAAAATCGCGGAAACGATCCGTCGGATGATCGCTGTTCGATCTTGACCTAAAATCAAAAAAAGAGCACAGTCTCAAGCGGCAGCCTGGCCGTCGTGAAATTCAATCAGGCAGCCAGCCATTTTCAATCGTGTCCCCAAATTCACCTGCCATGGAAGGATGGTGAAATATGCGTCTTAAACGTTGGGCCTCGGTCCTGTTTGTGACCTGCTACCTGCTTTCGCTCTCATGGGGCGTTGCCGCTCACGCTCTCAAAGTGGGAATAGCTGGAAATACCCTCAGCTACTTTGTGGTATGGGACATGTTCTGCGGTTGGCAGGCCTACGACAATCGGACTCATTTGGTGGGTGAAGACGCACAGGGGAACTACTACGAAATTCGCGAACCCTGGGGCGCTTTCAAGCCGTTCGGCAATGTCGATCGAATGAACTACGACGCGACAAACCACCTTGTGCCGCGCCACATCGAACATGTGCTGTCGCATACATCACATCCGGAAATCAATCGTGTTTACGTAGTCCAGGAGATCTGGCCCAAGCAGTTTAATGTGCCCGCGCACCTGTGGAACTACAACTTCCGTGAGCCCATGGAAAAAGTCTCGTACTTTCATCTGCGGGCCATTTGTTCGGAGAACGGCTCAACGATCGAATCCTATCCGGACTGGTACAACAAGCAGACGCTCATGGCAGTCGCCGACAATCCGCGACTGCAGCAGGCCGCTCGGGAAGCGACGCCGTACTACAACACATTCTTCAATCCTGCAGCGAACAACATCCAGAACAGATTTCAGGCGACGTCGGATTCGGACGGTCTGAACACAAACTGAACAAACATGCCTGCCTGCTCCATGCAGCCTGTCAAAGAGACCTGGGTTTCCGAAAGTGCAAGAAGGATTTTGCCATGAATTCCAAGCCGACCCAGCGATTCTCGCCGTTTGGCGCGATTCGCGAATTTTTCTTTGCTGAGCAGGCTCCCTACGGAATTGCGCTGGTGCGCATGTTTCTTCCGGCAGTGGCGCTGGCACCAATGATTCGTCGTTTTGGCCGAGTCCGGGAATTGTTTTCGACCGACGGAACACCGCAGCAGTTGTTTGAACTATTCGGCCAGGGGCACCCGTTACCAGTCTTGCCTCCGTCCTTTGCAGTCGCGCTCTATGGGATCATGATCTTTGCTCTGATCTGCGGCATCTTTGGCTTTCGCACCCGACTGGCGTTTCTGGTCGGAGCTCCGCTCTATGCGTATTTCAATCTACTGGACGCTGTCGGCACAAATACCAAATACTCAGTAATTGCGGCTCATGTTTTGCTAATTCTCGCGGTCTCGGAATGTCACCTTGTCTGGTCCGTAGATGCAGTCTTGGCGCGATGGAAGAACGGTCGGCCAGCCACGGCGATCCCGCCGCGAGTGCCGGTCTGGCCTGCGCGCCTGATCCAGATGCTGTTCTGCTTTGTTTATTTTGGTGCGGCCATTACCAAGATCCAAACGCAGGCATTCTTCAGCGGCGAACAGTTGCGTTACTGGATGTTTAGCGACTGGAATTATGAGAATCCTGTCGGCGAATTTATGGCCACTTCGACACCTTTGCTGCTGATCAGCGGCTACATCACGGTCGTCTGGGAAATCTCCTTTCCATTTCTCGCCTGGCGACCAGTCGGACGTTTCTTCGCGCTTGGCGTCGGCGTGCTCTTCCACGTCATGACATGGATCTCACTGGGACTCTGGATCTTTCCTCTGATCTGCACCAGCTGCTATCTCGCCTTCCTGATGGAGCGGGATATCGTCGCGATCCGTCGATTTGTGCATCGACTGCGTGTACCGACGTCGTTGCTCGGAATGCCGCGATTTGCCATCGCGAGAGCGATCGAAATGCGCCCCACCGCGATGCCTGCTGTTATGGTCTGGCTGGTGCTCGCCACCCTCGCTGCCATCGGAGCCGCAGAAGCGGACTATCGCATCGACTTGTATGGCATGCGTTCGGCCGATGGCATGATGCCGCTCAAGACGATTCCTCGCGACGTGGCGATTGCGATGATTAACAATGCCCGCCCGCTGCGTGAAAAAGATAAGTTCTTTTCATTCGATATTGGCAGCAGACTGATCGGTGGGCAGTTGGCAAACCGACTGAGCGAATACGGATATGGCGATGCGATTGTCGCTCAATGCAACATCAACCCGCCCCACGAAGACTTGTGGGTCGAATGTGCAATCGAAGATTCTGACAAACGGATCATTGACAGCTCCGGGCAATTTGTTACTCGCGATGCACTTTGGGCGAATTTCACCTACCGCCCCGGGAGCATGCTGGCACACGGCGACTACTGGATGATTCTTAAGAGTTCCGGTAAGGAGATTTCTCGCCGTCCATTCAAGCTTTCCGGCGATCCAGCTTCTCTGCCTTCGATGGCTCCGATGCTTACCAACTGATCCATCTGCGGAGTTTGAGCCGCAGTGACAGATCTCACTGAACGACAAATTGCACGCAACCGCGAAACGCACGACCAGCCGAGCTTTGCGTCTCACCGCGAACTGGTGATGCAACTGATAGTAGGTGCTGCGAGCAGTCTCAGCAGGTGGCAGCCAAATAGTCAGCGACCACCAGATGAATCGCCAACGATCACCGTGCTGGGCGCTGGAAACTGTCAGGATCTTGATCTGCCGGCACTGACGGCTGTTTTTCACGAAGTCAGGCTGATTGATATTGATGCTGCGGCCGTGCGTGATGCTGTTTCACATTTTTCAAAGGAAGTGACCGCAAGAATTCGGCTTCTGGCTCCGATCGATATTGCCGCTCCTCTCATGTCTCTGGGAGGACATTTTTTTGACGATCGAGGGCCCGAGTTATCACTTCTTCAGGCTATCGAATCTTCCTCTCAGCCTGAAGCATTGCCGACGTCCGACGTTGTCGTGTCGACGTGTCTCCTCAGTCAGCTCATCGACTCGGCGTCGCAGATTGTCCGGCCAGAGTCCGCAAATTTCCTGCCGCTCATTCAGGCCATTCGTCGAGGTCATCTCGCGAGAATGCTGCAACTCACCGACGCATCAGGACGCGCCCTGCTGATCACAGATCTGGTGTCGTCGGATACGGTTCCGGAACTCAAATCGACAGCGACGAACGAACTGCCGAGACTTCTTCACCAGTGTCTGCAGTCTGGCAATTTTTTTTCCGGACTGAACCCTGCCGTTGTACAGCACGACCTTCAGCACGTGCCAGCGCTTGTAGAACTTTGCGCGGCATGCCGGATTTCTCCGCCCTGGCTTTGGACACTTGGTCCGCGCTGCTTTGCCGTTTATGCGGCAGAGATGG
>JBBQSE010000107.1:0-19198 GCA_038214195.1 Planctomycetales bacterium
TCTTTTCCTTCAAAAATCGACGTTTGCCGCACTCAACGTTTGTACGGCGGTCCACGCAAGAATTCCCAAATCACACGTTCAGGTTGCGAGAACCTCTCCCAACTCCGCAACACCCTATCTTGCCTGACAGGAATATGTCAAACAACCAGCCCATTTTTTCATTGTTGGACGGGCAAAGTTGTCAGGCCAACAAGATCCTCTGGAATCCGCTGAACATCTCCGGCTCGATTTACACAGGCAATTACAGTGTCCGCTTCAGCCAAAACCTCGGATTCTCGCATCAGGCAATAGTGATGCTCCAGCTTGGCGGGTGACACGCGGGAAATCTCAGTTTTGAGGGACAGAATGTCGTCATACCGAGCTGGTCGACGGTATTTGACTTCAAGCTTTGCCACGACGAAAAACAATCCCAGTTCTTCCATGCGTCGATAGTTGCCTCCCTGAGCCCGAAACAATTCGGTTCGGCCGACTTCGAAGTAGCTGAGGTAGTTTGAGTGATGCAGGAAGCCCATTGCGTCGGTTTCGCTGTAACGAACGCGAATTTCGATCGTGTGCTGGCGAATCATGGCAGTTGTCCGAACTCAAAATGTTGATCTGGAATGTGAATGTGAAACGCGATCGCGAGAAGTCCATCAGAGCTCTGCCGGGACAATTGATTTACGGCAGAAGTCATGTTTGAATTGAGACCGCTCTGAATGGTCCGGTAATTCTAACGAATTCGGGCACTTTCGTGTACGGTGGCGCTGTTGTGGATTGCGCGTGAAAGGCGACTCATCATGCGGCAGAGTTCACAATATGTCTTTGTTTATGGATCTCTGAAGCACGGTTACGCGCTGCATCGTCTGCTGCAGTCGCAGCAGTTTCTAAGTGTCGCCGTGACTCAGCCGCTGTATCGACTCTTTGATCTGGGCAGATACCCCGGCCTTGTCGAGTGGCCTCAGGGGCTGGCGATTCGCGGAGAAGTTTATGAGGTGGACCTCGATTGCCTCCGCCGACTGGATGCCGCCGAAGGTGTCTCGGAGTGTTTGTACACCCGCCGCCCGGTCGCATTGCAGCTGGAATTTGCAGACGCGAAGGTGGATGCCTGGTTCTGGTTGCGGTCGGTATCCGGACTGCGTGACTGCGGCGTCAGTTGGCCGAATTCAGAAGCCTCGCAGTCTGAGTGATACCGGCGTTATTGAATCGCGGCACCCTGGTCCATTGTGGCACAGGCGAAATTTGCGGGTTCCGGCGCTCCGGATTAGCCCTTTGACGCAGGATTTTCGGGCTGAACGGCATAGGTTGCCGAAGAAGCCGCAAGTTTCAGAAATCGTGGGAAAAATGACGTCTGATGGTCTTGTCATCGTATTGACCGGCGCGGGCTGCGGCAGCTATCACTTCCCAACGATCGTCCCCAAGTCGCGCTGATACCAGGCGAATTGGACGACGAATTCAGACGGCTCCGATCAGTTTTACAACGATGCTCCGGAAATGGATTCCGGACTCGGATCGAGTCACTCAAAACTAAATCATGGTCCGTGCCGGAAATGACCGGTTCGGAGATCATGGATGATCGCTGGTCAGGACTGAAGAGTTCTGTCGAGTATTCCTGAAGGAGGATCCAAAAGTGCACAAGGCCATCGGACTCATCACATGTGCTTCGGTGATGGCCGTGTCGCTGTATTTGTTCAGCGGCGGCGATCCGTCACGAACGCTATCAGCCCAGACTGACTCCGAAAGCGGAGACGGTTACGGTGCTGTGGCGAGACGATTTCTTCAGGACGCTCGAGAGCAGGCGCAGAATGGCAATCTTGCCGAAGCGCGCCGCCTGGCGGGAACGGCGGCTTCGCTGTGTTCCGACTGGAGTGCTTCTGAACAGTCACCGGACCAGTTCCTGAAGTCGCTCAGTGCGACTGGTCAGGCGACCGATGATGACTTACTGTTTGCTCCAGCGAAACATACGGCGGACAGCCGGACAGTTTCAATGGAAGTGAATCCTTTCGAGGAAGCGGTCACCGGAGGCGAAACGGCTGACGCCGGTGGGACTTCCGCCGACGGCCAGAACGCAGAGCTTCCTGTCAAAAGCGGTGAACTGCTGAAGAAGAAGCAGGCTCAGCGGCTGGTGAAAGAGGCACGACAGGCGCTGTCCAGCGGCGATATCGCTCTGGCCCGCTCCCGATCGCTGCAGGCTCGTCAGTTGAACGCATCGTGGGGGCTGTGGGACGACCGTCCGGAACACGTTCTCGCCGACATTGACAAGAAAACAAAGACATCAACCTTTGTCGCCGGTGGACGATCAACACCATCGACGCCGGAGATTCGTTCAAGCGATACCGAGCACGACTATCAGCAGGCGACAGCATTGCTGGAGCGGGCTCGTCAGGCAATGGATGCGGGCAATCTTCCTGAAGCACAGCAGCTTGTAGATGAAGCCGCAAAGTACAAAGTGGCTTACGGTATCTTCGAAGATAGTCCAGTCATTGTCAGTCGTGACATCAAACAGCTGTCCAAATCTGGTTCCGGGGCATTCGAAGCGTTCTCTTCAATGAAGGCTGATGAGTCTCCCGAAGCCGAAAAGGCTCGCCAGCTGCTGCGTGACGCTCGCGAAGCGTTGACGCACGGTCGCCTCGCGGAAGCACGTGAAAAGGCGACAATGGCCTCAAGTATGAATGTGTCCTACAACGTCCTGGACGATCGTCCGGAACTTGTTCTCCATGATGTTGACACGGCGATGCATGGTCAGCGCGGCGTACAGTTTTCTGACACCGCTGTTTCTGGCATCGTGCAAAATGGCTCGTCAGCATCATCGGATGCCCGGCAACTGGTGGCCAATGCCCGCAAGGCGCTGGAGACTGGCGATTCCGACACCGCTCAGGAGCTTGCTGTTCAGGCTCAGCAGCAGGATGCCGCCTTTGGTCTGCTTGAAGACCGTCCGGAACTGGTGCTGGAAGAAGCCCATCTGTTGGCGCTGCGTCAAAAAGAACGCGACAACACGCGGGGGCTGGCTCAGCAAAATCCGGTGGATGTGACGCAGCCCCGCAGACCGATTTCCGACAATTCCATTGCGGCAGCGGCTTACGCTAATTCCGAATTTTCCACAGCAGATTTTCCGGTCATCGCACCGGAAGAGTTGTCCGCAGATCGAGCCTATCGTCGTGGAGTCCAGTTGTATCGCAGCGGCGATCGCGCCGGTGCCAAATTGGCCTTTACCGAAGCATGGCAAAAAGCGGGTGAACTGAGTGGTGTGCAGCGTCGGCAGTTGCAGGATTTCCTGCAGGATCTGGCCACTACGCGTGCCGGAAACGTTCAGCTTGCGTCAGCTCAACAGGATTTCACAGGATTTGCTGATGCCGGTGAACCGTCAAAAAGCTCGACCAGTTCTACTGACGAACGAGATCCTTTAACAGAAGCCTCGGAAGCTTCAGACGTGCGATTTGATCGCCTGCGGACTGAAGTCACGAACAGCGTCTTCCGCGCCGAAAAACTCAAGCAGGACAGTCCGGACGAAGCGTTGCAGATTCTGGATAATACTCTGGCAACCGTCGAATCCGCTCCTCTTAACAAGGAGTCGCTGGAAACGCTGGCGGGCTATATTCGCCGCAGTCAGGAATCGATTCGAGCCTGGAAGCAACAGATGGCCCCGAATCTGGCTCGTGAAGAACGGAACCGCAATGTTCTGGAAGACATTAAGCGAGAGACCGAAATCAAGATTCGTATTGAGCAGGAATTCGCCGAACTTGTCGATCAGTACAACGAGCTGCTGAAGGAAAAACGATTTGCCGAAGCAGAACTCGTGGCGAAGAAAGCAAGGGACCTGAATGCGGATTCCCCCGCTGCCATATTGATGGTTGAAAAGGCGAAAATGTATCGTCAGAACTATTTCAATCAGGACATTCGCGAACGGAAGGCTGACAGCTTCACGCGGCAGCTGAATGATGTGGATCTCTCCTCCATCCTGCCCGCCGGCGAATACAATCTGCCGGATGCCAAGTCGTGGAAGGATTTAACAGATCGCCGCAAGAAGTACGGTCGCCCGGACAATCGTGATCGAACGGACAGCGAACTGCAGATTGAAAAGAGTCTTGGCGAAAAGGTCTCACTGCATTTTCATGATATGCCGCTGACGGAAGTCATTCGACATATTGCAACCGTGCATGGAATCAACATCGCCATGAAAACACGGTCCATCGAGACTGAAGGCCTGACGGCGACGCAGCCGGTCAGCATCGACGTGGACGGAATTACGCTGAGGAGTGCGTTGAGTCTGCTGCTCGATCAGGCTGGTGGGCTGGTGTATTCCATCGAGAACGAAACGCTGATGATCAGCAATCGCCTTGAGCAGGAGACAACCTACGAACTGGCGACGTATCCGGTGGCGGATCTTGTCGTGCCACTGAGTATGTCGGTCTCCAGCTCATCGGATCTCCCGCAACTCGGCAGTGATCGGAACGCTCTGGGAACAGGCCTGTATCAGGTGGATGACCAGCTGACAGTGGGACTGAATGGATCACGTGGAGGTCGCGGGAACGACCGGCGGAATCCGGCAGTCAACGGAGTGGATTTTTCAGGTCTGATTGATCTGATCACCACATCTGTGGACCCTGGGACATGGGATATGGACGGTGGCAACGGGACGATTGCAACCGAAGAGAATACGCTGAGTCTTGTGATTCGCCAGACTTCAGCCGTGCATGAGCAAATCGGTGAATTGCTTTCACAGCTTCGCAAGTTGCAGGACCTTCAGGTCACAGTGGAAGTTCGCTTCATCAGCGTCTCGGACAGCTTCTTTGAAAGAATCGGAGTTGACTTTGACTTCAACGTGCAGGACACGCTCGGCGATCCGGCTGGTGTGCCCGCATTCGGTTCTCGCCAGTTGACGTTCCCAGGTGCTACTACGACTGGTGGTGGCGGTGGTGGTGCTGGCGGTCAGCAGACCGACCTGCGAGGCGGGACGCAGGCTGGTGGCCAGGGCGGTGGCCAGGCTGGTGGCCAGGCGGGTGGCCAGGCGGGCGCTGCTACAGGACTGTTTGATCGCGTCAATCGTGTGAATTCCCCACTTGATAGTTGGGGTCGCCAGGGTCAGGTCGTTGGCCTTGCGAATCCTGGACAGTTTACTCAGGACTATGACATCCAGTTCCGTCAGGGTTCATTTCAGCTTGGAGTGCCGGACTTCGGTGGTTACACACCGGATGCCGGGATTCAGGTCGGAATGGCGATTCTGAGCGATATCGAAGCCTTCTTCTTTATTCAGGCTGCTCAGGGAGATCGAAGAGCCAACATTATGTTTGCTCCGAAAGTGACTCTGTACAACGGCCAACAGGCATCGATCTCAGACCAGACGACGCGTTACCTCGTCACCGGTCAAACTCCGGTTGTTGGTACCGGCTCTGTGGGCTTCTCGACGCAGATCACTGGTATTCCGGACGGGATCCAGCTCCAGGTGGTTGCCGTGATTTCCGCTGACCGACGTTATGTTCGCCTTTCACTTGCCCCCAATTTTCAGCAGCTGGTTGAAGTTCAGACGTTTACTCAGGTGAACCTGGGTGGCGGTGCTGGCCTCGGTGGCGGCGGTGGCGGTCAAGGTGGCTTTGGCGGCGGCGGCGGCGGCCAGGGCGGCGGTGGCGGCGGTGGCGGCCAGTTTGGCGTCGGCGGCATCGGTGGTGGTGGCGGTGGTGGTGGTCAGGGTGGCTTCGGCGGTGGTGGCCAAGGTGGTGGCCAGGCAGGCCAGGGCGGCCAGGCAGGCCAGGCTGGTGGCGGCTCATCACAGGGCACCGTGCAGCTGCCTGTGATTTCAAGAATCACCGTCTCAACGACTGTCAGCGTTCCGGATGGAGGCACCGTCCTCCTGGGTGGAATTAAGCGTCTGCGAGAAAGTCGCAAAATGAACGGTGTCCCGATTCTGAACAAAATTCCCTATATCAGTCGCCTGTTCAAGAACAGTGGGGTTGGTCGGGAAACAGAAAGCATCATGCTGATGGTCACACCACGTATCATTATCCAGGAAGAAGAAGAAGAGAACGTCATCGGAACTGCCGCTCTATAAACGCGGGACTGGAGGCGGTCGATTCCGAGCGACTTGTCGCTCGGAATCAGCGTCCTGACTCAGGTGCGGTCTGATCGGAACGCCAGTGCCAAAATCAGTCTTACGTCCTCACTGCAGTTGAGCAGTTTCGGGGTCTGAGCCGTCGCGAAGTGCGGGTTTCGCGACGGCTCTTCTCTTGCGCCCCCGATCATTATCTGGCGTTTCTTTGTCTATCGTCAGCGGCTTGGAGTTGCACCGGACAATCGATTACGATGACATGTCTACTCACTCGACTTGTATCCAAATGGGTAAGAACGGGGCTTGTGTCGTAACCGGCGAAAAGTGTCCTGGAGAAAGCTGATGAAAATCTTAGTTGCGGATGATGATCCTGTCTCACGGCGTCTCTTGCAAAACTACCTCCAAAAGTGGGGGTACGAGGTCGTGGTCACTTTGAATGGAGCTGAGGCGTGGGGGAAGTTTGAGCAGGAAGACTTTCCCATGGTCATCAGTGACTGGATGATGCCGGAAATGGATGGGCCGGAACTGATCCGCCGCATCCGCGCGGGCGGCAAAACGAACTACGTTTACACCATTCTGCTGACTGCCAGATCTGACAAGCAGGATATGGTGAAAGGTATGGAAGCCGGTGCTGACGACTTCGTGAGCAAACCCTTCGACCGGGATGAGCTTCAGGTCCGCCTTCGCGCGGGAGAGCGGATTATTAAACTGGAACGTGCTCTGGAACAGCAGAACCAGGCGCTTCGCGAGGCACAGGCCGCATTGAAGACAGTTGACAATCGTCCCGTGGAGTGACAGTGGCCTCCTTAGACGCATCGGTGTGAAAGACTGTCTCTGAATTGGTTTCCTGAACGAGATTCATTCCGGGAGATTGAGATGGCGATTGCCGTGCGTGCCGATGAGACCGAGATTCTGGACACACATCAGAAGGCGTTGCGGATCAACCTCGATCAACGGCATTACGGAACGTTTGCCGAGATCGGTGCCGGACAGGAAGTTGTTCGCTGGTTTTTTCAGGTCGGAGGTGCGGCGGGCACGATTGCCAAAAGTATCTCAGCGTATGACATGGCAGTCAGCGATACCCACTACGGCAAATGTGAGCGGTACGTTTCCCGGCAGCGGCTGCAAAGCATGCTTGACTGCGAGTACGAAAACATCATCAGTCAGCTCAGCAAAACACGCGGCGACTCGACGGCGTTTTTTGTGTTTGCGGATACCGTCTCCGCTCGGAATTTCAAAGGAACCAACGAATGCCACGGCTGGTTGGGCGTCAAGTTTCAGGCGCGGCCAAATGACGACGACAGCCAAATCATCATTCATGTCCGAATGCTCGATGGCGACAATGCGCTGCAGCAGGAGTCGCTGGGAATTGTGGGAGTGAATTTGCTGTACGGCGCGTCATTTCTGCATCACGAACCGGAGCAATTTGTCGAATCCCTGCTGGACAGTCTCAGCATTCAGCGGTTGGAAATTGACATGATTGAATTCTCGGGGATCGCCTTTCGGCAGGTTGATAATCGAGTGATGAGTCTGAAACTGGTGCAACTCGGGCTGAGTAACGCAGCCATGTTTGCTGCCGACGGCACAGTGCTGCAACCATCGGAAGTGCTGTACAAGAAGCCAATTCTTGTCGAACGTGGCAGCTTTCGTCCGGTCACTTATGTCAACGTTGACATGCTTCGCTGTGCCCACGAAAGGTTTTCCAGGGAAGCAGAAGTAAAAAGCGAGGACATCGTCCAGTTGATGGAGATTACGATGAGTAGCCTGCTGTCCACTGGAACCCTGGATTACCGTGATTTTCTGGCACGCGTCGATCTGCTGGCTGCTGAAGGAATGACGGTGCTCATTTCCAGCTATTTTGAGTACTACCGATTAGCCGCCTACCTCGCCCGTTACACCAAAAAACAAATTGTGATTACGATGGGAATTGCAAGTCTTCGGGAATTGTTCAACGAGAAGTACTACGTTCAACTCGAAGGAGGCATCCTGGAATCGTTTGGTCGATTATTCAAGAACGAACTGAAGCTGTATATTTACCCGCTATTGGATGTCGCCACAGGAGATCTCACGGCTGTCCAGAATTTCGAGGTCGCACCGAGACTTCGCAAGCTGTACGGGTATCTTGTGGAACGTGGATGTATTGAGCAGTTGGACAATTTCAACGACAAATACCTGTCGATTTTCGCTTGCGATGTGCTTCGCAAAATTGAAGACAATGATGCTTCGTGGGAGGAAATGGTGCCTCCGGAAGTTGCGGAAATCATCAAACGCCGCGGCTTCTTTGGCTATCAACCTGGCTCACAGTCCTGATCCCCTGCCTTCAACGGGTGTTGATTTAATGAGCGGCAAGGCGCTAGCCGCCGGTGAAATAAAAAACAGTGGCATTCACCCGCGGCTAGCGCCTTGCGGCTCACGATTAAAGCAACCGCCTCTTTATGGAGCGGAACGAATCAATTCGGCCAGAAATCGGCTCACTGCTCCTTCGAGGGCAGTGACGGTAGTGGCCGCGTTGCTCAGGTTGCCTTCACGCCCCAGCATTTCCACCTGGTGCGAAAGATCTGACAACCGGCGGCTCCCAAAGTATTCTGCGGAGCTGTGCAAGGTGTGACCACTCCGCTGCAGCAGCACCGCATCTGATGTCGTGAGCGCGCGATGAATATCCGATATCAACTGCGGACACTGTTCTTTCACCAGCACCACAATTTCGTGCAGCATCTCAGCGTCATTGCCTGTGATTCTTCGAGCGACATCCCAGTCAATGATCTGATCTTCCGCAGACAATTCCGTCGCATTTGCGGGGACGGAAGTCTCGGTCACCGCTGCAATTGCAGGTGCCAATTCGTTCGTCACCGCCTCGGTTCCGGACATAGTGACCGTCAACGTTGATAGAACTTCAGCGGGCCATTCCTGAATCGCATCAAAAAGCGCCTGCTGATCAATCGGTTTGGAGACGTAGCCGTCCATTCCGGCTTCAAGGCATAGTTCGCGGTCGCCCTTCATGGCTTCGGCCGTCATGGCGATGATCGGAATATGCCGTGCTGAAATGTGCTCCAGCTTCCGAATCGCCCCGGCGGCCTCGTAGCCATTCAGGATCGGCATCTGCACATCCATCAACACGAGATCGAAGTGTTCGCGTTTCACCGCGTCCACTGCCTCCTGACCATTGTTCGCCACGACGACGGTATGTCCCCATTGTCCGAGAAATCCCAGTGCGACACGCTGGTTAATCACGCTGTCTTCCGCCAGCAGAATTCTTCGCGGTGCGGTGGCAGGTTTGCGTTGTTCGGTTGGAGTCGGTTTCGTCTCTCCAGTGATTCCCAGTTCTTCCAGAATTGCTTCGTGAAGTTCTGAGGACATCACTGGCTTGTGGAGAAATCGCGAAACACCAGCGTCCTTCATTACGTGCGCGTCCAGAATGTTGGCGGATGACGAGAGAATCAGAAATGGACATGGTTTCCAGTTTGGCAACAACTTCAGGCGTTCGGCAAATTGAAGTCCATCGCAATTTGGCATTTGAAAGTCGGAGATCACCAGTCGGAATGACTCCGCACCTCCGGAACTCTCTTCGATAATTCGCAGAGCGGCGGCCGCATCCTCCGCGACCGTGGGATGCATATGCCAGTTTTTCAGCAGTTCTTCAAGGATTCGACGATTAGTGGCATTGTCATCGACGATCAGTACCGGCAAATCGCTCAGTTCCTCCACATTGGCCCTGTGCCGGACCTCCTGTTCTGCAGTGACGCCGAATTCACAGAGGAAGTGAAAAGTCGTTCCAGCGCCGACCTCGCTTTCCAGCCAGATTCGGCCATTCATCAGTTCGATCAGGCGTGCGGAAATCGTTAACCCCAGGCCAGTGCCGCCGAAACGACGCGTCGTCGATGTATCCGCCTGCGAAAAAGATTCGAAGACCTGTTGCTGTCGGTCAGCGGGAATGCCAATCCCGGTATCTTTGACGCTCACACGCAGGCGAATTTTATCCGGCGCTTCTTCGTCGATATTGACGTTAACGACTATTTCACCCGTTTCAGTAAACTTAAGTGCATTGCCGACAAGGTTCACGATCACCTGCCGCAAACGGCCCGCATCGCCGATGAGCCGATCGGGGATGTTCGGGGCAATGCGACATGCCAGTTCCAGTCCCTTTTCTTCCGCCCGCAGCATCAGGACTCGAATGGCTTTTCCAATGCATTCCTGCAGGCCAAAGTCCACATGTTCCAACTCCATTTTTCCTGCTTCAATTTTTGAAAAATCGAGAATGTCATTGAGCAGTCTGAGCAGTGCCTGAGCGGACTGTTGAGCCATCTCCAGATACTCGCGCTGCTGTGAAGTTGCCTTGGTAGCCAGCAGCAATTCAACCATGCCGATAACGCCATTCATCGGCGTGCGGATCTCGTGGCTCATATTGGCCAGAAAGTCACTCTTCGCCCGGTTCGCGGCCTCAGCAGCTTCCTTGGCAATTTGGAGTTCTTGTTTGGAGCGCTGTAACTCATCCGCCAGCGCAGCGCGGGTTTCGGCATCGCGGGCTCGCTCTTCCGCCTGCTCCTGATGCCATTTCGCTTCACGCAGCGCCAGATCCTGCATGTGCGTTTTCTGATTGATCGACTGAATGTGCCGCATCATCCGCACGCGGCGAACCAGCGAGTTAATGTGGGCCAGGATAATGTCCATGTCCTGTTGCTTGCTGACAAAGTCGTCCGCTCCGGACTCCAGAGACTGCAGCATCACTTCACGGTTTTCCTGTCCGGAAAGTATCAACAGCCCCAGTTGCTGTTGATTGTCTTCAGCCCACTGATGGGCGCGGCGGCACACTTCGAACCCGTCCATCTCCGGCATCACCACATCGATCACAACAACATGAAACGATTCCTGATCCAGCCGGGCAAGTCCGGCAGGCCCGGAAGTGGCTGTGGTGACCTGGAATCCGCTCGCGATGAGCTTCTGTGAAAACTCATGCAGGTAGGTGCGGCTGTCGTCGATGGCGAGAATTCTCGCGCCGCGCAAGAAGGCGTCACGCCCTGTGGCACCGCGTTGCACGGGATCCACTGCGACCGCATTTCTGAGCAGCCCGCTGATGACCGCCAGCAGTTCTTCATCGGGACCATCCTTGGAAAGAAACCGGTCAGCTCCCGAATCCAGTGCCGCGATGTGGTCATGTTCCCTCTGGCTGGCGGTCAGTACCAGGATGGGAATTACCTGCAGCGCGACGTCTTCCTTCAGTCGACGACAGACATCCAGTCCCGATTTGTCACCAAGATACTGATCGAGCAGTACCAGGTCCGGCGTTGATTCCAGACAGAGCGCGAATGCCGCGTCAACTGTCATCGCATGTCGCACCACGTAGCCCGCGCCTTCCAGCAGGCGACGGTATGTGTGCGCCTGAGTTCGGCTGTCTTCGACAAGAAGGATATTTGAGGCCATTTTTAATTTTCGATTTTCGATTGATGATTTTTGATTCAGGAATTCGGATTCAAGGACCGCGTTTGTCCAATTCCAAATTAAAAATCGCAATCCCAAATTCGTAAGCTACTTCATTTTTCGCTGCAACATATGAGTCAGCGTGACCGCGATGTCTGCAGGATTCAATTCCTGACAGGCTGCGTTCAACTGCTTGCCCGATTTTGGCATGCCCCAAATCATACAGGACGCCTCATCCTGAATGATCGTTGTCCCGCCCGCCAGTCTCAGTGTTAGTAGTCCCTGGGCACCGTCATCGCCCATTCCGGTCAACAGCACGCCAGCCGCGCGAGGGCCAAAATGTGTCGCCAGCGACTGGAACTGCGGATTTCCGGACGGAGAATGTATGTCTTTGGGATTCTTTGGTATCAATGAGATGCGTGTTGGACTGGAAACCGTCAGGTGAGTTCCATTGGGGGCCATCCAGATTCCCGGTGCCAGCCGCTGCTCCGACGTGGCCAGACGAACAGATTGTCCGGTTGTATCCGACAACCACCGGGCGAATCCTTCTTCAAACCCTTCCGAGATATGCTGCACCAGCAGAATCGGCACGGGCACTGGTTTGGGGATGGCGGCAAATATCTGCATCAGCACGGGCGGTCCTCCAGTCGATGCGCAAACGCCGATGATATCAATCGGTTGTGTGCGAGAACTTTGTGCGGGCAGTGCGGGCACCGTCCTCCGCAACGCGGTTGAATCGTGCCGCGGGATTTTTACTGTCGATGCGGCCAGGAGTTCATTGCGGAGGCTGGGGGCTATCTTGTCCAGATGCAGCAGCACCGCTCCCTGCGGCTTGGAGATCACAGAAACCGCTCCCGCTTCCAGCGCCTGCAGAGCAAGATTGACGTCCTGCTTTTGAAGCGTGGCGCTGGCGACAACGATCGGGACAGGACATTGCCGCATGATTTGTCGAGTTGCCTCAATGCCGTCCATGTCCGGCATGTGAATGTCCATAAGGACGACATCCGGGGGATTCTCAAGCACTTTGGCAATGGCCTCGCGCCCATTGCGTGCCTCGGCAATGACGGTAAACGCACTGTCTCCGTTCACGAGTCGCTTCAGGATTTCGCGCTGAGTAATGGAGTCATCAACAATGAGTACACGAATCATGGGATTTTCGATTTTCGATTTTCGATCTCAGTCCATCGCAAATCGAAATCATTCTTTCAGTTTGGATTTAGAATCGCTCGATGAATTACAGTCGTGATTGAATCATCTGCGGTGTGTGTGTGTCGCTGAAATTGGATGCGGCCCAGTACGCAGCGTTTGAGTGCAATTCCGTTTGCGTCCCGTTGGGCCTGAAAACAGGACGCCAAATCCTCAATCGCAAATCGGCAATCAAAAATCGAAAATCATACAAACTGTTTCACAACTTCCAGCAATCCTTCGCCTTCGAACGAGGATTTGACAACATAGGCATCTGCGCCGGCTTCTAATCCTTCTCTCCGGTGTTCTTCCTTTTCTCTGCCGGTGACAAGAATCACGGGTAGTCCAAGTCGGGCTTTCACGTGACGTGTCAGGTCGAGCCCGTTCATGCGCGGCATTTCCACATCACTGACGACAAGATCCACAAGTTGAGTCCGCAGGCGTTCCAGCGCATCCACACCATCACAGGCAGTTCGCACCATGTAGCCTGCCGCAGTGAAGACATTGCGGAGCATCATGCGTGTCGTCGGAGAATCATCGACCACCATGATTCGACCGCTGACACGCGGCAGACGCCCCTGACGCACCTCGCGATGCTCCGGCTTGCCGAAAGCCACGTTGGCGATGTCGAGCACCACCTGGATCGATCCGTCCGGACGCACGGCTCCGCCGATGATTCCCGCAAGTCCACTCAGCGGAAACCCGAGTGGTTTCAATAACACTTCCGATTCATCCTCCAGATCATCCACAACCACGGCAACGTGTCGGTTCTCATTTCCGATCAGCAAATAGGGACGCATTACGGCACTGTTGGTCGGTGTTCTACCAGACGTTCCGAGAAGATCGCACAAGGGAACCCAGCGGACAGGCTGTCCCTCAATCGACAGCACAAGACTCCCTTCCAGTTCACGCAGCGATTGCTCAGTGGCGCTCCCGGTGCGGACGATTGCGGATGTGGGGATGCCGTAATACTGTCCTCCCGATAAGACAGTCAGAATTCGCACCGTTGAAATCGTCACTGGGACACTGATCACAAACGTAGTGCCTGATTCCACTCGATCGGAATTCCGGGGCGATGATCCCGTGTCTGCGACACCAGATCCCGGGACCAAAACCAGTGTGCCATGCAACTGACGTACTTTCGTCTGAACGACATCCAGGCCAACGCCTCTGCCTGAGATGTCACCCGCATTCGCAGTGCTGAATCCCGGCTCAAACAGGAACTTTGACAGCTCCTGCGGCGTGAGTGCCAGCAGGTCACTTTCATCAATGCCGCCGAT
Organism: Planctomycetales bacterium; assembly: GCA_038214195.1. GTDB lineage: Bacteria > Planctomycetota > Planctomycetia > Planctomycetales > Planctomycetaceae > SXXK01. The sequence continues at coordinate 13,900 of JBBQSE010000107.1, forward strand.
CTGCCGGACACGCTCTCGAATTCTGTCATAATTGAGGCCGCGTCCGTCGTCAGAAATCCGGATCGCCACCGATTCGCCCTGCCGCGTCGCTTCAATTCGAATTCGCCCCTCCTCCGGCTTGCCAGCGGCCTGGCGTTCGGCGGGCGGCTCCAGTCCGTGATCGGCGGCATTCCGGATCAAGTGCAGCATGGGCTCACGCAACGCTTCAATCACGGCCTTGTCGAGCATAATCTTGCCGACATCGACGTCGTAGCGAATCGACTTGCCGAGCGACTGTGCCAGATCCCGCACCAGTCGGCGCAGAGAATCTGTCAGCATGGTGAGTGGCAATAGTCGCGCGTGGCGAATGTCAGATTCCAGCGATTTGACAAGCAACTCTTCGCGTGTTGCTTTTTTTCGCAGCTCGCTTTCGACGTGTCGCAGCTGATCTGTCATCTGTGACTGCCAGTTCAGGAGCGCCGCACGCAACTGAGCGACCTCGGTGTCTGAGACTGACCGTCGATGACGACTCCCCAGTGGAAGTTGTTTCAGTGAGTCGTGCAGGACGCTCAGGCGAACCTCGATATTGTCGAAAACTCGCTGCGAGATGCGAATTTCACCAGCAAGGTTGAGCATCCGGTCCAGACGCTGAGAAGGAACTCGGACGGTGAAGTTTTCGTCGCGGTGCGTGGCCGACGTCACTTCCGGTGCCGCCGGAACGGCTTCCGCCTGTGACAACGCTGCCGACGCCGGTGGTGCGGCACTTTGTGGCTGAGCGGTACGCTGTGGCGTTGGTTCGTCGAGTGAATCGGGCACCGGAGTCGCCAGCGGAACAGGAGAGGCTGTCTCCGCCTGAAATGCTTTGATCTCTGACTGAATATCCTGCTCAGACGCAACGTCAGCGTCCATGCTGTGCTCCCAGGTCTGATAGGCATGGCGGACCAGATCCAGCTGGGCGAGTCCCTGATTGATGAGTTCGAGGTTGATCTGTTCGGGGGCACCGCGCATCGCGTCCAGGGTATCTTCCAGAATCTGCGACGCTGACTGCAGTGGACCCACGCCAATCGCCCGCGCGTCGCCTTTCAGGCTGTGCGCATGCCGGAAAAGATTGTCGATCAGTGGTCGACGCACTTGAACTTCTGCAGATTCCAGATCGAGAAATCCCCTCTCCAGCGATCCCAGATGTTCGCGGGCCTCTTCACGAAAAATGTCGAATATCGGATCGGTCATGGTATTTTCGATTTTCGATTTTCGAATGATGAATCAAAAGCTGGCCATCGTTTCATTCAATCTCTTGATCTGTGTGTCGATGGAAACAATCGCGCGCAGAGTTTGCTGTGAGGCGGCGAGTGATTCTTTGGACGCACTGTCAATTTCTGTAATGCTGCTGACAAGTTGTGAGATGCCCTGTTCCTGCTGTTTGGCACCGGTTGTGATTTGCGTCATCGCTTCGGTTGTTTGTGAAATTGCGTTGGCGATTCTGTCGAACGAGTCTGTCATACTGCGTACGATTTCTGTGGATTGATCCGCCAGCCGACCTCCGTCTTCGATTTTGCCCACGACTTCCTGCATCGATTTCTGAGTCGTACCGATCAACGATTCGATGCGGCCGGCCGCCTGCTTCGATTGATTGGCCAGTTCACGCACCTGCGTGGCGACGACCGCGAACCCCCGGCCTTCTTCACCGGCGCGCGCGGCTTCAATCGACGCATTCAGCGCGAGCAGTTTCGTCTGTTCGGCGATCTCATTCACTGTCGCAGTGATTTCGCCAATGCGCTGCATCTGCTCCGCCAGATTCAGCACACTCTCGCCTGCCGACTGCGAATTCATTCGCACCTGCTCGATCCGCGATGCCGATTGCTGCGCCAGCGCACGTCCTTCTCTGGATCGCTGAGCCGTTTCGACTGCAGCCTCCTGTACAGCGCGCGCCCGGTCGGCAAACTCCTGCATGGTGGCTTTGAACTCCTCGGCGGTCGATGTAATCTCATTCAATGACGTTGCGGTCTCGTTGAGACTGGCAACCTGCTGCTGCGACCCGGTAGAAATCTCGGTCGAAGAGGTGCCCACTTCCTGTGTCGATGCCATCACGTCGGCAATTGACCGTTCCACATTCCGAATGATCAAAGTTGCCAGGCCCGCACTGATGACAACTCCCACGGCGAGCAGAGTCCACTCAAGCGTCATGAGCACTGCGGTCATGCTGACGAGTGACTCTCGATTTGCCTGATTCCGGGGTTCGAGGTCAGAAATGAATTTCTGCAGGGTGTCCCGTACGAATCTCGCATTCGGTGTCCCCTTGTCGCGTATCATTGACACTGCGACGTTGAAATTGTCTGATTTTCGCAATTCCAGCACCTTTGTAGCCAAACCTTCAAATTCCGACCGCAGGCCCGTGAGCCGCTGCCACTGCTGCGCCTCCGTTCCCATCAGCAGGTCGGCGTGCGACTCGATTTCGTCAAAGCGCTTCCCGTTTTCCTGCCAGAGCAATGCAAATCTCGGCAGTCCCGAGTCGCCGGAGAACAGAAGGTTGTCGCGAATACAGTTCATGACATTGCCCAACGAACTCCGGAAATTGGCAAACAGATAGAGCAATTCTTTTCGCTCCACTGTTGCTTCCAGTTTGCTCTCGGTCTCAATCATCATCGTGATAGCGGCAAGGATCTCGTTGCCCTTTGGTGCCGCCTGGGCTGTGAACAACTCCGTTGCCGGAAAATTTTTATCGGTTCGTACAATATCCTCCACCTGCTTCTGAAGGTCCTTCATCTCCCGCATTTTTTCTTCCACCAGTTTGATCTGGTCTTTCTGCGTCTGATTACCAGACTCCTCAACGAGCCTCTTCAATTCTGCAAGCGAGGGCTCAATCCAATCGGACCAGGCCATGGCGCGATTCGTCTTAAACTTCTCATCATCCAGCAAAGTCCAGCCGCGAAGCTGTGAAACGCCATAGTTTATTCCGTTTATAATTTTCAGGCTGGCCTCGGTCATCGGCGAGGACTGATTGACCAGTTGATGAGTGATGGCCTGAGTTCGCGATACCTGCCAGAGCGTCAAACCTACCGCGGCGACGAGAACAAGTGTGAGCAGGCCAAATCCCAATCCAACTTTCCTGACCGTTGTGAGGTTTTTTGACATGGTGCATTCCCAATAAGATGGTTTTCAATTCTTAATTGCAACTGCGTCGTTTCGATGCGGGATTCAGTCAGAAACGCAAATCCGCAAGCAAAAATTTATTCGTTCTTCCAGTCTTCCAGTCGGGGATCCTGCAGAATCAGGTCCAGTCTCAGGATTAGCCGGTTCTCATCATGAACGCCCAGTATCCAATCTGCGGGAAGATCACCGGGTAATGGTGGAGGAGGTTTCACTTCGTGGCGAGGGACACTGAGAATATCGTCCACTTCGCCCGTGAGCACTGCGATGCGTCGATGGGCAGCTTCCACAATAATGCACACATGCTTGTCGGCGATACCGGTTTCGGCCACACCAAAGAACTTGCCCGGATCAAATAGTGCGAGGATTGCCCCGCGCCAGTGGACGACCCCTGGAATGAACGGCGGGGTGCGCGGTATCGCCGTGAACTGATCGAGTGTCTGCACTTCCAGGACGTCATCAATCGGAATGCCGTAACGTTCGCCAGTCTTATGGAACGCAAGAAAGATGAGCGGAATCTCCGTCGATGTCTGTTGCTCCGCGCGACCTCGCAGGATACGTGCTCGATTCTTCAGCTTCTCAGCCAGAGCCTTGGGATCGTTTTTCTGCAATTGCATGGCGGACCCTTCGTTCATGCGAGTACGGAGTAGATTCCAAACAGAGTTATCGATGGTTTCATCCATCAAAAGTTACTTGCAATTTAATTTGTGAAAATGGATTGACGTTGGGGTCCGGGAATCGCCATTGATTATCAGTAATCACAAAAGCAGGGAAATCATCTCCCTCAATCTACCATAACAGACACCTTCTCCAAAAGTGACAAGCTCATGTGATTCCCTTACTTCAATCAGTTTCAGAGTCGTCTGCAGGCTGCGTCTGGCTCCCGATAAGTCTCCTTTCTGTTGTTGCACCAGCGCCAGATGGAAATGAGCCATTGTGCAATTGCGGTCGATGTACAAGGCTCGCCGACAAGCCTGTTCCGCGACGTCCAGGGCACCTGCCTCCTCCGCGAAACTGGCCTTCAACAACTGAGCTTCAATCGACAGCGGTTCTTCTTTCAGACACGTCTCCAGGGCCTGTCGAGCTCGCGTAATTTCCGCTGAGGACATCAGCGCGCGCACATACCGCAATCGCATTTGTGATCGATCGGACTTGTCTGTCAGTCGATCGATAATTGTTTCCGCACCAGCAAAATCGCGCTGTATGAGGCACCGTGCCATGCGTTCTCGCGCCGAAAGTTGAGCGATCGGCGGTTCCGTGGAGAGAGTCAAATCCTGCCCGTGCAACTCGCCCGGTTCTGAACGATTCTCGCGTCGCGTGGGCAACGGAAGCCAATCGGGAAGTGATGGCACATTCGGAATGGAAACGGGCCGCACATCACCGACATCGGCGAGGACTGGCAGCGTCGCCGTCCCTGATGTCGTGCTCATCTCGACACTGTCAGACGTTTTTTGATGCAGCGTAGCGTTCTCAAACCGCCGTGGCGTGAAGCCCTCCGTTGGAATCGCGCTGACTTCGGTCTCGCCCAATAACAGCCAGCCTCCTGGTCGAAGCGCCTGATGAAACCGCTGAATGATTGCCCGCGTGACTTCTGGCTTCAGGTAAATTGCAACGTTGCGAAAGAGAATCAGGTCCAGACCAAGCGTACCGGTGAGCGGCGACGGATACACATCCTTCACCAGGTTAAGATACGCGAACCGCACCCAGTCGCGGACTCTGGAAACCAGTCGAAACGAATCACCTTCCCGCCTAAAATAGCTGGTGTTTAGATTCACGTCTGTCTGTCGAAATGACCACGCTCGATAACACGCTTCGCGGGCGCGTTCGAGGAAGTCGGGATTCAGATCAGTGCCGAGGACTGAAACGTTCCAATTGGCCTGAGTGCCCAGCATCATGTCGAACAGAATGGCCAGCGAATACGGCTCTTCACCGCCCGCACAGCCAGCGGTCCAGATCCGAATCTGTCGCTGCTCAGCATTCGTACGCAGGATCTCGGGAACGACATGCTCGCGAAGTGCGCGAAAGTGATGTTCATTCCGAAAGAAACACGACTCACCAATCGTCAATTGCCCAGTCAGCCGTTCCAGCAATTGTGCCCGCGTGTCGGGTCTGGAAAGCGCCAAATACAAATCTGCACTTGTCGTTTGCGGCACCACAACCTTCCGCAGAGCAT
>JBBQSE010000108.1:0-19174 GCA_038214195.1 Planctomycetales bacterium
CCTCAGTCTTTCGCCCCGCACGCGGGGCGCGGATTGAAACAACAAACGTGAGCGACGTTCAAACGGCTGTCCTTCTTTCGCCCCGCACGCGGGGCGCGGATTGAAACGTCAGTCCGAGAACGTAGCAAGGCAGCAATCCCAACCTTTCGCCCCGCACGCGGGGCGCGGATTGAAACTTCGTTTGACCATGAAAGGATGTGATCGCGTGCGAGCTTTCGCCCCGCACGCGGGGCGCGGATTGAAACGACAAGGCGGCCGCCAATCAGGACGCCCGCGCCGTCCTTTCGCCCCGCACGCGGGGCGCGGATTGAAACAACAAGGCGGCCGCCAATCAGGACGCCCGCGCCGTCCTTTCGCCCCGCACGCGGGGCGCGGATTGAAACATTCGGACGGCACTCCACTTGTGGCTGGAATGTGCTTTCGCCCCGCACGCGGGGCGCGGATTGAAACTTGCAGTGCGCATCGGTCGCGATGCAGTTTGCAATCTTTCGCCCCGCACGCGGGGCGCGGATTGAAACGAGCAGCTTCGCGCGGATCTGGACAGCTCGCGAATCCTTTCGCCCCGCACGCGGGGCGCGGATTGAAACGAACCAAAAGCGGAAAGCTGAAAGCGGAAAGCCGACCTTTCGCCCCGCACGCGAGGCGCAGATTGAAACCACAACACGACGGGCAGGGATGCCCATCCTACGACTTTCGCATCGCACGCGGGGCGCGGATTGAAACGAACCAAAAGCGGAAAGCTGAAAGCGGAAAGCCGACCTTTCGCCCCGCACGCGGGGCGCAGATTGAAACCACAACACGACGGGCAGGGATGCCCATCCTACGACTTTCGCATCGCACGTGGGGCGCGGATTGAAACGAACCAAAAGCGGAAAGCTGAAAGCGGAAAGCCGACCTTTCGCCCCGCACGCGGAGCGCGGATTGAAATGTTGGGCTGTGGATCGGACGGACCAGTCGATGGCCTTTCGCCACGGAATTCAAGCTGGTGCCGCAATCTAATGCGTGCGACTCAACACGGATATCGATTTGAACGATCTGCGGCGGATGATCGTCCATCCTTCCGCTCAGCCAGTGGCGGTCTTGTCGTGAGCAGTAACACTAAGTCGAAGCCGAACTCGTGAGAGTTCGGTTTCGAGGTTGACACGCTCCCGGCCTGAACTCTGACGAGTCCGGCTACAGTATTCCTGACTATCGTGTCCCCGGCGTCCAGTCTGGAATCCCGCCGTTCGCGAGTTGCGCCTTGTACAACTCATGAAATGGTCGAGTCTTCGACATCGGTGCCGTTTCGTTGACCATCATCGGACGCGTCTTCTTCCACCATGCGTCGTAGTCCTTCCGAATCTCGGCCGCGACTTCCGGGAAATCCTCGATCACGTTTTTCGTCTGGCCTGGATCAGACTCCATATCAAACAATTCTTTGTTGTTGACGAACCGAAACTTCTGATTCCGCACACTGAAACCCTTCCACTCATAGTCGTTTGGTTCCTCGCCAGTCTTCCAGCGTCCGACATGCGTATAGAGGTACCGATCCGGCCACGCGGCTTTTGCATCATCCAGCAACGGAAGGAGACTGCGTCCTTCCACCTGATCTTTTGGCAATTCTGCGCCAGCGATCGCACAGATGGTTGGAAAGACGTCAATGTCGCCAGCAATGCGATCGATGTCGCGACCGGCCTGCCAGTGGCCGTCCCAGCGAACAAAGAATGGAACTCGCACGCCACCTTCGTCCGGCGATCCTTTCAGGCCGCGCATGTTTGAGTTGTACGGCATGATGTCCTTACCGTCGGCCGTGTGCCCAAGCGGTGTGCCGAGCTTTCCGGAACCGCCACCAGTCATGCCGTTGTCCGACATAAAAATCACGACCGTGTTCTTGAACAGATCCCATTCTTCGAGATGCTGCAGCAGTCGTCCGACGTTGTCATCAATGTTTTCAATCATCCCGTAAAACGCGGCCTGCTCGTCGCCGAAGCCAAGGTCCAGGAATCGTTTCTTGCTCGCTTCCGGAGCCAGAAACGGACCATGCGGCGCGTTTGTCGCAATGTAGGCGAAGAACGGCGCGTCGTCCTTTTTCGCCGAGCCGATCCAATCAATCGCCGCATCGAAGAAGACGTCGGTGCAGAAACCGCGCGTCTTGACGAAGCTGCCGTTCATACGGACAACTGGATCGAAGTACGAATTGTTCGGCACATCTGCACAACTGCAGTCGTAGGCCTGACCGATACCACCAGCTCCGTGAATGAACGTGTGATTGAATCCGCGTTTGTGAGGCTGATACGGTTCTTCGTCGCCCAGATGCCACTTGCCAAAAATCGCCGATGTGTAACCAGCTTTGCCGAGCGTCTGTGGCAGTGTCACGGCATCCAGAGTCATCCGTTCCCTTTCGAGAATCGTATGCGTGATTCCATTTCGCATCGAATGGCGTCCGGTCATCAGTGCAGATCGCGTGGGACTGCAGGTCGGACAGACGAGGAATCTGTCGAACCGCGTGCTCTTGTCGTGCAGCGCGTCGAGATTCGGCGTGTTAATCCACGGATGACCCAGCCTGGCGAGCGGCGGATATCCCTGATCGTCGGTCATGACAAGGATCACATTCGGTCGATCCGCCGCCGTCAACGGGCGACTGAGAAAGACGCCAGCCATGATGATAACAAGTGAAAACAAGAGCCGTATTTGCAGTTTCAGCGGCATGAGAATGTTGTCCTGAAAAGCGACGAGTGGTGGAATGGCCAGAACCTGCTCCCGCTGTTCATAAGCGGCAGGCGATCCTGCCAGGATCGAGTCTGCCCACCAAAGTAGCAAGCTCTGCGTGATTTGCGAGTCTGCCAAGTCACCGCGGATACAACTATACTTCACGCAGCCAGAAGCGATTCTGTGGATTTTCTTGCAATGGTCCCCTCTCCCCTCGCAATTGATTTTCCAACTTGACACGTTTTCCACGGGCGGGGAGAGGGCCAGGGTGAGGCGGAAAAATCAACGGTTTTCTGGCTCATCCTAGTCGCCAAACATTTCGTCCAGATCCACATCGTCGTCGGCGGATTTCTTTTTCTTCTTTGTGCTCTTCTTTGCGGCGGATTTTCCAGAGTCCGATTTTTCGGCGGCACCGGGTACGGAAGCCTCGGGCATTGGACTGTTTTTCTCTGAGGCCGCGCTCGAATCAGACTTCGATTTCGCTGGCGTTGATTTCGCGGCAGCGGCTTTGCGGGCGGCGGCGACAAGTCGGGCTTCAGCCTCGCGAATCTCGGCCACCATGTCGGTGACTTTTTGCCAGCGGAGATCAGGATCAGCTTCCAGGCCCTTCATGATCGCGGCGGCAATCTGTTTATCCACGTTTGGAATAAGATCAGTCAGTGGCACAGGCGGTTTGTTGATGTGATGCATCACTGCGTCAATGGTCATCGCGGCGTCCCATGGAAATCGCTTTGTGTACATTTCAAAGCATGTGACCGCATACGAAAAGATGTCGAGTCGCTGGTCAGTGGTCTGACGCTTGATCAACTCCGGAGCCATGTAGCTGGCGGTTCCCGTGCGGTTGCCGGGTTTGCAAAAGTTGGGTGTGTTGGGAACCACCAACCCAAAGTCGATCATCTTTGCTGTTTTATCGTCCGCAATCATGACGTTGCGAGGACAGATGTCCCGATGGATCCAGTTCTGCTGATGAAAATAATTCAGCGCCTCACCGATCTGAATCATGTATCGCAGTCGATAGCGTTTCATCTCATCGTTCTGCAGATCAACCAGCAGCGCAAGACCAACACCTTCGACAAACTCCATGACAAGGAACATTTCATCTTCAAGCGTCCAGCCGACCTCAATTGTTTTTACGATATTCGGGTGATGGAGCGACAGGGCAACGTCACCTTCGGATGGCTTGTTGAGTCCCTGAAAGCGAGATTCAAATTTCGCCGTCTTTTCCTTGTCCAGAACCTTGAGAGCCACGGTTCTTCCTGATTGCAGATCAGTCGCGCGCCAGACTTTGGACATACTTCCCTGCCCGACTCGACCGAGCAGATTGAACCGCTTTGTAATGTCGGTCTTCTGATGTGAAGTTCCCTTTTTTCCGAAGATCTTGTCAAACATGATTCGCCTTAAGACGGGGCTGACTGGCGGCGATTCGGGCGGCCCGCGGATGCCACAAAGATTGAAAGAGAACGGCTTTTTAGATCAAAACTTCCTGAATTGCGACAGATCGTGACATTCCAGCGTATTCACATGAGAATTCAACGGGCGGCGGCTTGCGGGATTATGGCGGCGTGTGAGAATCACGAACCGTGACTGTCTGGCAGACAAGACACTGGTGGATTTCAATACGATTGTACTGTGAGTTAACCGAGTTCCAGTTTCGAATCATGACAACAACCGTATCGAACACGACTGAGTTCACACCTCTTGCAGTCGAATCCTTCTGCCGTGATGGTTACATCGTTGTCCGGGGCCTGGTCCCTGCAGACTGCATCGACACGATGCGGCGGATCACTCAGCGGGATTTGGCGGCGCATCAGGGCGATATTGAATACGAAGCGGAACTGAGTTACCCCGGCGCGCCGGAATCGCTGGACGCCGAAGGCGGACGGACAGCGCGACGTCTGCGTCAGGCCATTAGTCGTGATCCGATCTTTGCGAAGCTGGTGAAAGAACCATATCTTGTGAATCGCCTTCAGCAGTTGCTGGGGCCGCACATCGTCATGCCACTCGCGCACCACAACTGCATTATGACGAAACAACCGCGATTCAGCAGTGACACGGGCTGGCATCAGGATACTCGCTACTGGAATTTCACGACGGGAGATCTGGTCAACATCTGGATCGCTCTGGGGGAAGAAAATCTGCACAACGGATGTCTGCGAGTTCTGCCGGGGACGCACCACAAGCGGGCAGAACGAAATCGACTGGACGACGAATTGTTTCTGCGAACCGATCTCGATGAGAATCAGCCATTGCTCGAACGGGCAATTCCGGTCGAACTGCAGGCTGGCGACGTGCTGTTTTTTCACGCGCGCTGTTTTCACTCTGCGACCCGAAATTTTTCACCGGAATCCAAGCAGTCGGTCGTCTTCACATTTCGATCGCTGGAGAATTGGCCTGTCCCCGGAACAAAATCGGCTCAATGGCCTGAACTGTTACTCTCGTAACGCTGAGAGGATTTCGCACTGCCTTCAAGCTTGCGAGGGCTGCGTCAGGAAATATTCCGACGCAACGTCGTGAAGTTCTATCCAAGCCACTTGTTCAAAGCCGCGACGGGCTGCAGAATATCCGCGCGGGTTTTTCCCTCAGTTCTTTTTTTGGAGTCCGTACGATGAGATGTTGTGTTCTGTTTTTTGCCAGAAGTCAACTGCTGGTGTTGCTGGTCGCGCTCGCGACTTTGACCGGATGTGATCAGGTCAAATCGGTTGTGAATGATGTAAAATCGGGTGTCGATGGAAGTGACCAGTCTGCGACCCAAACCACTCCTGCAACCGAGGTTCCTCAAGTCCAGGCACCAATCGCACCGCCTGCGCCCGTGCCGCCGACACCGCAGGAATTAGTTGCAGAATTTCGCAGCCTGCGGCCCGAGCAGGTCACCGATGGCGCTCTCGCGAAAGTCACATCGCAACCTGAAGCCGCCGCAGAGATTACCGAAGTGTCCATTCAGAACAGCCAGGTGAGCGCGGCGGGCCTGAACTATCTCCGGGCAATGGAAAATTTGTTGATACTGTCGCTGCATGGAACTCAGTTGCGTCCCGAAGAATTGTCGCTGCTGGGACATTTAACGTCGCTCAAGTCGCTGGACATCGCTGGTTCAGTCACCAACGACCAGGTCGTCGGCAGCCTGACAGGCCTGACAAGCCTCGAATCGCTGAACCTGAACGCAACACTCATCACTGCCGCAGCCGGCCCCGCGCTGGGGCAGTTCTCCAATCTGCAGGTGCTGAATCTGGCATCAACAGCGGCAGATGATTCCACGGTTGCCGCAGTCTCAAAGTTGCCGATTCGAGAACTGGATCTGATGCGCACCCGGATCACCAGCACATCGATTTTGACGATGAAACAGATGAAGTCTCTGGAAGAACTGAACGTAGCATTTACGCAGGTGCAGGGAGCCGCATTCAAGGGACTCGGTGCGTCTTTTAAAAGACTCAACGTCGGTGAGACCAATTTTGGAGACGAGGGTCTGTTGGCAATCAAGGGAATGAAGTCGCTGGAGGACTTAAATGTCTATGGAGCGGGCATTGTGGAAGACAAGCGCATTGCCACTGTTTTCAAGTCATTTCCGAACCTGAAGATTCTGAACGCCGGAGCAAATGGAATCACCAACGCCGGTATGGACGCGTTCTTCAAAGGCCACGACTCGCTTGAGGAACTGCGTCTGGGCAACAATAAACCCATCACTGATCAGGGGCTTTATTTTCTGATTGCTGTCAAGACTCTCAAGTATCTTGAAGTCAACGGTACCAGTTGTACGGCAAACGGAGCCCAGGCTTTAAAGCAGAAGCTGCCCGACTGCAAAATTGTGACCTCGGATGGGACGTTTTAGCGACAGTCACGAAAGCAGACTGACCATTTGGTCAATGAAGCCCGGCTTTTTTGAAAAGCCGGGCTTCTACATCGTGAATTTGTTACGTCGCTTTCGCTTAGCATCGAGCGATCAATAAGTGTCGTGACGGAATCAGCCGCAGAGCGCTAGCTCACGGTTTTCACAGAACCGGACGCTAGCGCGTTCCGGCTGATACCACAACAATAGACGGGTCGATGCGTAGCGTCATTTTCCGAGACTCATGGTTCGGAACACGGAGTACATTGAGCATGACGGATCCACGGAACGGTCGCCGATTGAAAGTCCCGGCCAGTCGTCGTTTGAGCTGGGATTTGACATACTTCAATCGGGCAGTACCGCTGTGTGCGCATGATCGTCTGATGAATCTGGCAAAGGTTTCCGCCGCCCGCGATGCGTGTCCCGAGCGAGTTTCCTGGCCAGCATTGTTTCTTAAAGCGTACGCTCTTGTGGCTCAGGATGTGCCCGAACTTCGGCAGACGTGGTATCGGTGGCCGTGGGCTCATCTGTATCAGCATCCGTCAAGCACCGCGACACTGACCGTGCAGCGACAGATTGGCACGGAGCTATGGCTGTTCTGGGGACAGATTAGAACTCCGGAATCCAGGTCTCTGATCGAGATTCAGCGGTCGATTAACAGATTTCGTGACGGAGACACGAAGGAAGTTTTTCGGAAGCAGCTTCAGCTCGCGCGCGTGCCGACGATTCTTCGCCGAATGATTTGGTGGTGGAACATCAACATCGCGACCGCGTCCCGAGCGAAACGCCTCGGCACGTTTTTCCTCTCCACGCTCGCTGGCCGAGGCACTGAGATTCAGTTGCCGCCGTCGATTCATACCGGTTGCCTCACGTTTGGTCCCCTCGACCAGAACGGTAAATCGCGAGTTACGCTGGCCTACGATCATCGCGTGATGGATGGCGCTCTCGTTGCTGAGATCCTCCAACGCGTGGAAGCAACACTCACTGACGTGCTGAGTCAGGAGTTGCTCTCGATCCCCGCACCACGCCGCAATGAAACCACGTAAGATTCACGTGCCGGAGCCAGATAATGCGAGCGGCAGAATTCTGTCTACCAAAAAGATGTTGCCATACCGAAGGAATCCGACTTGGGACAAGTCGGACTACAACGTAGGCAGATCTGTCCCAGATCTGCATTCTTCAGCATGATCGAATGGCAAATGGTTGTCTGGCCGCAGCTTTGGGAATTGGTAATTCCTTTTCCGCCGCTCGCCTGACAGCGGGACTCGCCGACCTGCTTTCTGCGTTGCCAGCCGCGATGTTGCCTTTTTGCAACAGACGTTGATCGTCCGTACGAACTGCCCTCGCTCTGCCAGGTTATTCGTGAACGCTTAAGAATCTCTCTGAAAGCAGACACGAGAGGTTGTATACAGAAGGGCTGTGCCAACCGTAATCGGGCTGTTTTGCCGACTTCGGTTGTGGGAGCCAAATCATTCGTCACTTCATTAGGAGAAAGCTCAATGAAGGTACCTGGAACTCGAACATTAATGATCGCCATGATTCTGGCGTTCGCTCTGACATCGAACGCTGAAGCAAAGAAAAACAACTCGTGGTTCTGGACACCACCACCGTCACCACCCACATCAGGCGGTTCGACGTCCGGCGGCAGTACCAGCGGAGGTGGAACTTCGGCAGGCAGTGGAACGCCGGCAGTGCCCGAACCAGCCTCCATGGTGCTCATGGGACTTGGGACGGCTGGATTGCTGTATGCTCGCCGACGTCGTCGAGCAGCATCGACAACGGAATAATCTCTGCGACGTTTGCTTGCTTTTCTGTTCACCAACGAATCCCCTCGTTGCATCTATACTTCACGCGGTGCGGATTGATGTCCTTGTTCCGAGGCTCCTGCCTCGCGAGATTGTCGCTGGAGGCAGGAGCCTCCAGTGCAGTGCGTTCCAGGGCTGGAGCCCTGGAACGAGAGTTAATGCGGCTAACACCCCAAAGTCATTCATGCCGTCTACTTGACGACGCGAATTGGAAGAGGATTCGATGTTGACGCCGATTTTCACCGCAAAAGTGGAAATTCCATCGTTCGAAATCACTCGACGATGGACTGCGCACGCGGGAGCCTTATTGCTGTGTACGGTGTGGGCCTTTTGGCCCGCGCTGTCGCAGCTGATGACTCGCTGGAGCAATGATCCACAGTATTCTCACGGCTTCTTTGTGCCCGTGCTGGCCATTGCAATCGCGTGGTTTCGTCGGCAGGAGATTAGCTCAAGGCCGTGTGCCTCGATGCCCAGTGGCCTGATCTGGATCGTCGCGGGCCTGCTGCTCTATGCCGCAGGGTCGTATATTGCTTTCGACTGGTTGCAGGCGGTCGGTCTGTTGCCGGTTCTTTTTGGCATCGCGATGATCCTCGGTGGACGCTGGCTGATTGCCGTCGTTTGGCCGTCGATCCTCTTTCTGCTGTTCATGGTGCCGCTGCCGTATCAGCTGGAAGTCTCGATGGCGCACCCGCTGCAGAAACTGGCCGGCATTGCTGCGACGTATGCCTTGCAGACACTCGGTGTCGCAGCGACGCGAAACGGCAATCTGCTGAACATTGAAGGTCACGTTCTGGGCGTTGCGGAAGCCTGCAGTGGTCTCCGTATGCTGGTGGTGTTCTTTGCACTATCGACAGCCATGGCTCTGCTGGGTCGGCGATCATGGCTACACAACCTGACGCTGATCTGTAGCGCCGTGCCGATCGCTTTGTTGTGCAACATCGGGCGAGTCACGATTACGGGACTGCTGTATGTTTATGCTGGCCAGGAGCTGGCGGAACATGTCTTTCATGACCTTGCTGGGTGGCTGATGATGCCAGCCGCGCTGATCATGATGTGGCTCGAAATGAAGTACGTCGATCTGTTGATTGACACGTCCGCCGTGCAAAGTCTCTCAATTGATCGTGCGATCGGCTCTTGTCTGAATCCCGCAATCACTGGAGGAACAGCAATATGAAACGACTGGACGCACTGGCCATTTCGGCCTTCATACTCATCACTTCGGGCAGCGTTGTACAGGGCCTAATGACTCATCGCTGGATTCCGAATACCGCCGTCGTGGAGGCCGTTCATCGACTGGATGCAGTTCCGAAGAATTTTGGAGACTGGACTTCAGTGGATCTGAAACTCTCGGATGCCGAACTCACAATTGGCGGCATCGCAGGTTACATCAAGCGAGAATTCACCAACCAGCAAACCGGAGCTCAAGTGACGCTGTTGCTGGTCGCCGGCGCTCCGGGGCCGATTTCCCTCCATTCACCGACAGTCTGTTTTTCCGGCCAGGGATTTCAGGTCCATGGCCATGAATCCGGTTTCGCTGTGAATGTGACAGAAGCGAACGTGAGTGACCATCGACATGTATTTCACTACGCTGATTTTTCAAACTCTGCCGTGAGCGATCCGTCACTGATCCGCGTCTACTGGGCCTGGTCTCCCGACGGCCGTTGGCAGAGTCCCGAACAGCCGCGGATCGCGTTCGCCGGCTCTTCCGCTCTTTACAAACTGTACGTCTCTGAACGATGGCTCCCCGAAGTCAGCGGCAGCGACACCGGGACCGGAAAACTATTTCTGGAAACCGCGCTGCCCGAGATCACTCAGGCTCTTTCACAATCTTTATCGACTGAGGAAAACTGAGATGACGTCGTCCAGTCTCAATATCTCCATTCGCTGGAAATGGCTGATGGCCGGCGTGACAGCATCGCTGATTGGTGGTTTGTCAGTGTGGCTCCTGCATGACTGTCAGATGGGTCGCATCTCGCAGCGTCTGATTGCGGAAGCTCGATCTGAAGCAGCCGAGGGCAACCTGGCTGAAGCCAGAACAAAATACGACGCATGCGTCCGCCTTCTCCCACAAAATCCAGTGGCGCTCGAAGAATACGCGATGGTGGTTCTGCAGGGTAAAGCCACCGTGGAAAACCAACTCACCGCGTTCAATCTGCTCGATGCAGCGATGCTCAATGGAGCAACAGGGCTGGAAACCCGATTGCAGTTTTTTCGAACGGCTGCTCAGCTGCAGCGATTTTCCGCAGCACTGCACGCGATTGATGAAATCGAAATCGACGCTCACCGAGACCCTGAACTCCACACCTTGAAGGGCTTCTGCCTGCTGCAAAAAGGCAGCTTCGATGATGCAAAAACGCAATTCAACACCGCACTGAAACTGAAGCCAGGATTTCCGGAAGCCTGGCGGGGGCTCGTGGAAGTCGCGCAGACTAAAAGTGGCGACATCGCCGCGCTGGCAGTTGCGGAAAAAATGGTCGAGCTTGCGCCCGGCGCGGCGTCTCTCGCCGTGAAGGCGCGATGTCTCGAGAAGACTTTACGAATCAAGGAGGCTGGTCAGGTCTATTGGGCGGCGGCAAAGCATAGTTCCGCCGACAGACGCTCCGCCGAGAGTTTTGCAGACTTCATCATGCGTTCCGTCCCGCCGGATCAGAACCAGGATGTTGCAATGGTCACGTCGGCCTTCAAACTGCTGTCGAAATCCGTGGATGCTTCCGACTATATGTCGATGGCTCGGGTCGCCGATCTGGCCCACAGACTCGGCAAGCACGAAATTGCCCTGAGACATTATCAACGATGCCTTGAGTCCCGCCCGAATGATGAATTCGCGCTGGGCCGAATCACAGAACTGCATATCGCTCAACGCGAATTTGCGAAGGCTCATGCGACTGTCGATCTGTTGCCGCAGAATCGCTCGGTGGCTTTGCTGAGCTGCATGCTTCGTGGCAACATCCTGCTGGCCGAAGGACGCCCGGAAGACGCCCGGATTGTGCTCGAAGACGCCTTGAAACAATCCGGTGATTCGCGACTGTTACAGGGTGCCTACTACACGCTGATCCAGGCGTTGCGAGAATTGAAACTCGACGGCAGAGCAGTTGTCGTTGCCAAAGAATTGTTGTTTATTTCCAGTGAGTCGGACGATGCTCGGGAACTG
Organism: Planctomycetales bacterium; assembly: GCA_038214195.1. Classification (GTDB taxonomy): domain Bacteria; phylum Planctomycetota; class Planctomycetia; order Planctomycetales; family Planctomycetaceae; genus SXXK01. The sequence continues at coordinate 11,465 of JBBQSE010000108.1, forward strand.
TATGTGGAGTCCCTGGCGGCAACAGGTCAATTCGACGCTGCGGTTTCCCAACTGACACAATTCGATGATCAGGCTGAGTATCTTCCGTCGCTGATCATAACGTTGATCGAAGCGGCCGATGCGGAAGGCCGCACGGATCAATTGGAACGACATGTCGCATCGACTCGTTTCGTTCGCGTGAATTCATCGATTCCGAATCTCTATCAAGCGTATGCCTTGTTCAGACAGGGGCGAGCGCCGGCTGCAGTATCCCTGCTCACTGATCTGGCACATCAATTCCCGGAAAGGCCCGAATACTTCACCGCTCGAACCGATGTGGCAAGTCGAGTCGGCGAACGCTTGCAAGCCTCTGGAGTCAGTTCATTGGGCGAAGTGTCCGATGCCGATGAACGCTTCGTGTACGGCCTGGCGATCGCGGAATCAAAAGATGCGGACGAAGCCACATCCATGTTTCGGGAGTTTCTGACGCAACAGCGAAACTCCGCCGATGCTGCCCAACTGGTTAGAGAAATCGTGCGACAGCTTGCGTTGAACCTTGCCACGACTGAAAAGGCTGCAGAATTAGCCAAACAACTTCTGCTGTAGCACAACGCTCCATCGCAGCGAACATGGATTTACAGCCTGTCCACAATCAAAGGCACTGGTTCACCCTGATCGCTGATTGCTATCGCGTTGCATATCACTTGAGTCACAGACTCAGGCTGCTTCGAGAAGATCCGCACAAGCGGCGTGCCACGATCAACGATGTCACCAATTCGAACCAGCATTTCGAGTCCCACGGCATGGTCGATGGAATCTGTCATTTTTTGTCTGCCACCGCCGAGTGAAATGATGGCGAGTCCAAGGGCTTCCGTGTCAACTGCTGAGATCACTCCGTCGCGATGTGCGGTGAGTACAGATCCTGGCGCGACAGTCAAGGTGGCCTCGTCATCGCCACCCTGAGCTTTTACCATGCGATGGAATCGCTCAAGGGCTCTGCCGTTATCCAGCAGAGCCGCGCACCGCTCCCGCGCGGCTGGCAGGTTTGCGTCGATCTTTGCGGCGATCAGTAACTCAGCGCAGAGTTCAATCGTCAGCTGCCGCACATCATCCGGTCCGCCGCCCTGAAGCACATTGATTGATTCAAGCACCTCGACCGCATTGCCGCACATGCGGCCCAGCGGCTGGTTCATGTCGGTCAGCAGGGCAGTGGTGTGAACTCCCATCCGCTGACCGGTGCTGACGAGTGAATGCGCCAGTTCAGTGGCCTGTTCACGCGTCTTCATGAAAGCGCCGCTGCCAAATTTCACATCCAGCACCAGGGCATCCAGTGATTCGGCCAGCTTCTTGCTCATGATGCTCGCGGTGATCAGCGGAATCGAAGGAACCGTGGCCGTGACGTCCCGCAACGCGTAGAGCGTCCGATCGGCAGGTGCCAATTCGACCGACGCGCCGGTGATGACGCAGCCGATCGACTGCGTCAATTGAGTGATCTCATCGAGCGACAGATCGGTGCGAAATCCGGGAATCGCTTCCAGCTTATCGAGAGTCCCGCCGGTGGCACCGAGGCCTCGACCGGACAGCATCGGAATCTGCAATCCGCATTCCGCCAGCAGCGGTGCAAGGATCAAGGATGTCTTGTCGCCGATTCCGCCGGTGGAATGCTTGTCGATTCTTGACCTGCCGTCCTTCGGCCAGACCAATCGCGTGCCGGAATTCAACATCGCAGTTGTCAGCGTCGCAGTCTCGCGCGGCGTCATGCCGTTGAGGTAGATGGCCATCGCCATCGCCGACATTTGGTAGTCGGGGATGCTGCCGTTCGCGAAGCCCCGCACAAAGAACGCGATCTCTTCGTCGCTCAATTCCCGATGGTCTCGTTTGGCGGCAATCAGCGACGCAGGAAGCACGTTTGGTCCTCACAGCTGGAACTCCGCATCCGATCGTTACGGTGTGCTGCGAAGCGACTCAGACGGAATCGTCGGAAAATCCCGCTCCAATGGCAACGGTGCCGGTACGAACAGTGGCAGAGGTGTTGCTGGCACCTGCGGCATTGCCGCGCCGCTGCGATACGATGCAGAGGACTTCGGCTGGCTGGTCATGATTCGACTTTGCGATGCGAAGGTCATTGGGGGTTGGCCAATTCCCGGTACCGTCACATTCGGTGCTGGTACTTGTTGAGACCGCGAGACATTTCCGTATCGACCGCCTGTCGATGATAAATTCTGAACTGGGCGACGCGGTAGTTCAACAATCGGCATCGAACCCATCGATGTCGCGTTGGTGATCAACGCGTTCGTCAGAGGGCTCCCTGGAGCGCCAACTCCGCCTGACTGCCCGGGAACTCCATACCGCGATGTCATCTGCCCGTTGTTCGAGGACGACTGCGCGAGTCCTGTGAGCGGTTGCTCCGAACCAGACGACCTGTACGACCGCTGCAAAGACGACTGATCCGGCATCGGAACCTGCGGCACGGGCGTCATTGGTGCCGGAAGCGGAGGAAGAGCGATGGGCGAACCCGAACCTGGTACATACGTCGGAGGAAAGTTCCCCATGTTCGGAGCTGGTGGTCCGTTCAGTGGTTCCGTCGTCGAGAACTGAGGCTGCATCGTTGATGATGGTGCGCTGTTACCCAGCGACGGCAGGGGCGGCATTCCAGTCGCCGCGCCACCGCTGGCACCGGGCATTGAATAGCGAAAGCCACTGAGCGGCGACTGAACGCTTCCGTACTCCGGTGTCACAATCTGCGAACTCGGCAACAGCAACGAATTCTCCTGCGTGTAGATCTGCTGCTGTGGCAGCGGACTTCCGTAGCTTTCCTGAGTGAGATCACAGCCTGTGCCGGGACAATCAGGTACCGGTGGAAACCGCCTCCAGCAAGTCTGGTTGAAGCCCCAGTTCGGCGCACAGGCCGCCGACAGATGGGGACGCGATGGCTGCTCGTGGCATCGATCCCCAGCCAGCAGAGCACCCGTTCCCAACAGAATCAGAGAACCCGTTGCAGCGGTGCTCAAAAGCTGTTTCAACTCACGAACGTCCATGTCTGAGATCCTTGTCGCCATGCGATTTTGTCAATCCATTATCTGCCGTGTTGCGGAGTGCGAGTGAAAATTTATCGACCTGGACGATAGGTGTTGCCGATGCCACCAAATTGCGGAACTTGTCCGGTAACAGTGCCATAACCCATCGGCACCCCGCCAAAGCCACCACCCGTTGATCCGACACCGCCAAAGCCTGACTGGCCACCGCCAAACTGCCCGCCGTTACCACCCCCAAAACCACCACCAAACTGTCCTGCGTTGCCGCCGCCACCGAACCCACCACCACCAAATCCGCCGCCACCGCCGCCACCACCAAATCCACCGCCACCGCCGCCGAGGTAGCCGCCGGAAAAGCGACTGGTGCCGAACGAATTAAAAATCACCGGGTGACCTGTCGCTCCCAACTGCGAGTATCCGTAGCCGCTGGAATACGGCTGCATGGATGAACTCTGCATCTGCAGACTCTGCAGGCCCTGGCCAAGTTGCTGATTCTGCTGTGCGAATTCCTGCTGCGGACGGACCAGGCCATAGTAGTTGAGCGCCGGACTGCTGTCGGAACGCAGCATGTTGACATAGGGACTGATCGTTGGTGGACTCAGGGGCGCGGACCCGCCGAACTGGGCCATCACGGTTGTCGTCCATCCGCACGATGCGGTGATCATCAGGCCCACCATTAGGCAGCGAATTTTTAACATCCGGATCGTTCCCTTAATTCTATCTGACATCTCTCAGTTGTTTCCAGAGAGACTCTTGCCCTGCAGCGACCGCACTGTGCCGTTGCCAAGAATCGTGATTCCGAGGAGTCGTTCCACCGGAGCGATGAATCGGCCCAGCTTCGTATCAAAAGTGACGAGCGGCGAGGCCTTCACATAGAGCCGGTCGCCCGGCAGGATCTGGTAATTTGTTCCCGTCTGAGCCCCCTGAGCGATTGCGTTCCAATCAACTGTCAACACCTGGTCCGGAGCACCCTGGTTGGGTGATGGCCGAGCAATCCAAATGGATCCCTTCGATGCCACCGGCGGAAGCCCGTTGATCCCGGCAACGGCATCCAGAACGGTTTCATTTCCGGTCGCCGGAATTCGATAGACCTGTTCTCCGGCACCACCACCATCGGTAATGACGTAATAGACTTTGCTGTTGTAGGCCAGCACGTCAATGGAAATTTCCGGACGATAAATATATTGGCTCAAATGTTGTTCAAGTTCAACGCGCGCCTGCTGCAGCGTTAATCCGGTGAGGTAGACGTTGCCATAGATTCCAAGACCGACAGTCCCGTCGGGACGAACCAGATGCGGTCCGGCGACAAACTGCCTGTTTTGCGGCGAGGGCAGGGTGACGAGGACCTGTGGATTGGTCAGCAACTGTCGCAGGTGTGAATCCACGCGGTTCTGGATTTCTTCGAGCGGCAGATCAGCCGCGAGAACCTTGCCATACTCAGGCCCCAGATTCAGATATCCGTCGGAACCAATCACGTACATTCCGTTGATCGTCTTGAACTGTGCTGAGACGGGTTCTTCGACCTGACTGAGTGGAATCGTCCGGTTGACCTGAACCAACAGAGTTTCGCCAACGTGGACCGGCGCAGATGCCGGGCGAATGTTGTTCACCGTTTGAATCAAGAGAACATCAGGTGGTTCAATGACGTAGGCCGGTAAGGAAACTTTGCGGAGTTCCCGGGGCGCGTCATTCTGCCCGTCAAATCCACACAATTGTCCAGTGCAGGCCTGACCATTTGGTCCACAGCTCCTGGCGCAGACCGTGTCGGATGAAGAAACAGAGACGCATCCGCTGATACCAAAAACGGCCAGGCAAACAGCGGTCGGTGCGATTACTCTCTGAAAAATCTCCGAGCACACTCGGTGTGCTGGTCGCATAATACCCTCCGTGGATTTCCGACAATAAGCAGCGAGAATTCCGTTCGTCGATGGACTGAGCCCCACTCTGAATTTCAAAGCTGGAATTCTCGTCCGGTTGACTGATGCTAAGTCTGCTCGAATTTCGACAAACTCCCGCTTCAGTTCATCGGAAGACCATCGATTCCGCCGCGCCCCCTTTCTAAGGGATCAACCTCAGCTGACCAGGTTGCGCGGGAGTTGTTCCGAGTGAATCGATTTTGGGGACTGCGCCTGCGGATCGACTTGATCGACTGGTGAACAGCAGGATTCTTTGGGCTTCGCGAACCAGCAAATTCTGCCAGTCAATGTAGCCGCTTTCCTGCGGTAAATTGTTCCTGACACGCGCGTTGTGATTTTATGAACATGTACCGATTTTCGAACATTTCATTGACCGTTGCCCCGTACAGGATCTCCAGCAAACCGTCGCTCTTGCCGAACTGGATCCTTCGAGTCTCCGGAAGAAACGTTGCAGGTGAATTCCCGTTTGCCTTTCTTCGGGTAGATTCCGCAGTTCTGAAATGCGTTGTTGTTCGGCATGGTCATGGAAAACTCTTTCTGTCAGAAACCTCAAACGGAGCATCCAACGACAGACAGTGTGACCAGTCACAATTGCCCAAAGCCAAGCTTTCTCAGTACCATTCCAATCACATCACCCCCCCGCCGCAATAGCGGCTTACTTGGACAAAAAGTCTTGACATGTCGTCAGTCACTGCCTCAAAAGAATCGGCGCAACTCAAGCTTACGCCATTTGAAGAGTACATGCTGTTTGATGATTCTCCCGAATATCCAATGACCGGCTTCTTCCGACTGCGATTTTCTTCCAGGCTGGATTTCGGTGCCATGGATGCGGCAATACAGACAACCCTGGCACGCCATCCGCTGATTCGGTCCAAAGTGTGTCACAATCCCAGAGCTGGTTACCATTGGGTCGAACAGGAGTGCACATCTGTCAAGCTGGAACCATGGTCTGCGGATTCCGAAAACGATTATCCTGCGGGATCATTTATCGACTTGAGGATGTCCGTCGGCACGCGCATCTGGCTTGTCGATCGCCTGGGAGCGCACGATCTCGTTGTGCAGATCCATCATGCCTGTACTGACGCGCTGGGTATGTGCCAGCTTATTGATGATCTTCTCCTTTCCTACGGCAAGATTGTCGGCGCAATCGGGAGCGACGTCGCACTTCGTCCGTTGAACAATCAGCGACTGCCACTTCGAAACCGTTTTGGCCTGACATGGGGCAAACTATTGCGGTTGATTCCTCAACTGGTTTTCAGACTGCACATCGTCGGAAAATTCTTTGCGCGAACAGCTGTGCCATTATGTATTCCGTCCGAGAATTCCTTATCTGCTGGGGTGAGAGTATTCCCTTCGCCATCGACGCGGGACCTGGATCGCGTATCTACGGCGAAGATTCTTGGTGAAGCAAGAAGCAGGAACGTCACAGTCAATGACCTGCTCGCTCGCGATTTGTTTCTGACGATCAATGCGTGGCAGAAGAAAAACGGAGTTCCATTAGAATCTGGTTGGTTGCGATTCTTTGTTCCCATCAACCAACGCGCTCCGGAAGACGAAACTCTCTCCGCCGCCAACATCATGAGTGCTGTTTTCCTTGGACGACATTCCGAACAGTTCGCTGATCCCGATTTGCTGTTGCGATCGATTCATGCCGACATGGAAACGCTTAAGCGCAATCAGTTCGGTCACCTGTTTATTGCAGCGCATGCACTGATGCGACGAATGCCTCGACTGCGAAATCGCGTGCTTCGTCAGGATCAATGTGTCTCGTCGTGCGTCTTGTCAAATCTTGGCGTGATCCTGAATCGCATTGCTCTGCCACGCGAAGACGGCAAGCTTATGATCGGCGCCGTGGTGCTGGACGGCGTTGATTTCATCGCGCCAATTCGGCCTATGACTTCTGCGGCGTTTTGTGTCTGCACTTACGCGGGACGCCTTTCCATTAACCTGCACTTTGATCCTCGATTGATCCCGAAGTCGCATGCGAATGAACTCTTGGAAATGTTCGTCGAGAAGATTCACGAAACCGTGGGCTGTCGAAATCAAACTTGAGCGGCGACACTGAGTACGGTATTGTCGGCCCGGTTGTGAGCGTCGATCCCGGTCAGTTGCCGTCCAGAAGGTCGACGATTCCGTAGTGCCGTATTGCAAAAACAGCCTTCCCGGCTCTTAATCGAGGAGAAAGGGAAAATTAAAACTAGAGGGAGTCACAAAAGGTGTCGGGAACCGTTTATTTGGTGTTGGGTCTTCCGTGTGGGCGGGTGGTGATTTCAAGGCCGAGTTTTTTGGTTCCTGAGGTCGCCCATGTTTCATCTCCAAACGGCGAGCCTCGATTGACGCTGCGGCGGATGGCCGCGAGTGCGGCGTCTGTCTGTGGTGAATTGACATGCGTCAGCCAGCCAACAAAGCGAGACAACTCATCATCTTCCTGAGGCCACACAACCAGGTTGCCAGTGATTTTCCATCAGACAATACGAAAGCAACCGCGTTCCGGTTCGAGCCTCGGCTTTCTCAGCACAAGTGGGTCGGGAGTTTTTTTCTGGCCACCAGCCATTCACGGTGATTAGAGCGAAACCAAACGCCAGAAAAAGACTCCCGACCCCTTCGCTTGCGATGCAGCAACGTCTTCATCCTTCGTAAAGATCGGCATCCGCGCGTTCGCTCGGTTCAGCACATGATAAACGCATCGACCCGGAGCTGCTTGCTTTGGTCTTCCAATGTCGATACAGCACCCAAATCCCACTCGCTTGTAAATAAACGGTTCCCGACACGAATGGCGT
>JBBQSE010000109.1:0-19146 GCA_038214195.1 Planctomycetales bacterium
CGGCGGAATTGTCATTCCCAGTGTGTCGGAACCGAACATGTTCTGCTCGAATGGAATGAGCAATTCGCGACACGACACACCATTCGCCAACAGCGGGCTGGTCGTTACGCTGGAGCCGCGTGAGTTCGGAAGCAGCCATCCGCTGGCTGGTGTGCAAGTGCAGCGGCAATTCGAATCGGCGGCCTTCGAAATGACCGGTGGAAACTATTTCGCTCCGGTGCAGCGGGCGAAAGATTTCCTGGCGAATCGGACTCCGGCCCCGAACGAGCAGCTTCCTTCGTCATACCAACGCGGCACGCGGGCGCGGAATTTGTCAGCCGTGCTCCCACCGTCAATCCTGAAGGCGATAATGTCCGGCCTGCCGATCATGGATCAACAGTGGAAGGGCGAATACTTGAAAGACGCGGTCCTCGTCGGTCCCGAAATGCGCGGCAGTTCGCCGGTGCGGATCGATCGCGATCCGGCAACGTTTGAGATACCATCATTGCCCGGCGTGTATCCAATCGGAGAAGGCGCGGGCTACGCCGGTGGCATCGTCACCGCCGCCGTCGATGGCCTGCGGGCAGCTCGAAAAATCATCGCAAAGCATCGCTGCCCAGAGAATGGCTGACCCGTGGTTGAACTCGTCAGAGTTAGGAACGTAATTGTAGCCGGACTCATCAGAGTTCGGGCGTTGTTATACTTCACGCGGTCAGAAACGATGCTGTGGATTTTCTTGCGATTGTCCCCTCTCCCCCCGCAATTGATTTCCCAACTTTACACGTTTTCCACGGGGGGAGAGGGTTAGGGTGAGGGGGAAGATTCCACTGTTTTCTGGTTCATCAGATTGATTCCAGGTCGTCCCCCTCATCCGGCCTGTCGGCCACCTTCTCCCCCTTACCAGGGGGAGAAGGGACATCGGAAACGTTTACTTTGAAAGTACCTCAGTCTGCACCGCGTGAAGTATAAATCCGAACACGTCAGAGTTCGGATCGCTAGATTCCTAATGCCCGTTCACAATTCGCAAGACACAATCATGCCCGTCAGATTTGGACAAGTCACCAGGAAACAATTCCTGATCATCGCCACGATGGCTCTGTTTCTGTCAGCTTGTCTTCCGGTCATCTGCCGCGCGAACGACGAATCAACTCAGGCAGCGGAATTTCCCGGTAAGCGTTCAGAATGGAATGGCTTCGATCGCTTTGACTTTGAAGTCGATCATAGACCGGTCCTTGTCGTGGTGCCAAAACAGGCGGTCGAGGGACGCCCGTGGGTTTGGCACGGAGAATTCTTCGGTCACAAGCCCGCACCGGACATCGAACTGCTCAAACGTGGATTTCACATCGTCTACATGAGTGTCCCCGACATGCTGGGAGCTCCCAAAGCCGTGGAACACTGGAATCAGTTCTACGCGGAGTTGACTCAGAAGCATGGATTCGCGAAGAAGGTCGCTCTGGTAGGACTCAGTCGCGGCGGCTTGTACTGCTACAACTGGGCCACTGCCAATCCTGACAAAGTCGCCTGCATTTATGCCGACGCCGCCGTCTGCGATTTCAAGAGCTGGCCCGGTGGCAAAGGGAAAGGCAAAGGCAGCCCGCGCGACTGGAATCTGGTGCTTCAGCAATATGGTTTTGCCAGCGACCAGGAAGCACTGGACTACAAAGGCAATCCAGTCGATTCGCTTGAACCCCTGGCAAAAGCCAATGTCCCGCTGCTGCACGTTTACGGAGACGCCGACGATGTCGTTCCGTGGGATGAAAACACGGGCGTCGTCGCTGACCGCTACAAGGCACTTGGTGGTTCAATCACACTGATCGCGAAACCGGGTGTGAACCACCATCCGCATGGGCTTGAGGACTCAACGCCGATCGTGGAATTCATCGCCACTCACTGTTTGGCGTGCATTGCGGAAGCACAGAAACAACCCGTCACTCTGCGCATCCTCAGTTACAATATCCATCACGCCGAAGGCATCGATGGCAAGCTGGACGTTGCGAGAATCGCGGACGTCATCAAGAGTTGTCAACCGGACATCGTTGCCATTCAGGAAGTCGATGAAAAAGTTGAACGTACGGAATCCGTGGATCAGCCTAATGATCTGGCTCGATTGACAGGAATGCAGGTCGTCTTTGGTGCCAACATCAAATTGCAGAGTGGTCATTACGGAAATGTCATTCTCTCGAAATTCCCGATCATCCGCAGCCGCAATCATCTTTTGCCCTGCTTCGACAACGGCGAACAACGCGGCGTTTTGGAATCCGACATCGCATTGCCTACAGGAGTGTCGCTCAAGTTTCTGGCGACGCATTTTGATTATCGTCCAAATGATGCAGAACGCTTGGCGTCAGCAGCAGCGATTCAAACGCTCATCCAGGATCCGGACGACCGTCCCGCACTTCTTGCAGGCGACCTGAACGACACGATCGGCAGCCCCACGCTTGATTTTCTGCTGAAAGAGTGGTCACGAACTTCTGACGATGTCCAGCCAACAATTCCTGTGTCAAAACCCGCGCAACAAATCGATTTCGTCATGTTTCGCCCTGCCCTCCGCTGGCGCGTCGTCGAAAGCCGGGTTCTCGACGAACCCATCGCGTCCGATCATCGGCCGATTTTTGCGGTCCTGGAACTGCTGCCCGAGGTCGCCAATGGCCGCTGACACCCAATCGTGCCTGTTTTAGAATTTCCGCCGCTCGACAATGTTCTCGCGGGACAGAGACCGCTGGCCTGAGTAGGATGATGATCGAGTCAGAATGCAGTGATTGGGGACGCATAATCACCCCTAAACGCCCAGCCAACATTGACGCGGCGATCCGCCGCTCTTACTTTCGAATGAGGTTTTTGATCATGACGCCGCAAAAACTGCCGTCGTCTTTCTGGTGTTTCTTTGCCTTGCTGTCGGTCCTGGCGATGTCCGTGATTCATCCTGCACGCGCCGAAGAAAAACTGCCGCCAGTAAAAGTCCCCGACGCCATCGCCACTTCGCCCGCCGAAATGAAGGCGTACACCGAACCGCTGGCTCACACCGCATTTAAGATCGACATGGTCCCGATTCCGGGCGGCAAGTTTGAGATGGGCAGCCCCGAATCGGAAGCGAATCGAAAGGATGACGAAGGCCCGCAGCACGAAGTGGAGATCTCGCCGTTCTGGATGAGCAAATTCGAAATCACTTGGAACCAGTATGAGGTCTGGAGCGATCGTGTTGATTCGCTTCGTCGCGCCGCCTACGGCAAGCCATCGACCCCGCGCGACAAGGTCGCCGACGCGGTGACTCGCCCAACACCCCCGTACACCGACATGAGTTTCGGCATGGGCCGGGAACAGAATCCGGCAATCTCTATGACGCAGCACTCAGCCAGAATGTTCTGCGAATGGCTGAGCGCGAAATCCGGTCGCTATTATCGCCTGCCTACCGAGGCCGAATGGGAATACGCCTGCCGCGCCGGAACCAAAACCGCATACTCCTTCGGTGACGACCCGGCGGAACTGGGTGAGTATGCGTGGTTCGATGAAAACAGCGATGGCAATTATCACCCCGTCGGTGGAAAGAAACCCAATCCCTGGGGACTCTACGACATGCACGGCAACGTCGCCGAATGGGTCCTGGATCAATACGTTCCGGACGCCTACGCACTTCGCGCCGGCAAGGTATCGACAGATCCTCTTCTCATTCCGCTCATGGAATATCCCCGCATCGTCCGCGGCGGCGGATGGGATGATCCGGCCGATATGCTCCGCAGCGCCGTCCGTGAAGGGTCGCATGAGGAATGGAAGCAACAGGATCCTCAGTTGCCGCAAAGCATCTGGTACTTCACCGACGCCATGGGAGTCGGCCTGCGTGTCGTCCGACCATTCCTGCATCCGGACGAAGAAGCCCGCGCTGCCAAATGGGACAAAAGTGAACCACCACAAAAAGATCCGGAGGAAGTGCTGTCGAACGATTAGCCCATGCAGGCGGGCTCACTTCACCAGGCTTGAGTTCTGCAGAGGACCGAATCCCCATTGACACGGTGTTTGGTGTAGCCCGATCGACCGTCGGCTCTACGGTTGTGTTTTCGAACAGTTCCTGATTGAGGAAGAACCATGAATTTCGAGCCATCGCTCCCGGATGCCGCACGTCAGATGCTCGCGCAGTTCGGATGCCAGATCGAATACACCGAACGTGAGCCGAACGGTCTCATTGACCTCACGCGATCGGAAGTCGCAAACGATGACCTGCGGTATCTGGTTTTCTATCCAGGCTTCGATGCGTTGATAAGCACCCATGCGTAAGTCCTGGGGCATAACTTGGCGGGCGGTGGGTGTCAGCCCACCGAGTTGCACGCATTGGACTCGGAGGGCTTACACCGCTCCGCTCGTCGGGTTTGCGGCGACCGGGGACGTCACTCCCCTGATTGTGAATCCTGTGATTATGCCATTTAACTTATGCACGGGCACTTAGACTGGTTTCCGCGAGTCATCCGCATTCGCTTTTCGAGAAATTGATTTGCATTTATGTATGCCAAACAGGATTCCTGAAACTGTCGAGAGACCAGCAACTGCGACCATGTAGTAGTACGTCCGATTGCCCGCCTCGAGAGCGTTTTGATCATTCCAGTACCACAGTTCCCAGAGCATCATCGCGACCGGAACAAACGAAAGTACGAAAAACGCAGTCGCAGTAACGGACAGCCAATCGCGACCGTCCTTCGGCGAAACTATTTTTTGCCTTGGGGGTTCGTACGGATTCACGTTACGGCCGCATAGTGAGGTTCACAAGAACGGAATGTCGTGAGAATACCTCGCTACCGGAACTTTTCAATCCCCAGCAGACTCGACGGGTGTAACAGACGCGGCTGAAAGAAAGTGATACGACCGCATCAAATCCCTCGGAGCATACATCCCGCGTGAAGTTATTCGACTGGTCTACGCTATATCCGCCAGTTTCGTTCGTGCAGATTCCGTTCTTTCTGAGGCGAGCGGAAGAAACAGGATTACCAGGGATATCGCGTCGCCCAGGGAATCCGACCTGAGACAGGTCGGACTACGTAGGCAGATCTGTCCTCAGATCTGCTTCCTTTGGCGTGATTCAGTCGCACGGGTCCGCTCGACCCAATGACTCGCCGAGGGTAAATCCTTTGCGCCGCTCGCGTTACAACGACCGCAGTTTCGCTGGCGGATTCGTGGAGTTCTCGGCAGCAAGGACATGGACACGCTCTTCGTATTCTGCGGCAACAGAATCTGGAAGCGCAAAGTGCAGCACCACGGAATTGGAACGTTTACGCCGCAGACCCAGGTCGGTGAGACAAAACATTGAGAAGACGAAGACGCCGGTTCGTCCAGTTGACCATGCGGACTTTTGCGTGGAGACACTGGATTCGGACTTTTCTGGTTCACGACCACGGCAATTTCTGCGATAACTCGGAATTCGACATAGGCTTACTCGACACTGCGGAGTTCTTTGGCATGAATCAATTCCAGATGAATCGACGACAAGCCCTCATCGCGAGCGGCCTCGGAACCTTGAGTCTCGGCATGCCGGGAGTTGTGCTTGGCAGCGACAAGGTTGACGCCTCCGGCAAAGCTGTCGCCTCAGACAAGTGCTGCATCTTCGTCCTGCTGTGTGGCGGACCAAGTCACGTCGATACATGGGATATGAAACCTGAGGCACCACTGGAGTATCGCGGACCGTACGAGCCGATCTCCACCAAAGTCCCGGGCATGCTTCTGAACGAGATGCACACACGCCTGGCAAAGTTGACCGATCACTTTACACTCATCAACTCCATGTCGCATTCAGGCGCGATCAGCAATCACTTTGATGCGATGCACAATCTGCTCAGCGGGCAGTCCACAGAGCGCGTCGAGCAGGGCAAGCCAAACACGCAGCCTTACCTCGGATCGCACATCGCCAAACACAAACCCAGCACACGCAATTTTGTGTCCAACGCGTGGCTCATCAAATGTGTCGGACCGCCGGTATTTTGCGCACCCAACATTGGCATTGGTGGTTACCTTGGTTCGGCGTATGCGCCTTTGTTCGTCGGCGCGGCGGACAACCATCCGGCAATGGCAAACTTCGAACCGCCGCAGATCTACAACGAATACGACGCGGCTCGATTCGAAGAGCGCAAGGGACTGCTTCGCGGACTTGAATCCGCCAGGTTCGACAAGGACCAGTTGGTGAAGGACTGGTCTGACATGCGCGAGAAGACCTACGACGGCCTGACACGATCCGAGGGTCGGGAAGCGTTTGAACTGCACCGGGAGCCTGTCGAGGTTCGCGAACGCTACGGCATGCATCCGCTGGGGCAAAATCTGCTGCTCGCCAGACGCATGGTGGAATCGGGAGTCCGCTTTGTCACAGTCAACGGCTGGGCGGGGCAGGCGGAGCATGACAAACAAGGCCCTCCAAGCAGCAGTTGGGACATGCACGGCGGAAACATGGGCATGGGCAACGCTTTCGGCAACGGTTCTTACGGCATGGGATTCTGTTTGCCCCGTCTCGACCAGGCGCTGTCCGGACTGCTTTCCGACCTGGTTGAACGCGGCATGCTGGAGAACACACTTGTTGTTGTAACGGGTGAGTTCGGTCGCACGCCGTACCTGATGAAACAGGATCCGCCGGGACGTCAGCACTGGCCCGGCTGTTTCTCAGCGATCATGGCTGGAGCGGGCATCAAGGGCGGAAATGTTTATGGCAAGTCCAACAAGTACGGTGAGCATCCTACCCACAACCCCGTGCGTCCCGAGGAACTGGCCGCGACCATCTACCACGCGCTCGACATCCCGATCAACAATCCACAGGACGCCAGCGGCATTTCACGCTCCCTGACAACTGGCAAACCGATTATGGATTTGTTCGGATGATCGGCGGCTCAGCTGGGCAGGAAAGCCGAGTTGCGGGAACAATTGATGGCAAGTTTCCTCTTCGGCCCCCGCGTGGATATCATGTGACCACTGGGTAAACTACGGAATCGTCGTCAATCAGTATGGAATGAACATGAGAACTCATCATCGATTTGGTAGCGTTGTGGTCGCGTTTGGAATCCTGCTTATGTCGGTCGCTGCGGGGGCCAGCCTCGCCGGGACGCCGCTCGAAACAGCAGTCACGAAGGCAACTGACAAAGCGAAGTCGTCGCATCCGGTGGCCAATGGGGAATGGCCTCGCTGGCGCGGGGCGAATAACGACGCGATATCAACCGACACGGGACTACTCAAGACTTGGAGCGCGGAAGGGCCGCCGCTGGCATGGAAGACCTCCGGGTTGGGCGCTGGATTCGCCAGCGTTGTCATTTCGAACGGGCGAATCCTCACGATGGGACGACGCAAAGATCGCGAGGAATTGATCTGTCTGGCCGGCGACGATGGTCATGAACTTTGGTCGATCAAGGTAGGATTGGATAAACACGACGAACCGAGCAGTACCCCCACGGTTGATGGCGATCGCGTGTACGCAGTGGGAACTCATGGCGACCTCATTTGCGCGACGGTCGAAGGCAAAGAATTATGGCGCAAGAGCTTCCTCAATGATTTTGGCGGTTCCGTGCCGACCTGGAAATACTGCGAATCGCCGCTGGTCGATGGCGATAAATTGATCTGCTCCCCTGGCAGCCCCGATGCGACGATGGTGGCGCTCAACAAAATGACTGGCGACGTCATCTGGAAGGCGGCCGTGCCGGGCGGTGGTGGCAACGGAGCGGGTTATTCGTCGATCGTGATCAGCGAAGCGGCAGGCGTTCGCCAATACGTCCAACTCTACGGAGCAGGGACTGGCTGCGTTGGCATCGCTGCCGCGAACGGCAAATTCCTGTGGAAATATGATCGAGTTGGCAATGGCACGGCCAGCATTCCGACACCGATCGTCGATGGAGATCTGGTCTTCTGCTCTTCCGGCTATGGCACCGGTGCCGCGTTGCTGCAATTGACGCCGGATGGTTCCGGAGTCAAAGCGACTGAACTCTACTTCCTAAAGGGAAATGATTTTCAAAATCACCACGGCGGCATGATTCACGTCGGCCCGTACATTTACGCGGGCAATGGTCACAACCAGGGATTCCCGATCTGTGTCGAGATGAAAACGGGCAAGATCGTCTGGGGCGGAAAGCAGCGCGGCGAAGGGACCGGATCCGCTGCGGTTGTGTATGCGGACGGCAAACTTTATTTCCGCTACCAGGATGGAACAATGGCCCTGGTCGAAGCATCGGCAACAGAATATCACGTCGATGGCTCGTTCAAGATTCCCGAAGTCCGCCGCGAAAGCTGGGCTCATCCCGTGATCGTTGGCAACAAACTCTACCTGCGTGAGCAGGAGAACTTGTTTGTGTATGACCTTACGGCCAAATAGCCTCTTAGCATCGAGCGGAAAATAAGTGTCGCCTTTCGCTCCGAGGCTGTGAAAAAATGGGTCTGGCTCCGAACTTCGCTACTGTTTTCATCGGAGATGCGATTGGTTGTGAGGTGCCTGCCCCAATTTTTTCACAGCCTCTCCGCGTGAAGTATTTCTACATCACAACTTCGAGATCCTCTTCCGAGATAATCTCCTTTGACACATCACTCACAAACTTGTCGATGTTGTCGACCTTTTCGGCTGTCGGGGACTTGGCTCCGACATTCACACCAACGCCCGGGTTCTTAAACATCCAGGGCAGCATGGCCAACACGGCCTTGTGATAGCTGCCAAAGACGGGAAAGGCCGCCTGAGTAGTTTGTGCATAGGAATCCATCTTTTCGATGAGCTGAGTATGCCCCAGTCGCGGATGCCGATGATGCGGACCGTGAACGAAAATGTCAAAGTTCATCCATGTGCAAAACCGCGTCCACCAGTTCGTTCCGACAACAGTGCGAGTGCCTATCAGCGGGTCGTAGCTGGCCATGCCAAGATGTTCGGTCAGCTTGCGACCGGTTTGCATAATGCCCGCGACCCAATGGGGGATTAGCCAGATTGTGATCAGCTGGAACCACCAGTGCTGCCATGTGGCGATCGTGGCAACGGCAGCCCAAAACGCAAAGATCAATACGTACTCCCAAACGATGGCGCGCCGAATCCTGGGGTCTGTGACCGGAGATGAACTACATAGAAAGGTTCTTCCGTAGACCATTGGAGAGATGAGGAATCCCAGGAACACGTCCAGCCAGACGAAGCACCGACGAAACCACAACGATACGTTGGGGTCACTGTAAGGCCAAAGCTCAAAATCGTTCGGCTTATTCAGGTAAGCATGGTGCCGTACATGACTCTCGCGATACGTCGAATACGGTGTGAACATTATCGTGCCGAGAATACGCCCGACGACAACGCTGAACCGTTTTGAATTACTCAGTGTGTGATGGACTGTCTCGTGGAAGCAACTGGTGTAGCACAGGAAGACGAATGAGGTCATTGCCATCAGCGGCAAATACACGGCCAAAGACTGCGTTGCCCATGGCTGGGAAATTGCCCACAGACAAACAACTCCCAGCGGAAAAAGCACGTACAGCGGCATCGTGCCGCCATCGTGTTCAGATACTTGTTCCGTGGTCACGGCGCCCATCTCCTAAACCGCCCATAGTTCCTGATTCAAAGTCATTGCTGAGATTCTGCGACAAACTCTAGGTTCTATCAACGTCAAATTGTCCAAGTTCGCAGCAATGCCGGAACATGATATTCATAAAGCACGGCAAATCGAAACGGTCAGAAGCAGCGTGCGAGAGCTGAGAACACCGACTTGAAATGATGGCGGATTTCGCAGTTTGTGAGGGCTTTTAGCGGTATTTGGTGGATTCGACAACGGGTATGCGCGAACCCTGCGGCAAACGTCCGCACACTTTGGTTCGGCATTCAAAGAGGATGCAAGTTTCAGTGGCAGGGCGTTGCGTTGGACCTTTTAGATTCATTACAACTCAGCCGATGCCGCAATTTCTGGCATCTTGCGGGTATGGCCGTCGAGTGGACGAATTCTAAGAGGCCGTGGAGCCTGTAGAATTTGGGTCGGCACGTGTGCATATCCGCCCGTATTCAGGATATCCAGTTTTTCAGAAATGAGGGATCGCTAGTGGCTGCCGATCAATTGAAAAACGCACTGCCAGTTGGGACCGGATCACCAAACCTGAACAGCACCAAAGACCCCGTCTTTATTCTTGGAATGCACCGATCCGGGACCACGGTGCTGTACGAGATGCTTGCGGCGATGGGCCATTGGAACACACTCTGGGCCTGGCACGTCGCAAGTTACGACGAGATTCGAGCAGGAAAAACTGAGCATGCTGTCTCACAGGCCAAATTCTCTCAGCGACTCGCGGACGCCGGCATGGAAACGCGCGGTGTCGATGCCGTCAAAGCCGGCCCGGAAACCAAGGAAGAATACTGCTTCATCATGGACAACAAGGGCTTTGGCAATAAGCTCACGGAGAAGGCGTTTCCGCTGTTTCAGGAAATCTGTAACACGGTCCAGTCCACCCAACCGGAAGTTCGTCCACTGCTGCTGAAGAATCCGTGGGACTTCGGAAATGCGCACGTCATCCGGCAGCTCATACCAACAGCGCGCTTTGTGTACATTCACCGACATCCACTTGAGACCGTCAATTCCATGTGGCGTTTTCTGAACGCCGCATTTCAGGAACCGAACGCCTACATGGCGATGATGAGCGAGCGGTATCTGGACATCACGCAAAGCCGCTGGAAATGGGGCGCGCTGCGTGGTTTTGTGCGGCGATTTCCTGGGACCTTCATTGATGGCCTGATCATTTGGTTTGGCCGGAATTGTGACGGCTATCTCAAGTCGATTGACCTCGTGCCGGAATCGGATCGCCTCGAAATCACCTATGACGAATTGTGCGCTCAGCCCAATGCCACGATGGAGCGTATCCGAAATCAATTCAATATTGCCGACAACGGCGTGGACTTTTCCGGGATGGTGAGCAGAAGAAGTCAGAAATGCGACGCGCTCGTCGCGGCGAAATCCGGGAAGATCGATCGCAGGATGGCAGCGTACTTGCAGAAGCTCGAACAGTTTGGCAATGGTTAACGAAACGTTCAGCGACTGTGAGAGCGATTGTCCGACTATCTTGCCGTGTCTGAGGAATCTGATGCATTCGCTGACCTTGTGGTATCGACATACGGTGCCACTGGGATCGGAGGGACCACCGGTTGCGATTGAGCCAGGTTATGCTGGCTGCAGGCGATTCGCAGCCGATTTGCCTCGCAGAAGAGCAGGCGTCGTGTGTGATCATTTGTCGGAACGCCCAGGTGCCACATCGACGTTAACCGGTAAGCCGCCGGGCGACAATATCCCTCGACAGGTTGATTCAGCCTGGATCGTATCACCACCACACGTCCGGCGTTCGCTGGATGGAAGTGTTCACCCATATAAAAGCACAGATTGAAACAATCCAGTTCAACAAACGTATCGACGCAGATACCTTCCTGTCTGACGATCTCCAATGCCTTGAGACCGACGATGGTGCCGTAACTCCATCCCACCAGCATGACTCGCTGTCCCCGGCATCGGACGGCTTTCCGAATCATGCACGCCAGCGCTTCAGGATCGTTCAGTTGCTTCCAGGGATCAAAGTATTCCGCGTTGTAGCCGCAGGATTTGAAGTCCTCTGTCACCTGCTCAAGTTGCCCCATTTTGGCAATATCGCGATCCGCACCGATGAAAATGATGAGCGGTTCCTGACCGCACGCGCATTCGACGTCACCGCACCCTGCGTTCCCACATCCAGTATTACCGCATCCTGAATCACAACATCCCGGATCGGCACCGCACGAGAGTGGCCCAGCGTCATGCAGTGTGTGCCCGCAAAGAGTTACACGATCACCCTGATCGGCACAGGACAGTTGGCCCAGCGCATTCGTCTGACACCCGGACAACGATGCGGCCAGCACCAGAATTGGCAGACACAAAACTTGGCGACACAACGTCATGGGGAATTCCTTGGGTGGGAATTGACCGAACTGCTGCGAATGCCGAGTGTATTTTCGCAGTCGAACCTCGTTAATGGTGCAGTCGTCCTATCCGTCACGTTGTAAACATCGGCGAATCGTGCGAGTGTCCTCATGGATGTCACCGATTCCAGGACGCAACCCTCAAACTTTGACGTGACAGTTCCGGAAAAAACGCTCGAAGTGACCGAAACGCCTAACCGGCAAATCCCTCAGAACCGAATTCTTCAGTGGAATCAGTCTGCGAAATCGAATGGGGCGGAGTTGCCATTGCGGGGGCCAGGGAATATCCGTATTGTCGAACTAAGGCAATTTGTCGATCACCGGTCAGGCCAATGTCCAATAGTCCAGAAAAAATTAATCCTCAACTTGGCGGCGTTCCAGAGACACTGCTGATTCCGTTGTGGGCGCGCGCCCTTGAGCAGCGGCGCGCGAATCCGCTGATTGTGGATCCGGATTCCACCAGAATCATCGAGTCACTCGACTACGACTTCACGCGCTTCGAAAAGAAACGCGTCGAGACGGAAAACTTTTGCGTACGCTCCCGAGTCGTCGATGACGTCGTTTCTGAAATTCTGACCGCCAGTCCGGGGACTCCGGTGGTCGAGTTCGGCCCGGGCCTGGATTCCCGTTTTCAGCGCATCGGGCACCTCGCTTCTGCCTGGCTGGAGGTGGATCTGCCGGAAGTGATTGTTCTCAGGAATCAGTTCTTCGATCCTCATCCCAATCGATCTGTCGTGAGCAGTTCGATGCTGGATCCTGCCTGGATGAATTTGTGCGGCAACTTTGCAAAGCCTCCGCTATTCATCGCGGAAGGTGTCTTCTACTTTTTCTCGCATGAACAGATTCGTGGGTTGTTGTCCGGAATTGGAACACAGTTCCCCGGCGCGTCGTTTGTATTTGACGCGGTCAGTCCGGCGTACTTGAAACTGTCCAACTGGCGGCATCCGCTGAAGACATCCATGTTGCAGTTCGCACTCAGTCCTGGTGCTGCGGAAATCTCTCGCTGGGATGCGGATTGGTCTGTCCAGAAGTATGTCGGTTACGGAGATTCTCCCGTGTACGACTCCGTTATGCATCGATTCGCGTGGTGGAAGCGAGCGGCCGTTCGACTGCTTCCCTTCGCGCGGCACGCATTCATGATCGTTCATGCGCGTTCTTTGCACTCTGCCGACAGCTATGCGAAGATTCGGCCTGACGAAGATCCGACCATCGGGAAACAGACAGCACCATGACGGTACGCATTATTCAGATAGTCCTCGCAGTGATTGGCTTGTTGATCGTCTTTGATATCTGCGCGCAGTCGAAGGATGTCTGGGGATTGCTGCGACATCTGCGCCGCGAACGAAAGCGGACTCACACCTCGGATGGACTGACTCTGCCAAAGTCAGCCGTCATCCTGGCGCTGCGCGGCCCAGACCCACAACTGGTGGACACGCTGCATGCGCTGATGTCACAGCAGTATCCGGCTTTTCGCGTTTATGTCGTCGTCGATAACGAGCAGGATCCTGTGCTGAAGGACGTGCTGGCTGTTCAGGAAGGTTGTGACAGCAGGCTGATCTCGGTCTCCGTGCTTAAGAATCCATCACGGTCGTGCAGTTTGAAATGCAGTTCGCTGATTCAGGCTGTGCATGAACTGGATTCGGATATCGAGATCGTTGCGTTTATCGATGGCGACGCGGTCCCGCATAAGACCTGGCTGCTCGAACTGGTGCTGCCGCTGGTGAAGGGCGAAGCGGAGGTCTCCGGAGGCAATCGCTGGTACTTCCCGCCAAACGCGGGTCCGGGCACAATGGCGCGGTATTTCTGGAACGCCGCGTATTTGACCGGCATGCACGCGCAGGGCACGCCGTGGGCCGGGACCATGGCGTTCTACCGAAAAACAATCGCACAAATCGGCCTGCTTGAGGCATGGAGCAACGCCATGTCCGTGGACGCCACCCTGCATCGCTGCATGCGAGCACACGGGCTGCGGTTCAAAATGGTCGAAAGTCTCATCATGCCAAATCGCGAGGAAATCAGCCTGACGGAATTTCATCGCTGGGTCACTCGGCAAATGGCCGTGATTCGTTACTCAGCGTCTGCGACAGCGCGAATGGCGGAAATTCAGGTAGGCATTCTGCTGGTGATGCACACGCTGTTGCCGCTTTGCGCCGTGGCCGCGTTCGCCGCAGGTGCTCCGGGGTTGGGACTGATTTCAATCGGGGCGCTGGCGGGCTATTGGCTGTTCTGCAGTCTTAGAATGATCCTGATCGAACGATCCATGCGCAAGTCCATCGGTCGCCGGGGCGAACCCACAAACTGGATGACGCTGAGTAGTCTGCTGATGTGGTATCCCAGTGTCCCGCTGGTTCATTATGTGATTGGCACCGGCGTGATTCTCGCGCTGCGTCTGAGGCAGGTCAATTGGCGCGGCATCAGCTATAACCTGGCCGCCAATGGCGTGGTCTCGATGGTAGACTATCATCCATACGGAACGAAATGGATCAAGACAGACAATCAGTCGATTGTTTAGGACTCGTTCATTCGCCGCAGAAAATTCCACGCCGTTTGGTTGTCGACAGATTTGGTGCAAAAATTATGAGCGGCAAGGCGCTAGCCGCCGGTGTTTCCTGTGTTTTCCATCACAAGACCGGCGGCTAGCGCCTTGCCGCTCACAAAGTTCAAAGTACCGCCGAGGTTCCCCGCATTGATCTCCTCTAATCCGCCGCAGAACATTGTGATTCGCACTGCGAATCTCTCCAAGGTGTTCGTCCGCGAAGGGGTGGAAGTCCAGGCATTTGACGACGTCACGCTTGAGATCCCGCATGGGCAGATGCTGGCGATCATGGGCCCCAGCGGCTCGGGCAAGAGCACGCTGCTGCATGTCATTGGCGGGATTGAACCGGCGAGCGCCGGCGAGATTTGGTTTGATGGTCGGCAATTATCGACATTGAATGACCTTGAGTTGACACTGTTGCGACGTCGCCGGATTGGTTTTGTGTTCCAGTCGTTCAATCTCGTGCCGACACTGGATGTCATCGACAATGTCACGCTGCCGCTCATCCTCGATGGCATTCCTCAGCGCGATGCGGTTCCGCGAGCGCTCGAATGTCTGACACGCGTCGAGATGTCGCACCGTCTGCAGCATCTGCCTTCACAGCTCTCCGGCGGAGAACAGCAGCGAGTCGCCATCGCCCGCGCACTGGTGATTAACCCGGCGCTGGTTCTGGCGGACGAACCAACCGGTAATCTGGATTCGGCGAAGGGCCGCGACATCACGCATCTGCTGCGCGACGTGGCGCATGAAGATCATCAGACGGTTGTTGTGGTGACGCACGACATCCGTGTCGCCTCACAGGCAGACCGTTTGATTGTGCTGCTTGACGGTCACATGTGTTTCGACGGCAAGCCGAGCACCGATGCCGAATGGATGGCTGCGCTGAGGCTGGAGATCGACACATGATTCCATGGCGATTTTCATGGAACAATGTCCGCCAGCGACCGCTGCGCACTCTGCTCACCATTCTGAGCATCGCTGGCGGCGTCGCTGCGGTTGTCGCTGTGCTGCAGTCGGCTGCCGCCACGCGTGGTCAACTGGATTCATTACACCAGACACTGGCTTCGCGCGTTGCGATGGAAGTCGTGACCGATGATACCTCAGCGTTTTCTCTGGAGGACGCGGCGAATGTCACAGACCAGCCGGGGGTTCACTCGGCCATTCCTGTCTTTCGTGTCTTTGCAAAAATCCTTGCTGGATCCGAAGAAGCACGAGGTCTGGCGATTGGCGTCGATCTGGAACAATACCGAGAGATTCGCGACTTCGAAATTGTATCCGGACGACCATATTTAGCGACGGGAGAAGTCTGTTTGGAGGCCAGCGTCGCAGAACGGCTGAACGTGACTGTTGGCGATGAAGTTCGGCTGGGGGCGCGCGGTGTGCCGTGGCTTCTGCCAAAGAAAGTCGTCGGCATCCTGAAGCCGCTTGGGATCGGTGCCGTTGAAGAAACAGCGTCCGTGTTCATGACGCTCGCAGATGGGGCGATTCTCGGAAAGGCCCCGCGTAAAATCACGTCGCTGCAAATCGTGCTGGAATCGGAGACGGAACCGGACCGCGTTGCCGCGCAGATCAGAACCCGGCTTCCGCAGAACTTGATTGTGGTGAAAGCGGCCTCCGCCGCTGAAATGGCTCGCCCGACTGAGGAAATCATCAACGTCGGTCTGAACGTAGCCGCCTTATTGTCCGTCATCTCGGCCATCTTTATCGTCGTCAACACCTTTCAGATCTCGGTTGCCGAGCGCCAACGGCAGTTGGCTTTGCTGCGCATTGTGGGAGCCACCACCGAACAGGTTCGTAAGTCAATGTATCGGGAAGCCTTCGTATTCGGCGCTGTGGGGACGCTGCTGGGGATTATCATGGGCATCGCGGGCAGCAGTTTTGTAGCTCAGGGTGTGCAGGACATTTTTGGATTCGTCGGCACGGTGAAGGTCGCCATTCAGCCGCGAGCGATTCTCGCCGGACTGGTGTTCGGACCTGTCATCACGCTGCTGTCCGTGTGGCAACCAGCTCGCCAGGCCTGTGCTGCCGCGCCGCTGGCCGTGCTGAAATCCACCTCCGGTCCGCGTCGAGGGTTTCCGTTCCGGCGTTCAATCCAGACGAGCATCGCACTGCTGGCTCTCGCGATTTTGATGTTCACCTGCAACTGGCTGGACATTTTCCCAAAGTGGACGTCCATTTTGGGAGTCACTCTGGTTCAGATTGCCTGCCTGCTGTTTCTGCCGTCGCTGATCAAACCCGGCACGACGCTGCTGTTCGCTCCGTTGCGCCGCATTTCCACCATCGAGGCCCGTCTGGGTCAGCAGCAGTTGCTGGACAACTTTGGACGCACATCGCTGACTGTCGCCGTACTGTTTGTGGTCTCATCGATCAGCATCAGCATCGGCAATACAACGCTGATTCTTGCCAACGACGTGACGTCATGGCTCGATCGCACTCTGTCTTCGGACTTCCTGCTCCGCGCCAGTAGTCCCCGAGTCGATATGTCCGAAACAGACATTTTGCCCGACACACTGGAGCCGCGACTGGCCGCAATCCCCGGCATCACCTTTATCGATCGCATCTCGTTCACGGTCGCTTCGGTCGATGGTGTCGCCGCGACGCTGCTTGTTCGTCAGCTGGAGGGCTACGAATCTCTGCCAATCGATCTGCTCGATGGCGATCCGGACGAGGTGCGAGAAAAACTGATGGCCGGAGAAATTGTGCTCGGTTCCGTGCTGGCTCACAGGATCCAGGGCAAACCCGGCGACGTGTTTCGGATGGAAATCTCGGGCATCAGTCACGAAGTTCGAGTTGCCGGCGTCGCGAAGGAATACACAGCTGGCGGACTGATGATCATTATGAACAGTGAATCGGCCCAGCAGCTCTTTCCGATTCAGCCGCCTCAGGTTTACGGCATTCGCACTGTCCGCAGTGCGACGGCTGAAGTGGGTGAGGAACTGCGATCCATTGCTCGCAACCAGGGACTGATCTTTCAGTCTCTGGCCGATCTGCGGGAACTTGTTCAGCGCCTGGTTCTGGGCCTGACGAATCGGCTCTGGATGATTCTCATTCTGGCGCTCGTCATTGCCGCGTTCGCCATCGTCAACACGCTGACCATGAACGTCCTGGAACAAACTCGTCACCTTGGCGTGCTGCGCGTCGTTGGCATGTCGCGATTTCAGGTCTTCCGCATGTTTCTGCTGCAGGCCCTGGTGCTGGGACTGCTCTCGATGATTCCGGCCGTGATCGTCGGCGTCCTGATGGCATTCCTGATCACGGCGTCGTTTCGCGGCGTGTCCGAACAGGGCGTGACGTTTACGCTCTATCCAACGTTTCTCAGCTACTACGTCGCCTGCGGCATCATTCTGTCCCTTTCAGCTGCAGCCCTCCCCGCAATTCGCGCTGGACGACTGAAGCCGCTGGAAGCGATTCATGAGGAATGACCGGGCAGGTCACTCTCCAACCATCACTTTGATGAGCTTTACATCCGGAATCGTTGGTTGTCTGCGCGAGCCCATGATAGCGCGCAGCAACACCAAATCGAAGTCGTTGGTGCCGAATGGCGTATTGTTCCGGAGCCGTTCCAGATACGCGACGCCCTCCGGCGAGATTTCTCGGTGCCAGACATCAAGGGTCGTCGGCCAGACTGCGGGCTTTAGTAACTCGACGAGAGGAATCTTCTCGAAGACCAAATGTGACTGACTGCCTTCATAAACGATCCCGACATGATCAGCATCGATTCGCGCGAGACTGGGATACCCTGCTCCGAGACCTTTGTCGAGCAGCAGGTGATGCGAACTCGGCCATGTCTGACCATCGTCAAAACTGACCTGAATCGTGTGATGAGTTCGCCCTTTCTGTGTGTGAGGATTGGCAAACAACAGGACGTGTTTCTCCTGCCCGTTCTGCTGATAATCCATCCGCAGAAGACTGCCGTTGCAGTTGGGCTCGATGAGCGTATTGCGGCTCGTCGGATGCGGCTGCCATGTTTGCCCGAGATCCTTCGTGGTGACAACGGCTCTGAACCGCTCGTGATCGTTGCGAATGTTCAGCATGATCGAATCGTCACCGAGCTGTACCGCCTGGCATTCATTGCCGCCGCTGTATCCGGGCTGGCCTACGGTCCAGGTTTCGCCATGATCACGACTGATCATCAACGTGGCGAATGTCTCCAGTGGCTCGCGTCCCGTGCGACCCTCGACCGGCATCACCAGCGTTCCGTCGGTCAGTTGAATTCCCTGCTGAGGCGACGGAGCCAACAGCCACCACGATTCCTGCTTAAGCTTTTGAGTCAGATTCTCCGGCTTCGTCCATGTGAGTCCATCGTCCTTCGAACGCACCATCATGAACTGAGCCGTCTTACCGATCTCAAATCCCGGCTCGGAGCCATCATCAACCCACTGATGCTTGCCCGGTTTGCCGTTCATCCAGAGTGCGAAGCAGAAGATTTCACCGGTTTGCTGATCGATGATCAGGCCCGGATCACTGCAACCGTTCTGTTCCTGCGGCAAGCCTCCGAATTCGCCCATATCCATAATCACTCGCGCGGGTTCCCATGTCTGACCGCCGTCCGTGCTGCGACTGAGCCCGATGTCGATGTCTTCCTGAAGATCCCGGCCCATGCGTCGTCGCATGTCGTAAACGCAGAACAGCGTCCCTTTCGGCGAAGTGCCGAGTGCTGGAATTCGATAGGTGTGAACGCCGTCGTCCTGATGTTTGCGAAGTGCCACTCCGATTCTGTGTCGAA
>JBBQSE010000110.1:0-19071 GCA_038214195.1 Planctomycetales bacterium
TGGTCTTCATTGCGTTTGGCGAGTGCGTCGAGCCGCGCAATGATCTTGAGTTTCTGACGATTCGTCTCCTGTTTCTGACCGGCATCGCTTTTCTGACCGGCCATTTTCAGCTGGATTTTCGAAGGCGGTTCACCGGACGACTCCGATTTCTTCGGATCGCCAGGTTTGTTTTTGCCGGCCTGAGCGGAGTTGTTCGAGTTTGGATTGCTTGTGCCAGGTGTTTGTGACTTTGGATCATCGGCCTTCGCGACAGCCGTTTCACCGTCTTTGGGCTGATCGTCCTTTGGCTCACCATCTTTAGGCTCACCATCTTTAGGCTCACCATCTTTGGGCTCACCATCTTTGGGCTCACCATCTTTGGGTTCGCCATCTTTGGGCTCACCATCTTTGGGTTCGCCGTCTTTGGGTTCGCCGTCTTTGGGTTCGCCATCTTTGGGTTCACCGTCTTTAGGCTCACCGTCTTTAGGCTCACCGTCTTTTGGCTCGCCATCTTTTGGCTCACCGTCTTTTGGTTTGCCGTCTTTTGGTTTGCCGTCTTTAGGCTCACCATCATTGGCTGCAGATTTTGGATCTTTACGAGGAATCGGTGTTGTCGGGGACTTCAGATCGTTTTCGATCATCTTCCCAAACGGATCTTCTGACTCCGACAGTGATTTTTTGCCAGTTTCCGCGATCAGACTCCTGGCGTCGTCGTTCGTTTCTGATGGCGTCTGTTTGCGGCCATTCGGTCTGCCGTCCGGCTGCTCTCCGGTGGCCGGATTGTCTTTGAGGGATGGTGCATCCTTTGGCTCCCCGTCCTTTGGCTGACCGTCTCTGGGTTCACCGTCTTTAGGCTCCCCGTCTTTAGTTTTTGAATCTGAAGATTTGAGATCCCTATCGCTCGGCTCACCCGTTTGCGGCTCACCCGTTTGCGGATCGTTCGACTTCGGATCACCGGTTTTTGGGTCGCCTGATTGCGATTCGTTGGTATCAGGATTACGGATCTGCGTTTCCTTATCGACCTTCGCGATCAGATTTTGCGCCTCGGGATCTGCATTCCTCGGATCGGCCATGTCTGTCTCTGCAGCATTATTTGGCTTCCCCGCTTCGCCAGGATCACTCTCTGGCTTCGTCTGAGACTCGGCGGACTTGGCCAGCAAATTGCGCGTCGTATTTGAGTCCATTTCCAGCATCCGGTTGTCGGTGACTCGAACGGCGTAGCTGATTGTCTTGCCTTCCTCCAGTCCGAGTTCCTTCAGGTCCAGCTGAGTTTTCCCCATGACATGCTTCTGCATTTCCTGGTCGCCGAGGGGAATCTGTTTCACAGCGAGGATCTTCGGTTCCTCACCTTCTTTGGTTTCCGCGTCATATACCACCAGTTCGGCGGTCGCGATGCCGTGGTCGTCGTGGGCTTCGAACTTGATCTCGATCGTTTCATCCGGACTGACGGACGATTCCGAAGACGGACTAATGATTCGCGCGACCGGTGCCTTGTCTTCGATGACTTCAATCCGGCAAATTCGCGGGTTTTCATTCGTCAGGCCGTGAGGACTTAACAACAACGGCGACAGCGTGAAGTCTTCAACAAGCTGAGTTTCGAAGTGATACCAGCCATCATCGGCCAGCATCAGAGTCAGTGTATTTTGAATGGTCTTCGGTTTCGGCACTTCGTCGGGGTCAACTTCGCCCGTTTCGAGCGGCTGAGGCACGCTCGCCGCATCGGTATTGTCCGCAGGCAGTGTCAGTACGAGTTTCAGTGTTTTCAATTCCTGCGTTGATTTCATCGCCAGTTCGAATTGACTTCCCTGCACCGCGCGAATGCGTCCAGGTATCAGCGTCTTTTCAGTCACCGGTTCATCAACATAGTTGGGCGGCGTGATCGTGAGCCGTACGTCGGCAAGTGACGGAAAATCAATCGCCGTGACAGTATGCCATTCCGTGCGACCGTCACCCGCCTGAATGCGGTACTGAAACGATTCGTCCACATCAACTGTGACGGCGAGTAACGCCGGCTGCTCGGCCACAGGTTTCAGAACCAGAGGATCAGCGTTCGCCGTTGTATTTGGCGTTTCGAGCTTCATTGTCAGCAGTGCCGAAGCACGCTGCAGGCCAGCCATCTGCGTGACAATTTCCAGCGACTGACCTCGAGGAACAACGACATCGCCAGTGAGACACTGCAGCTGAGTGGCGGAAATATTGAGTGTTGGAGACCAGAACCGCTGAAGCAGCACGGACGTTTGATGCCGATTGATCAACATGAAACCGGTCAACGAGAGAACCGTCAGCGCCAGCACGATTCCGGGACGGCGGAGCGAGACGGCTCGAACGACATTTCCTGGTTTGACCAGTGTGCCCATCGCCACCGCTTCGCTGGTGACCTGTTGCAGCATGGCCCTGCCCATCGCGGTGGTAGGCTGACGAGACGATTCGGCGAAGCTGGCGACAGTTCGCCAGCGTTCTTCGAGAAGCGGTACGCTTTCGTCAACGTTACTCGCGGCGTGCGTCCATCCAAACGCGGCAATGATCGGACGAACGCCTAAAAACAACAGCGTAACACTACTGAGAATCAGTGAGGTCGAAGTCAGCAGGATGCGCAGCCGCGTATCAAACAGGGTGAAGCAGCAGTCGATCACCATCGCGACGATCATTGTGGCAATCAGAACCGCCACGGCGATCGCCACGGCTCGAGATGCAGACAGCGTCGCCTGACGCCATCGCACGCTGCGCAGCTTGTCCCGCATTACCGATGGAAAGGCTGTATCCTGAGTCAATTGTGACATGATTGTAATTCCTGTTCCGCACCTAATTCTACAAGATCTCGTAGGACAGGCTTCCAGCCAGTCTTTCTTGTTCCGAGGCTCCAGCTTCGGAACACACTGCCTGGAGGCTCCTGCCTCCCGTATAGACTTTGGAGGCAGAGCCTCCTGATCAGTGCGTTCCAGGGCTGGAGCCCTGGAACGAGTTCACGACAATCCCTTAACTTTTCGAACAATCCATTCTGTCTGCAAACAACCAAACACTATCCACAAATATTTCCACTCCAGCCAGAGCGGTCGTGATTCGAGTTTCTGAGCGACCTCGGGTTCCAGGTTGGTCAGTCGCAGCACTTCATCAACAGCCGTTGGAGGAAGCACCTGGCCTCCGGTAATATCTGCAATCTGCTGCGCCAACGCGCGGTCGCAGCGAGTGTCCATGAACTCCACGGGCAAATCGGCTCGGACCGTGAAGCTGGCAGAACTCAATTGCTGATTCGCACTTGCGAGTAGTTGGTTGACGACGTCCCCGGTGGGTTCGACCTGATATTCGCCCGGCGGCAGAGCTTTGAATTCGCCGATATACTGGCCGGGGATTTGATCGTCTGGAATCAGCGGAGCGGAATGTTCGGCATCCTGATGACGAGCCGTCGCATGCAATTCGTGACCGGTCACCACAGGCTTGCCGGCGGCATCAGTCAGACGGACCACGATCTGCACGTTCTCACCGGAATTGTACTGCGTCTTGTCGGAACGAATCCGCACGACTTCGGAACCTGCGGAAAGTTCAGACGCCAGAGCCCATCGCATCAACTGCCCCCAGAAGCGATAGTGCAACCGGTCTCCTCGCAGAAACCGTAGCCGATACGTTTCCGGTCCCGCCAAATAGACGACTCGCCCACGGCCAACCGGCTGCCAGCACAGGAACGCGCTGGTCTTCACGGCGTGCTGTTCGTCGAGCGTCCCCTTTGGCACTGCGGAAATCAATGTCGTGGCGGATGGCCGAGGCAAACGCCATGGCGACACATCCTGCAGCGGCGCAAAACGATTGATGAACTCCCAGGCGATCCGAGTCGCATCATCGGTCTCGCCAATCATGAGCGCGTTGTGCTGTCGACCGGCATCGGTCACATGAAAGGAATAGCCTTCGTCGCCGCCGATATTGGCCGACGCGGGAATGCGAGTGACCGGCAACACATCGGCCAGCGGATGTTTCGCAAACGCTTCCGGCATGGATTCCTTTCCCGCAATCAAAATCAAAGTGCCACCGCGTTCCTTCAGATATTCGATCAGCGACGTCTGCGAGACCACCGGGAGGTGATCCGTAGTCAGGTCGCCAAGCATCACGACATCGTATTGATCCCACTCGTCCACCGTCACTGGAAACGTCTTCGATTCGCTGCGGCGACCGGTCGCAATGAGTCGCGGATGGAAAAGCATTTCGTCACATTCGACTTTTGCATCGCGGCGAAACAACTGTGCAAGATAGCGGAATTCCCAACGCGGCATTTCATCCGCCAGCAGCAGTTTAATGTCACTGCGGGTCACGTTGACTTCAAAGTCGTCAACGTTGTTCTGTTCCGTCAATTCCTTATCGAGAGGAGTCACCGCAATCTGAAAATGCTGCACGCCAACTTCCGCCATCTTTTGATCGAATCGAACGCGTCGTGTAGCAAATCCGGAATCCAGTACCACTGTGCGACTGTCAACGGGCTGCCCGTCCTGCAGCAGCTGCACCACACACGATTCGCCTTCGCATTCGTACGCCTGAATCACGGCTTCGATCACGATGTCATCGTTGCGCATCGCAACGGTGGGACAGAATACCGATTGAATCATGATGTCGCGGACATACTGTGTGTTTCCAATCGGAACAATATACACAGGAGTGCCGTTCAGATCGGCCGCCGCTTCGCGAGGATTCGCCGCTCCAGTTTTGTTGTGCGACGCGTCTGTGAAAATGAACGCGGCGGCCAGCGGTTGGTCTCGACGATCGCGGTTCAACTGTTCGAGCACGGAAGAAATATTGGTTCCGGCCCTGGCAATGACGGCGTTTCGTTCTTCAGTATCCTGAGAGGCGTTGGGCAGGAATTCGCGGATCGCATCGGCGGCCGTCGTCTGACCCTTTAGCAACGTTGGAGACTGATCAAACGTGCTGACACGAACGTCGGCCTTTTCCTGAACTGTTTTGAGGGCCGAGGTATTGAGCGAATCCAGCAAGGCCGCCGCGCGTCCAATTCTGGGGGCACGCTGAACCGCCGAAAGCATCTGAGGCTGGCTGCTGCGAGCTTCATCGGTTTCCTGGAGATTGACATCGCGAGCCAACTCGCTGAGTTGTCGCCGAATCCCCGAAAGCCGGAGCTGCAGATCCGGCAGACTCTCCTGCCAGCCTTTTTCAGAGGGCGTGCGTCCCTTCTTTAAGGCGTCGCAAAGTTCTCCAAACGCCTGAAATTCTGAGCCATCCAGTGCTTTGATGATCTGTTTGGCGAGCAATTTGATGGGGTCAGACCCTCTACCGACGGCCGATTTGAAAGGGTCTGACCCCATTAAATCAACAACGCCATTGACATTGTCTCGCACGCGATCGATGGCCGTCCGGGCGGCGGTTGTGGCTTCAATAACCAAACTTTCACGCTGATGCTGAACTAGAGCCGCAGCGGCCTGCTGAAGATGTTTTTCGGCCATGCTGGCGGCCGCAACAGCTCGATCGGCTGCCTGAATTGCGGAGCTGTTCTTGTCACTATCGCTGTTGAGTCTCTGCGACAACGCCCAGCGAAGTTCGTCCGATGTGCCTTCCGGATCAACGGTCTGCATGCTGCCGCTGACATCCAGCAGCACGGCCACAGATTTTCGCGTTGTCGAAACCTCCACCAGCACACTCGTCGGTGCCAGCAACATCCACACAGCGACTCCCAGCGCGATGGCTCGCAAGATCCAAAAGAGTACCGTGAAGCGACCGCCAAGAATTCGTCGTTCCCGACCCAATGACCACGTAAACAGCACCAGCAACAACAGCGCAATCACAATCGCCACCGGCAGACCAATCGGTCCGTCCAGAGCGACGTGTTCGGTGTTATTTGTGATGGTGGTTGGAAGTTAAGGTTTTCTAAAGAGTACGTCATCTCGTTCCAGGGCTCCAGCCCTGGAACGCGCTGCCTGGAGGCTCCTGCCTCCCGCTCCGCTGCGATCGGAGGCAGAGCCTCCTGGCAGTGTGTTCCGAGGCTGGAGCCTCGGAACAAGGTGGGGCTACGAAAACATCTACGACTTCATCGGTGCCCCCGTATTCGTCGTCTGTCGTTTCGTTTCCACGCTCATTTTTTGACCGGATGAAACCGGAAGACCGCTGCTGAATGCCCCAGGCTGTTCCGAAGTCTCGGCAATTGCGGCGGATCCGAAGCGTTCCCGCGAGATCAGGCCGGAAAGGATGAGTTCAATACTCATGAATAGAATCAACAACATCAACAGCATCGGCCAAACCGGATTGCTCTGATTGGTGCCGCTCATTCCGGAACTTAACAAACTGCGGCTCAGTCCCGCCGTGTCCGCCAGCAGCTTCTGGTCTTCGGTCGATAATCCTGTCAGATCGGATTCACGCTGATTGCGCTGCACCTGAAACGGGATAGAATCGCCCGACAAGCCCAGTTGCAGACGGTATTCACCCGGCAGGATCGTGCGGCTGGTGCGAAAGACCACACCATCGGCGACGGGATCTGCCGTGAGCTCAATTTGATCGCCGTGCGGCGTATGCAGGATCGCGTCACGATTTTCCGTCTCCGCAAGATGCACCATGATCGGATCTCCGGGCGAAAGATTATGGCGCGTCGCCTGAGGCTGCGTCAGATAGCTTAACCAGTCCTGCACCATCACGACGAACGCCTGCGACTTCGCCAACTCGCTCCAGTCACGCATCGTCAGCGGAATCCCCTGCACGATCACTCGACCGCGACCGACATACTTTTCCACCGCCAGCGATTCGCCATTGGAAAGACTCAACAGGACTGACACATCATCGTCCTGCGGTGGAGGCACGAAACGAAAACGACGGCGGACGCGGATTTCGCTCGTGTCCAGCCGCTGACTATCGGCCAACTCGGCCGTCGCCGGATGATCACGCAGCGACGCGCTAATCGTCGGGCTGGAATCGGCATTCGCTTCGGCCACAATTCCGTCGATCGCGACCGGAGACAATCCGTCTCCGTGAGCGAAAAAATACTGATTGAACATTTCGATGTCAGCTCGCGGCCCGAGCGCCACCCAGACTCCGCCGCCGTTGTAGGCGTACGCCTTGAGTTCCGCAACCGCCTGTTCCGTCAGGCTGGTGAAGTTCGGGACGATCACCGCGCGATAGCTGCTCAGACTTGTGCCCTCAAGCTGCTCCGGCGTGATGGTGACTGGACGATAGACGCTGTGCTGATCCATCGCCTCGCCATTCACCCAGCCCATCGCCGCCTGGAGGAAGAACGCATCCTGCTGCAACTCAGCCTGCCCTGGAGCACTTTCAACAACCAGCACAGGAACTTCTTCGATCGCCTCAATCACCACCGTGGCGCGATTGTCGGGCGTGAGATTATCGTTCGGGTTGATCTGACACGAGACCGCATACACGCCAGGTTTGTCAAACGATGTGCGCCAGACAGCTTCATGTGTGTTCCCACCCGGTAGCGCCGGCACCTGCGCCGTTTGTTCTGATTTTCCGCCGACGAACCATTCCAGACTGCAACTGGCGGATTCGACGGACGAATGATTCTGAATCTGCGCGGTGACAGTGAAAGTCTGACCGATACCCGTCACCAGCCAATTCGAACGAACGCTGTTGACCGCTACGTTGGTTGATTTGGCAGTCTTCGCATCCAGTTCAATCACGTCCAATTCCGTTGGAATTGGAGTCGACTTCAGCACTTCCTGAAAACGCTGCCAGCCACTGGCGTCGTCCGTCTTCCAGTCCGACGCCTGGCCGTCTGTCAACAACACGACACGTCGCTTCATCGTATGCTGTTCGGCATCGGCCTGAACGGCAGTAAACATCGCGGCAAGCAAATCACTGCTGCCGTTGGTCGGGCGGATCTCTTCAAACTGCGCCGCGATGGATTCGCGAGAACCGGAGTCCACGCGCATGCTGCCGGCCGTGGCCCAGACGGGATACGGCGACGCCAAAAGGACTCGCACCGTATCACCCGGTGCCATCTCACCGGCTTCTTCGGTCGCCCGCTGGATGAGTTTTGCGAATAGCGTCGAATCTTCGGACTCCCGCAGCGTGGACATCGAATTGTCGATCACAAAGACCGTTTCGCCGCGTTCGCTGCTTCCGAACCAGTTTCCCGGCAGTTGCGGCCGAGCCAGAGCCATGACGAGTGCGGCAATTGCCAGGACACGCAGCAGCAGCAGGAGCCATTGTTTTAGCTTCCGAGCACTCGTGCGGCGCGTGGCGGCAGCCAGCAAAAATTCCATTGCACCCCATTCGATCGTGACATTGCGTCGCCGATCAAACAGGTGCAGCAGAATTGGTGCAAGTGCCAAAGGCAATGCCACCAGAAATGCGCCGCTTAGAAAAAATCCCACAGTACAAAATTATCCATATCTAAAATGAAAAAACCATTTCATCGGGCGGTGCCCGATTGTCGTAAATGGGGCTCAATGATCTTTAGCTGGCCCCTCTCCCCCCGCTTGCATTGCACCATATGTTTGCAACTCACCACAGGGGAGAAGGGACAGATGAGTTGTCTTAATTAGACAGCGCCACTTTTGGAGAAAACCCAGAGATTTTGTAGCCCGAAGCGTCAGCGAGGGATTGTGCCTTACCCGTTCCCTCGCTGACGCTTCGGGCTACAATTGAACCCAAGGTGGCGCTGTCCATCGAAAGTGTTTCACCTGTTCCTTGCCGCTCGCTGTCTTAAAAACCAACCCAGTGTTTCTGCCATATCTTTATTTGTTGCCATGCGAACGTAATCGCCGCCAAGTCCCGTCACAATTTCTTCCAGACGTTCGACAAAAACTCGCATCCGTCGCAGGTATTCGTCTCGAATCGCAGCCGGATCCAGACTGACGCGATGCCCCTGAACTTCCAGCGACTGGAACGACGACCAGTGTCGAAAGTCGAAGTGAATTTCTTCCGGAGCCAACACGTGCATCACAATCACATCGTGTCCACGAGCCCGCACAATTCGCAAAGCCGTTGAGAGATCGTCAAGATCACCAAAGCAATCGGAAAAGAGTACAAACAATCCTCGCCGTCGCATGCGTGGCACGGTTGATCGAATCTGAGCCGCCAGGGTTCCGCCGTTTGATGCTTTGGCCGCCATAAGCGTCGAAAGAATCGCTTTCAGGTGCGCCGCGTTTTGTTTGGGAGGCAGATAGAGCGGAGTCTGTTCGTTTAGTATCGCAACGCCCACGGCATCGCGTTGATGCAGCAGCATTCGAGCCACACACGCGGCCGCCTGTCGAGCGTAGTCCAGTTTACTAACGGTCGAGAGTCCAAACTTCATCGACCCGCTGGTATCCACCGCCATGATGGCGTGCAGGTTGGTTTCTTCTTCAAACTGCTTAATGAAGTATTTGTCGTTGCGAGCAAATACCTGCCAGTCAATTTGACGAATCTCATCTCCCGGCGCGTACTGACGATGCTGAGAAAACTCGCAACAGCCGCCTTTCGTCGTCGAACGATGTTTGCCCGCCAGTAGTCCGTCCACGACCGTGCGTGACAGAAGTTCCAGATATCCGATCTGTTCCATCACGCGCGGATCGACAAGATCCGACGAATACCCCGCAGTACCGCCTGGTGACGGTTTTGGGGGAGATGGTTTGGAACGGAAGAGACGGAACATTGGCGAATTTACACTTTCACTTCTTTCGAACTCTTCTGCAACGACTTCGTATTTTCAATAATCTTCGTCAGCACCGAATCGGCGTCGATGCCCGCTGCTTCGGCATTGAACGTCAGGATAACGCGATGCCGAAGGACAGGCAGCGCCACGGCGACCAGGTCCGCCGTCGTCGCGTGACAGCGGCGATTGAGAAGCGCCCGCGCTTTGGCCGCCAGCAACAACGAAATCGTCGCGCGAGGACCGGCACCCCATTGGACCATCGTCTGCATATCAGCCGCCATCGTCCCTTCGTCTGGTCGCGTTCCACGAACGAGATCCAGCGCCGCTTCATACACGTGATCGGCCACGACCACGTTGCGAACGACCGACTGCATCTTGTGCAGGTGATCGATGTCCAGGACTGTCTTTGTCTTGAAGCTGTAATCCGTCGTCTGTCGCCGAGCGATCTCCATCTCTTCGGCACGCGACGGATACGTCACATGAATCTTCAGCAGGAAACGGTCAAGCTGCGCTTCGGGCAGCGGATAGGTGCCTTCGGTCTCGACCGGATTCTGCGTTGCAAGGACAAAAAACGGATCCGGCAGCTTGTACGTCTTGCCACAGACGGTCAACTGTCGCTCCTGCATGGCCTCCAGCAGCGCGCTCTGTGTTTTGGGTGGTGTACGGTTGATTTCGTCGGCAAGAATCACATTGCCAAACAGCGGCCCTTCGACAAACTGAAAAACGCGTTTGCCGGTCGTGTGATCTTCCTGCAACACTTCGGTACCGGTGATGTCACCAGGCATTAGGTCCGGTGTAAACTGGACTCGCCGAAATGTTAGGTGAATCAGCGACGCCATCGTGGAAACCAGCATCGTCTTTGCCAGACCAGGCATCCCCTGCAGAATGCAATGGCCGCGGCAGAGCATCGCTATGAGCAGTTGCTCAGCAACTTCATCCTGACCGACGATGACGCCCGCGAGCTGTTGGCGGAGTTCCTGAAACTGTTCCTGCATTCGATCGACCGCTTCAGCAACGTCTTTCGGTGTTTCAACAATTGATGTTTTCATACGGCCATTTTCCCCCACGGGATGGTCAGTTGTATTCTGGTCAAGTCGATTCATGAGACTATCGTCTTTGTTGATGTTTTATTGTTGACGCCAATCTCGTTCCAGGGCTCCAGCCCTGGAACGCACTGTCCGGAGGCTCCTGCCTCCACTGCCTATCCGGGAGGCAGGAGCCTCCAAGGCAGTGTGTTCCGAGGCTGGAGCCTCGGAACAAGAATACGAACGCTCAAGACATTGTTACGGTTCAAATGCATTCGCTTCCTCAGCGCTGATCAGACTGTCACTATCCTTATCGAGTGTTGCAAACTGTTCGTCGGTTCCGGGAAACTCTTTGCGAGTCAAATCATAATCGTTGTTCTTGTCCATTTCACGAAACCATTCCGGGCCGGACTGCACGACTGACGTAGCCGTCGGTGTTGTGTTTCGAAGCAGGGCCAGCGACTGATGAGCCGTTGGTCCCAGTCCAATACAGATGCGAATCGTCGGATGTTCTTCATCGGGAGTCATTTGACCGTCCGCATTGAGATCAAACTTACTCAGCCGCTCGTTCAACTGTCGCAGTTCACGGATTGAAAATCGACCGTCGTTGTTAGGATCAAGCTCCGGCAGCATGGCATATCCATCGTTCACCGAACCGATGGATATCTGATCGCTCGGCCCGGACTGCACGGCCAGAAATTCCAGGTTCACCGTGTCCATGTTCAGTGTGACGCTGGATGCGTTGAGCGTCGCCGTATCCTTGAGTCTGGCGAATTGCTCGCCGAATCCTTCCACTGTTAGACGGGACTCGGCTGGTGAATTTGAATTGAACTCGACCCTGAGACGAATATCAGGCGCGCCTTCGCGCAATTGTTTCAGCTCGTCCGCGCTGAAAGTTCCGTCGTTGTCCGTGTCGAAGCGAGGCAGTCGCGGAGACTCGGCTGTTGCATCGGCATATCGAGCGGCCAGGCGGCGATAGAACACCGAGGCTGTCGCGGCATCGGGAAGGCGAAAGACGAGTTTCCCCTCGCTGGCGTGAATGGCTTTGTCACGGGGATCATTGGCGACTTCCGCAAGTTCCGTGGCTTCCACGATGTCGTTTCGATTCAGATCGCACTCCTGAAACGAATGCACCGCCTGTGCCAACTCTTCTGCCGACACTTTGCCATCTCGATCCCGATCCAGTATTTTGAAGACGGGCTTTTGGTCGGCGCGAAACCGCTGAAAGTTGTCGTTCAAAAACAGCAGCACGGGGCCATCGACCCAGTTCGTCAGCAGCCAGCGAACCTCGTCGGCATCCGGCGGGTGCTTCGTCGCATTCATGTAGCGGTCGATGCGATCATAAATTGTCGCGGGTGATGCGTATTTCGGGCCCGCGGGGACGTCTTCCTTTTTTGATTCTTCAGTCTTTGGCTCTTCGGTGTCAGTCGGCGTTTCTGATTCTGGTGTCGGCGCGGCGTCTGCTTTGACTTTATCCTCAGCGGCGGCACCTGGCGTGGGCTCTTCGACTCTTGGTTCTTCTTTCGTCTCAGGCGCTTTAGGAGCCTCGGGTGTCAGTTCAGTCGAAGGAGTCTCGGCGGCGTCACCGGAGATGAAATCTGAAATGGCAGAGGAGATCGAATCAAGAAATCCCGTGGCGGCGGATGCCGCAGCAGCGCGTGCTTCAGCTTCGGCTCGTGCTGCTGCGGCGACTCGCTCTTTTTCTGCCTTATAGGCCGCAGGGTTGGCGACAAACTTCATGATTTGCTGGACTCGGTCCTCGCGAGACTGACGGAACGGATTGCCATCAATAAAGATCGCCGTTTCAACAAGCACTGGTTGACCTGGCAAGGCAAGGACATATCGCAGATTCGGAGACGATCCATCAGCGTTATCGATTCGGTCAAGATGATGCAGCTGGTATTGCGGCATTCGAGCCGCCGGTGTTGCCGGAGGGGCTTCTGCAGGCGTTCCGGGAATTTGCATCATGTTGCTGCTCGGTTTCGGTGCCGACAGGACAGAAACAGGAACAGTCAGCGGCGCATCGTTTCCGGGCAACGTCATTGCCATTGCAGACGTTAAAGCGGTTATGGAAACCGCGAACGCAAACGCTTTAAGCATTTCGATTCCAGGCGTTGCAGCAGATTCATAAATTAAGTTTCGCATAACATCGAACCATTGGGCTAGTTGTTTTACTCGTTCCGAGGCTCCAGCCTCGGAACGCACTGGTCCGGAGGCTCCTGCCTCCCGTATCTCGTTGGAGGCTGGAGCCTCCTGTGCATTGCGTTCCAGGGCTGGAGCCCTGGAACGAGTATGAACATCACGACGGAGCGTGATGAGTACATTGATCTAATCTAAGCTAACACCGCCTTTACCGGCTTTCCTTCCGTAATGCGAATCGGTCGGCCGTTGTCGTTAATCTGTGTGGCCTTTGAGTCCACGCCGACGGCCTGGCACAGTGTTGCCAGCAGGTCTTCTGCGTTTATCTGGCCATCTTCCACAATCATTCCACTCTCACTGGTTCGACCGTAGGCCTGACCGCCTGCAATGCCGCCTCCCGCCAGCACGGCTGACCACGCCGCCGGGAAGTGATCGCGACCGGCACCAGCGTTGATTTGTGGTGTGCGTCCAAATTCGCCCATCCACAAGATCGTTGTCGATTCCAGCAAGCCACGGTCGGAGAGGTCTTTCATCAGCGTCGCCCAGCCGTTGTCAAGGTCCGTCGATAATGCCTTTACCGCCGTAAAGTTATCCGAGTGAGTATCCCAGCCCGCGCCACCGCTGCTCGTGCCCAGTGAGACCTCGATAAACGAAACTCCGCGCTCGATCAATCGCCGAGCCAGCAGGCAACCCTGACCAAAGACATTCTTTCCATAAGCTTCCCGCATTTCAACGGGTTCTTTTGAAAGGTCAAATGCCTCAGCGTCTTCACTATTCATCAATCGCACGGCCCCTTCGTAGATTTCATTATGAGCTTTCGCGGCACCTTCCTGATGCGTGGCGAGAAATCCCGATTGCAGGTTTTTCCACATGCTCAGCCGCTTATCCATCCGAACATCCGTAATGCCAGCCGCGCGCTGCATTCCCTGAACCTGCAGCACGGGAAATCCATCACCACCCATCGACATCGCCCCTGGCATGTCCGAAGCTCCAACGATCAGCGGCTGCAGACGAGGACCGAGAAAGCCCGGTCCGAATGCATCCTGATTGAATGCTCGAAACGCACCGACACTGACACAGCCAGGCAGACCCATACTAAAATCACCCAGTTGATTCGCCAGCGAACTGCCAATCGACGGATATTGCACCGGCCCCATCGGCGAATATCCGGTGCGCATCAAATAAGTGCCCCGACCGTGGTCGCCTTCCCGAGTCGTCAGACCTCGCATTACTGCCAGTTTGTCTGACATCTCGGCGAGTTTTGGCAGATGCTCGCTAAATCGCAGTCCTGAGGATGCCGTCTGGATTTCCTTGAACTCGCCGCCATTCTCATGCCCCGGTTTCAAGTCCCAGGTATCCGTCTGAGACGGCCCGCCACTCATCCACAACAGGACGACGTGTTTAGAATTCTTCTTCGCAGCCGCCAATTGCTCGCGAGCAAACAGAGGAAACCAGCCACTGGCGCTGACTCCACCAAAACCGGCGGCGAGCGAACCAAGAAGACGACGGCGTGAAAGATTATGAGTCATGGGAAAGCCTCGGATAGGAAGTTAATAATGAGCCTGCAGATGAGACGATGACGAATCTGGACGTCTTTTTTGAATGCACAAAAACACTCCTGTCGCCAGCAATACTATTCCGATCGCGATGAGGCCAGAACCTGCAGTCGAATGGCGCGACGCCTGTTGTAACTGATCGACCCACGCGATACCCGCAGCCTCACTGGTTGACTTGAATCGATCACTGACAACTTCAACTTCACGATGCCAGCCAGCGTCATCAATTTCTCCAGACTGCAACCGCTTGCCAACGGTCTCCGCTTCACGCTGAAACGATTCACTTGCTTCTTTTTGCCGAGTCAAAGACATTGCCGCGCTTGCACGTAGTCGCTGAGCAAGCTTTGACTGAACACCACCTGCGATAAGGACAAACGTGGCGATGATTACAATCGTACAGGCAACTTTCATTCTGTTCATGTGTTGGGTCCACACTACGACACTTACGTTCATTGGTTACAAATTGCATACTTTCGCATCGAGCCAGATCCGGAAAACGGTTTCAATCGTTGTTCGGCGGCTTAGACGCAGGGTCTTTCTCTTCCTGTCCAATGATCACGCTCCCAATTGAATGAAGTGGGATTAGAGTTTCTCGCCCTGTTTCCAGGCTGGTTAGTCCGACGAAATCGGTACCTCGACGATGAAACTCGCCAATGGATCGACCGTCCATTGGTTTTGCCACCGCAGCCAGTTGGAGATCCAGTTCTTTGACGTCAGCCCTGGCAGAAATGTCTACCTTTTCGCCAGCCTGTATTCTCGCAGCAGTTTGCAACTGCCACTCTTTGGCCAAAACGGATCTCTTGTCCCTCAACCGCATGTACTCGATCTCTCTTTCCTCGCGATGCGCGTAATAGTCGCGGCAGAGTTTGATTTCATCATCATTCAGCACTTTGAGGTTGTAGCCCCCTGACTGTCCCCGGTTATAAGAGAACGTCTTGTGTGTGGCGAGAACATCAATCAGCGACTCTGTTCCCGTCACATTCGGAGGTTGGTGCGAAAAAGCAAGTCCCGCAGCCGCAACAACCAACGCAACAGAACATCCAATGATGGCTCGCATATCTTCACCCCTTAATGATTCATCGTAAACTCAGCACTGTTCAACAGCGCCCACAACACGTCTGACAGCGCCGCTCTAAGTTCTTCGCCTGCCATGTCTTTCGTGATGTACTGATCGAGCAACTCTTTCTCCGCTGGCTTTGGTTCCCGAGCCAGCGTGGCGAAATACAGGATCTCGATCCGCTGATCTCGCGTGAAGAACGGAGCCGCCAGGGATTTCAACAGCCCGCTGGTGGACAGCCCCGTCGCTCCGTCAATCAGACTGCCGTTCATCAGAGTCAATGCCTGAGGAATCCCACCCTGATATTCCGTCAAGCGACCGGTTGGAGTTCGAAATTGCTGCAGGAACTGTTCACGGGATGCGTTTCCAAAGCGATTGATATTGAAGCCGTCAATCGTACCCGCCGTGTTCAGGCTGGGCATGGTCGCTACTGTGATGCCGTCATAAACCTGCTCCGCCGTCAGCATCTTGACGTTCATCTGAGCAAACCATTCCTCGCGGGATTCATTCACTTCATCCGATCCGCTGGACAGCCGATAGGCTTTGGACAATGCGACGACGCGAAAGAGATCACGCAGGTCGAAATTGGAATTGATGAAGTGCCTTGCCAGCAGGTCCAGCAGCTCAGGCGACAACGGGCGATTCCCCACGCCGAAGTCATCCACCGGATTAACGATCCCTTTGCCAAACATCATCGACCACACGCGATTGGCTGTGGCTCGGGCAAAGTACGGGTTGTCTCTGCCGGTCAGCCATTGAGCCAGTTCATGCCGTCGATCCGTGGCTTTTGTAATCGTCAGTTCCTGGGTACTGTTGAGGAATTTTGGTGCAACCGGATCTTTCGATTCCGGCATCATCACTTCGCCGCGTTCGACGTCCCGCACCTGCATCACGGTGGAGACCGTTTCCAGCTTGCCGCGAGGCCGGGAGATGCGGGCAAAGAATGCCGCGAAGCTCCAGAAATCTTTCTGAGCCCACGGTTCGAAAGGATGATCGTGGCACTGTGCGCATTCGAGCCGCATTCCCAGAAACACGCGCGCCGTGCGACCCGCCAATTGTTCGGCATCGAGCTTGGTCGCTGAGTAAAACAACAGCGGTCCGGATTGCGCCAGACGCCCTTCGGCCAGCAACAGGCTTTGCACGGTTGTGTCGTAAGACTCGTTGCTTTCAAATCGCTTTGCCAGCCATTTATCGAAGGCTTCAACACCGCCAAAATTCGTAAGATCGACGCCTTCCGGAATCAGGAACGACCGGAACGTGGCCGCCAGATGGCTGGCATGATCCGGGCTGTTCAGCAGTCGATCCACAAGCACTTCGTATCGATCCGGTGCCGTGTCTTTCAGATAAGCCCGCACTTCGTTGACACTCGGCGTGCGACCTGCCAGATCGAGGTAAACTCGTCGCAGCAGTTCTTCATCACTCGCCGGAGCCACCGGTTCAACTTCATTCGTCCGCCAAAGTTGCCCCAGCAGATCGTCAAGATCCGTTACGACATTTCCCGAGCCACGCTGAGTCAGTTCGACGGGCTTCCACTTGGATGCAGCACCAAACAGCGGTGAGTCAACTCCGTTCAGATCCGCACCCGCCTTGTCCGGAATTGCGGCAGGCAAGTTGGTCGCCGTTAGCGAAGATTCTGGACTGGGGACCAGCGTGCCGGTTGCGTCATTCGTAGCAGTCTTCGTTGCGCTGGAATGATCAACGTCCACAACCGGCACGTCGGCGGGAAACTCGGCCGTGACCCGTTCCGCCGCAGACACAACGGGATACGACAACGCAACCTGATCTTTGACACCGGTCGCGTCCAGACTGCACGTCACTGGAAGATGCGTTTTCGGATCGACCAGAATCTGCAGCGAAGTGGTCTTGTGATCCGGCCCTTCCAATTTCACGTTGAGTTGAACTCGATCGACTCCATCGATCGTCACGTCCTTCCAGCTTTCCTCCGCAACACGAGCCGACGCGAGAAAATCGCTGGAAAACTGTGAGCCGGATTCGCCGATCAGGAATGCCAGCACGAGGCGATCCTGCGAGTGAGCGGACTCGACGTCGATGGATTCCCGTTCGATCGTCGTGCCGTTTCGGCTTCGTCGCAGCACGACCTTCTTCTTCGTATCCAGCAGCACGGACGACTCGGCTGTCGTTTCACTCACCAGTCCTTCGGACAGCGCCAGCCAGCGTGTGACACCGTCGCCGGAAATCTGCACGACGCCCTGTTTCTGCAAGGCATCGAGCATTATCGACCATCCATACACCCGCGACGGACTGTTAAACAGTACGGCGCATATCACGACAATCGCCAACGCCGCCGCAATCGGCAATCTGCGCAGCCAGCGCGACCCACGCACCAGTGATCGCTGAAGCTTCGCCGCCTGAGTGTCCGCGAGTCGCGGCGACACGCC
Organism: Planctomycetales bacterium; assembly: GCA_038214195.1. Lineage (GTDB taxonomy): Bacteria > Planctomycetota > Planctomycetia > Planctomycetales > Planctomycetaceae > SXXK01. The sequence continues at coordinate 17,730 of JBBQSE010000110.1, forward strand.
CCATTCCTGTTCAACGACGTTGTCCAGCCGTTTCAGCAGCGAACGCGGAATTGGTGGCGCGTCAAAGGCATTCGCCAGCAGCACTTCGAACTCGCCAGCATCGGCGGATTCCTGTGACTCATCATTCATGTTCGAATTGATCATGGGAGACTTACCAAAACAATGACTATGACTCACTCAACGAAGAGACCCAAATTTTTCATCAATCAATCCCGATTCAGATTCGAGCTCGGGTGGCATGCTGTTCAGCGGCAGATCTGCCACACGCATCTGCTCTGGTGCGAGCCCATTCGTATTTTTGACTTCGTCAGCGACCTGTTCGCCGAATGACTCATCCAGATTGTCTCTGGTCACAAGGCGCTGCCGGAAATCCCGCCGACCGCGAAACAGAATCGATTCCGCTGATTTTTCTGTGACATCCAGTCGCACGGCGATCTCCCGAACACTCAACTTGTCGATGTATTTCCACTCCAGAGCCATTCGGGTTTGCTCTGGAATCGCGTCCATCACCTGACGAATCTCTTCACGCCGTTCCTGAAGTTCCTGCTCCATCGCCGCATCGCGCTTGTCAGCAACCGGAGCCGACTGCTTCGCCTGATCAATCAGATGCTGGACACGAGCCGCCGCGCGAAAATGATCCATCAACTTGTGGTTCGCCACCGATCTCAGCCATCCCCCGGGATTTCCGATCACCGTCGCCGGATCAGAAACGGCCTTGATGAGCGCCAGAACGGCTTCTCCGACGATGTCTTCCGCCAGATGCCGGTCCCCTTTTGCCTTCACGAACACATACCGCCAAACCGACGGCAGCCAGCATTCACTCAAATGCTGAACCGCAGCCGGGTCGTGAAGTCGTAGTCCTTCAACCAGGGCGGAATCGTTCAAAATGGCCTCGTTTTCGTCAAAATCCCCATGGTTTTGCGGGCGTTTTCGAGAGTTCCGAATGTTATGTCGTGCGAAGACCATGCTTCACGCAGCGAAATTCGCTGGATGGGGAAAATGACCTTGAAGTACCTGCGAAACAGTACGATTCTGCATACTCTCCGCTTTCATGCAGGAAAACACCAGCATGTTATAGTACGAACCGTGATTCCGGATTTCAGGTCGGCCTGAAAACGTCACGCGTGAAATACAAGCGAACTGCGACTTTGGTCTATAAGGCGAGCGGCAGTAAAGGAATTACCAATTCCCAAAGCTGCGGCGAGACAACCACTTGCCATTGATCATGCTGAAGGATGCAGATCTGGGACAGATCTGCCTACGTTGTAGTCCGACTTGTCCCAAGTCGGATTCCTTCGGTATGGCGATATCTTTTTGGTAGACATGATTCTGCCGCTCGCCT
>JBBQSE010000111.1:0-18998 GCA_038214195.1 Planctomycetales bacterium
AAATGGCTGGCCGCAATGCAGGACAATCAGGTTATTGGCGAGTTCTAGCTCTTCAACTGTCGGGCTCACTTGAGTGCTCTGTCTCAGGTGGCATGATGGATCGGGTGGCCTCTATGACTGTTCACAGTCATAAAGGCCACCCCCAAAATCAGAGTGTGACAAAGCAATAGTCTGGCATTTCAGTTTCAAGGACTCTTTCGGTGCGACATTTCTTGCAGCTCCTGATGATCATGGCGTTTTCGACATTGTCACTTAGTGTGACGGGATGTGGCGGGTCTGCAAATACCGTCGAAATACCCGCAAATCCGAAGCCCTCGCCAGGTCGTCCTGGCGCGGCGGGCAGCGCGAATCCAGGCGGAAAAGATCGGGAAGGAACATTAACTGTTCCGGTCATGGAACCGTAGCCGCAGGTCGGCGCCGCCACGATGGACTTGAACCCGGGAACCGCGTGAGCGATGATTCAACTCCGCGATGTCTACTGCGCCCTGATCCTACGTTCGCCGCGAGACTACTATGTTATTTCAGCCCCGCTGGTTGCTCCCCGGTTTTCTACTCATATTTTCGCTGCGCGTGGCAGCTGCAAACGACGAGATTCGGTTGCTGCCGCGAACTCTGGAACTCACTGGCCGAGATACCTTCCATCGGTTGCTGGCGGAAAGGTTTTCGGGAGACGATGCCGTTGGAACGGCGGACGTCGAATTGACCACCGACAACCCCAATGTCATCCGGATCGACGGAATGTCGATCCAATCGGTTGCCGATGGTCAGGCAACCGTGCGAATCGCCGGCAGCAATTCAGAAACGGCCACAGTGTCTGTGACTGTCAGTGGGACCGAGCTGCCTTTTCAATGGTCATTTCGAAATCACGTGGAACCGGTTTTGGCAAAACAAGGCTGTAGCTCCGGAGCGTGCCACGGTGCTCTGGCAGGCAAGGGCGGATTTAAGCTCTCACTTCGCGGTTACGATCCGAAACGCGACTATTTCAATTTGGTGGAATTACAGCGAGGTCGGCGTGTTGAGCCAGCCGAACCAGCGGCAAGTCTCATGCTGACCAAGCCAACGATGGCAGTGCCGCACAAAGGCGGACTGCGACTGAAGACGGATTCGTGGCATTACAAAATCGTTTCCGAATGGATTGCTCAGGGTGTCGCCAGGCCATCAGAGAACGATGTTCGATTGGCGCACCTGGAAATTTTGCCGGAACTCGTGACCCTGAAGGCCGCAAGCTCGCAACCACTCCTGGTCCGTGCGCACTATTCAGACGGACGCGTTGAAGATGTCACGCAACTTGCAAAGTTCACATCGTCCAACGAAGCGGTCGCGACAGTGGCTGAGGATGGCCTGACGACGGTGGTTGGCCCTGGTGAAGGCGCGGTCACGGCCTGGTTCTCCAGTCAGATCGTCATCGCTCGCATCGTTGTGCCCTACGATCAGACGCTGGATGAAACCGTCTTCGCAAACTCCGCGCGGCGCAACTTCATCGACGATACGGTGCTGGCACAGTTACAGCGGTTGAATTTGAAACCTTCGCCGCGCTGTTCGGATGAAGTGTTTATCCGCCGCGTATTTCTCGACACCATTGGAACTCTGCCCACCAGCACCGAAGTTCGCGAGTTCCTGGCAGATGATTCCGCTGACAAGCGTGATCGTGTGATCGAATCTCTGCTGCAGCGTCCTGAGTTTATTGATTTCTGGACGTATCACTGGTCCGATCTTCTGCTGCTGAACGGGACAACGGTCAATCCCGTGGCTGTGAATGCCTTCTACAAATGGATTCACGAACGCGTCGAGCAGGATGTTCCATGGGACCAGTTTGTCCGTGAGATTGTGGCCTCCCGAGGTTCCAATATTGAACATGGCGCGACAAACTTTTATGCGATTCACCAGTCACCGGAAGACATGGCAGAGACGGTGAGTCAGGCCTTTCTGGGGCTGTCGATCGGCTGTGCGAAATGCCACAATCATCCGCTCGAAAAATGGACGAACGACCAATACTACGCATTCGCAAATTTGTTCTCCCGCGTGCGCGCCAAGGGCTGGGGTGGCGACGCGCGGAGTGGTGACGGAATACGGACGCTCGTCACCGTCAGTTCCGGCGAACTCGTGCAGCCCAAGACGGGCAAGCCGCAACCGCCGACTCCATTGGACGCTGAGCCTCTTGCATTCGACGCTCCCGGCGATCGTCGTGAATACGCGGCCGCATGGCTGACATCCCCTGAAAATAAATTGTTCGCCAGATCGATCACAAATCGAATCTGGAAGAATTTCTTCGGTGTGGGACTGGTGGAGCAGGCCGATGATATGCGAGCGTCAAATCCTGCCAGCAATGAGGAAATGTTGGCAGCTGCGTCAGACTATCTTGTCGAGCAGAAGTTTGATCTGAAAGCATTAATGCGGGCCATTCTGCAATCGGAAACATATCAGCGGAGTAGTGAAACACTTCCCGAGAATGCCGGTGACCAGCGACAATATTCCCGCTATTTCCCACGTCGCATGATGGCGGAAGTGCTGCTGGATGCAGTCTCTCAGGTGACGGATGTTCCTACAGACTTTAACAAGATCGTCTTCCAGGGAGCTGATGTGAAAGACACCAAGGATTATACCAAAGGAACCCGGGCGATTCAGCTCCATGATTCGGCCGTGCAGTCGTATTTTCTGCAAACCTTTGGTCGCAATCAGCGACGAATTACGTGCGAATGTGAACGCTCGGATGAACCCAGTTTGGTTCAGGTGCTGAATATTTCCAATGGCGATACCATCAATGGAAAACTTGCTGCCGCCGACAATCGCCTGACGCGATGGTTGGCGGAACCAATAGCGGACGAAGAACTCGTGAATGACGTGTTTCTCACGTGCGTTGCCCGCATGCCAAGCGAAACCGAAAGAGTCGAAATCCTGTCTCTGCTTGGATCAGCAAAACCCGAAGATCGCCGTGAACTCATTGAGGACCTTGTCTGGAGCATCGTGAGCAGTCGGGAATTTCTGTTCAATCACTGATGCGGCTCGCTCCAGTCCAGATTCCTGCGGTGCCACATGCTTCAAGCGACTCTGGCAGCGATAGGTTGCCTGGCGGCATTAATCCAACTCGTGACCTCTTCAGCATCCGGAACCGCGCCGCTACGGAGAATGCGTTTGCCTTCTGAGGTGTCGGCAACGTGCAGCACTTTATCGAGGAGGCTTGAGACTTCTGCCTGACTCAGCGTTACGCCGTCTCGGATTCCGACGGCGACAAGAATCTGTGCGTCGTGGCCACGCAGGCCGGGGACGGCGATCATCAGTTTCGACTGGTCCTGCCAGTCGCGGATCACTTCGGCTGTGATGTGCCGAGTCGCGAGTTTGGCCGCCGTCTTGACAGCGTCGGCGTTCAGAAAATCCCGGACCTTACGCATGCCGATCTGCTGAAATCGAGTGGCGGTTTTCGGACCAATAGATGGCGCGTCCACGATTTCGTCTTCGACATTCAGATAAAATCGCGGCGATGACGGAAGGGCTGCGGTTTCCTGAATCGGTGTTGGCGGCACCACTGAAGGCACCGCAGCGAACACAGCGGCTTCTTTCAATATGGGTTTCGCGCTGGCCGACTGCCCGTAGCAGGTCCCCGCAGCCCTGGGTTTCTCTGCGTTCAGCTTTGCCAGTGGCACGTTCAGAATTTCCGCCGCGTGGAATTGCCTTACGAGGCGTTCGCTTTCAGGCAGTGACTCAATCGCCTTGCCAGTTTCCCGAACCTCTTTGTAAATCGCTTCGACTGCGATCTTGTCGTTCTTATCGGCAAGTTTATTGATCAACTGCCGAATCGGGATCTTTGACGATGCGATGATTTCCCTTGCGGATAAATCAACAGCTGGCGGCGCGACTGCGGCTTCCGCGAAGGCTCGATCAAGCACGATGGCCAGTCCGACGGTTGCATAAGCCAGGCAGCGCGCGATCGCTTCCTGAGACGCACGGTCCAGACCTGCCGGAGGATTCTTGACGCCGACACTCAGATTGTAGTGGTCAATGAGCATCTCATAAAACTGATTTGCGAACGTCGCGCCGTCGCGAATCATGCCGCTCAGCCATTGCTCATTCTGCAAAGCGTTAAGCCCTGGATAACCACCGACGTCCGGAATGATCGCGCGGAGCGAATCATAGCTGGTCGTGACGCTCCATTCGGCAGCGCGATGCACAGCGCCTTCGGCTTCACTTTGGCCGGTATGCAATGGCATGAGCGGATCCGTGTAATAGTGGCTGAGTACTCCAGCGGAATACGCAGCTTCTTTCCACTGATTGGCACGCAGATGATCGACAGTTTGCCCGTACCACTGTTGCGCCGCTGAGATCGCTCCGCCCCAGAAATTATCGCGTACGTGCAGCACGTGATTCCTGAAATCCTTGAACACATCATCCGGTGCCTTCGCGCCCGCCAGGAAGACACCGTATTCGCTCAACAGGAAATCACTCCATCCGGCAGCGTTCGGTCCCTGCAGATGGGACAACGCATCGAGCGCCAGCTTGTGGTGAGTGCTTCGCGCGTAACTGGCGAACACGATGTTCTGCAGCAGCGACATCCTTGTCTCCTGTCTCCTGTGGCAATGGTTCTGAAACAGTGGGCCAGCTTACGGCTGGGTGGCCGGGGGTTGGAGAGCGATAGCTCGAAACCCCGGGGTTTCCTTCGCTCCGCTCAGTCCAATCCCGGCCACCCGATCCATCATTCCAACCGTGACAGAGTATTTCGATTGAGCGAACGTTAGTATGTGGAGGGTTTTGCAACAACTGGAACGTGATTTGACGAAATCCGAACAGCCGGAACGTTTCCTGATTGCTGGCATTGAGGTGCGGCGACGCATTCAGCGGGTCGTCAATTGTTTCCCTGAAGTAACTGTGGGAATGAGGAAAAATCCATAGACTGCTCAGGATCAGCCAGGCGGTGGCCATTGTCACAAGTGTCCGAAGGAAAGTTTTATGGAGTTAAATGGATGATTGCGTTTCAGGCCCAGCGGGCCGACACAGCCTCTGCCGGGGCCGTCAGGCCCCGGAACCAAAACAAAACACACCAAAGGCCCGGAGGGCCGACACATCAACCGGAGGATTAACCATGAGTACTCATCAACAACTGCTTTACCACATTGTCTTCAGTACAAAGAACCGCCAGCGTTGGTTGACTGATGGATTCCGTGAAGATGTCTTCAAGTATATGACTGGCATCGCAAAGAATCAGGGAGGCTTTGCGATTCGAGTTGGTGGGTTCTATGACCATGTGCATTTACTCGTCCGGATCCCTGCGAAACTATCGGTTTCAGATTTTGTTGGCGCTCTCAAGAGCAACACCAGCAAACACATTAATGACACCAGTGAACTCCTTCAGAAATTCGGCTGGCAGGATGGATTTGGGGCGTTCACTGTCAGCGTGTCGCAAAAGGATAAGGTGGTGGAGTACATCGAAAACCAGATGGTGCATCACTCAAAGCAATCTTTCGAGGATGAGTATTTGTATCTGCTGAATAAGCATGAGATTGAATTTGACCCGAAGTATGTTTGGGATTGATGTGTCGGCCCTCCGGGCCTTGGAAAACATTGACATCGCTTTCCGGTGGCTCACGCCACCGGCAGAGGATGTGTCAGCCCTCCGGGCCTGAATCGCAACAACGCATGCCTCGCACGCTGTTTCTACAATCCTGAAATCTACCCATCACCCGCAGTCCACAACATGCCAAAACGCAAAGTCCAACTCAACGCCGGCGACCTCATCCTGAACTCACCGTTCCAGGAGCCGTCGCGATATTGGAGTTAGGACCGAAAGCACCGGGTCTTTACCGAGATTCACGGATGCAGACCGGCAGGTTATGTCGTTGCGACTCTCAACGCTCAGGGCTTTGACAATCTGGCAGAAGCTCACTGCAAGGAAATGAACCGCCCGGTGCGGACCCGCACGCCGCGTGGTGCGGGAGGGATTCAGCCGCAAGGCTGACCACTATCCCGATGGATTGTTCGCGAGCCATTCAGCGTGCCAAGCGCCAATTGCTATTGGAAATTGAGTTTACCTGGAGAACCGACTAGAATGAAACAGACGCGTTTTAACCGGAGTACACAAAGTGTTGACACCAGAATTGGACGATTTTATCCGACGGGCCGAGACGATCTACGAACAGAGACTCGCTGGACTGCTGGAACCCGAACACCGGAATGAATTTGTCGCGATCGAGCCTCAGAGTGGAAGCTATTTTTTGGGGCGGACATTGACCGAGGCGATGCGCGCTGCACGAGATGAATATCCGGATCGGTTGTCGCACGCCATGCGCGTGGGGCACAAAACGGCATTGCACCTTGGCGGGCAGATGAAATGATTGGCCGCGTCGATGAAGAAGGGCGAGCTCTCGTTACGATTCGAATGGGGGCTGCAAAGAATGCCCTGGTTCACGAAGTTGACGTATGGGTGGACACGGGGTTTAATGGGGATTTGGTGCTGCCGAAGGTGTATATCGACGAGCTGAAGCTGCCACAAACGGGTACAGCGAAGGCGGTTTTGGCTGACGGGTCAGAAGTGTCACTGAGGTTGCATCTGTGCCTGATTGACTGGTTTGGAGAGATTCGCGAATTGAACGTTGTTGCGAATGACGGCAGCAATCCGCTATTGGGAGTCGGGTTACTGATTGGTCGCGACCTGCGTGTAAGCTATCGAAGCTTGACTGTGATGATCGAATAGGTAGCTGTCCATTGTGCTCAAACTGCTGATGACATGTGGGCCAGAGATATTGTAAGTTTCGTGGATGGAACGGAATCCATTGCACAACTTGAGCCATGATGATCTGGTGGCAATGATCCTGCAGAAGCAGCTTGCTGCGCAGGCGAAGCTGATGGATCGTCAGGCGAAGCGGATTGAGGAATTGGAGAGTGAACTCCGGGAATTGCGGAAGAGGAATCCGACGCAGCGGCTGGAGGAAGCGTATTCGCTGACGGCCGAAGAGAAACGCCGTGAGGACGCTGAACAGGACGGAAAGCCGAAAAAGAAGAAGCAGAAATCCAAACGACGCGGGCGAATCAGCACTGCAGAAAAACTGGCGAAGGCGACTCAGAAAGAAGATGTTTGGCCTGCAGAATATTCTCTGCACGAATGCACGTGGCGATATTCGCGAGTCGCATGGCGAATCATCGACGGTCAGGCAGTACTGGTCGCTTATCACATTTATGCGGGGCCGGACGGGCGAGTTCCGCAGGTTCCGGGTGTGCCGAAGCGGGGCGAGTTTGGAACGGAAATCAGCACGGCTCTGGCGTATCAGCATTATGTCGCCGGGTTGCCGCTCGACACAGTGATCAACGAATTCGAGTTCTACTGGAATCTGACGCTGGGGAAATCTCAGGCCGATCGAATGCTGAATCAACTGGCGAAGGAATGGCTGCCGGAGTTCGATGCCCTCTGCCAGTTGCTCGCGGTGTCGGCGGTGGTGTACGCCGAAGAAACCAGCTGGAGCATCAATTCGGTGTGGGCGTTTCTTTCGGAACATTCCCGCATCACGGTCTTCGGCTGTCGCAAGGACGGCGAAACGCTGGCCGTGCTGCTGAAGAAAGAAGACTTCAAAGGTATCCTTGTGAGCGACGATGCCGCCGTGTATCAGGGTTTCAATCTGGCTCAGAAGTGCTGGGCTCATCTGCTTCGCAAGGCCATTCGACTGACGCTGCTGAAGCCGGACCGGCCACAGTACAAGACGTTTCTCGATGCTCTGCTGGAGATCGATCAGCAGGGCAAGGCCATCGCGGCGGACAAGCGTCTGAGCGAAGGTGGTCGTCGGGCTCGCGTGGAACCACTCGCCGAGGCGATCTGTGACTGCACGGGCGATCGCTTTGCTGACGAGACAAAACCGACAGACGAGGCGGAAAAAGACTTCTTCAATCTGACTCATGAAATCGTGCGGCTGATGAGCGACGACGAACTGTTTACATTCGTCATTCATCCTGAAGCCGACGGCACGAACAACATCAGCGAACGCCAGCTTCGCGATGCCGCTCAGGATCCCGTGACCGGCCAGACGAACAAAACCGAACGCGGTGCCCGACGCCTGGTGAAGAAACTCAAACTTCCGCCGCTTGATCTGCCCGACAAGATCCACTCGCCGCTGGACCTCCTGGTGCCGCTGAACAACACCGGATAATCACACAGGATGATCTGCAAGAGCGAACAAGCACGCACTTCGCGAGCATTCGAACTATCACGTCCCAAACGCACTCACAGTGGCCAAATCAGCAAGCAATTCACGCTGCGCACAATGGACTGCTGCTCCGCCAGTTGCTGCATTGCCGAGGCACAACTCTCAGCCCTGGAAATCCCAAACTTCGCATCCGGTATTCCCAATGTTCTCAGGAATCATGTGGTCGCTAAACGCATAAGATTGTGGTAGTCTGTTACCGCGAGGACCGAGAATTCCCGTTCCTCACGAAGCCAGATAGAATCCTGCTATGGTGGACTCCAACAGTCAAAACAAGACGCTCATCGGGACCGACAACAAGCTTGCGGCGGAAACCCTTAGTCACGATCCCGAAATGGCCAATGCTGCTGATCGAGTTGTCGTCGAGATGAGCGACGATGATCGGTTTCAGGCGACCCGGATTTTTGAACCCGTTGCCGCTGCGCTTGGGGAATTTGCTGAAGAGCACTCGGGAAGCGAATTCACGGCATCACACGCCGGCGCGCACATTGGGCGGTATCAGATTTTGGGAATGCTGGGAGCAGGTGGGTTCGGAAAAGTGTTTCTGGCCACGGATTCCGAACTGGATCGTCGAGTTGCAATCAAGTTGCCTCATCGACACCGGATCGAGCAACCGGAATTTCGTCAGATGTATTTGACGGAAGCAAAGACTCTGGCAAAACTCGATCATCCGTTCATTGTGCCGATCTATGACTGCGGAGTGATTCCCGATGGACGATGCTTTGTCGTTTCAAAATACATTGATGGCCGCGACCTGTCGCACCGAATGTTGGAAGGGTCGCTGGGTCATTCGGAGATCGCCAGGCTGCTGACCGACGTTACTGAGGCGTTGCACTTTGTTCATCAAGCGCGTGTTGTTCATCGTGACATCAAGCCCGCAAATTTGCTCCTGGGAAATGACGGTCGGATTTACATTGCCGATTTCGGACTGGCCCTTGGTGACGATCCGTCTCTTTCGTACCGGAACAATGCGGGCACACCAAATTACATGAGCCCGGAACAGGTGCGCGGTGAAGGTCACCGAGTTGATGGACGCAGCGATCAGTTCAGTCTTGGCGTTGTGATGTATGAACTGCTCACCGGTGCCCGACCATTTGCAAGTGGTGCGTCGCATGACGTGATGCATCGAGTCCTGACAGTGGATCCTGTTCCGCCGCATCTGCACGATCCCGGCATTCCGGCGGAACTCAGTCGCATCTGTATGAAGCTGCTTTCAAAGCTCGCCAGTCATCGATATGCCATAACAAGCGATCTTGCGGTCGATCTTCGCGACTGGCTCGAATCAGTCGCTCGTCAGCTTGAGATCGGAAGTGCCGGGCCATCTCAAACGACAATTGTCCGCGTGCCACAGGTCTCAAAGGCAGCGGAAGTCACAAAGCAGACGAACGTGATTCCACGAGGCTTGCGAGCGTTCTCCCGCGCGGATGCCGACTACTTTTTAGACCTGCTGCCAGGCACTCGTGATCGGGACGGATTGCCGGATTCGCTGAGTCACTGGAAACGCTGGGTGATTTCGCGCGAGGACAGCCCGGATTTGCAGCGAGTCGGTGTGATATCCGGACCGACGGGATGCGGGAAGTCGTCGCTGGTTCGAGCGGGCCTGGTTCCGTTACTTACTGACTCCGCTCTCAGTAACAGCGTCACGACCATCGTTGTGGAAGCCACCGTGGACCTGACTGAACGGCAGTTACTGCATGCCATCCATCGTCGCAATGATTTCATCAAGGATGCCTCACTGCCCGATGCGCTGGCCACGATCCGTCGCGGCCAGGATGTAGAGGCGGGAAGATCGTTGCTCATCGTGATTGATCAATTTGAACAGTGGCTGCATGCGAATCCGGATCCTCAGGATTCGGCACTGGTTCGTGCGATTCGTCAATGTGACGGAATTCGAGTGCAGTGCCTGTTGCTGGTACGCGATGATTTTTGGCTGGCATTGAGCCGGTTCATGGAGGCCGTTGAGTCACCGCTGCAACTCGGTTGCAATGCGATGATGATCGATGTGTTTGATCTGCGGCACGCCCGAAAAGTGCTCATTGAATTCGGCCGTGCGTTTGGTCGCTTGCCGATGTTGCCGACAACGCTCAGCCGCGAACAGGACCAATTCATTGACGGTGCCATCGACAATCTTGCGACCGATCGAAAAATCATCCCGGTCCAATTGGCGCTGTTCGCTGAGATGGTCAAATCGCGTGACTGGAATCCGGCCACGCTCCGGCAGCTTGGCGGTACGGTGGGAATTGGCGCTCAGTTCCTGAACGAATCATTCTCCGCAACATACGCGCCTGTGAGTCAGCGAATCCACGAAGTGTCTGCGCGAAAACTTCTTCAGGCGCTATTGCCTGATCCGGGTACGGAGATCAAAGCGAATCGCCGCTCTCGAACGGAGCTTCAGGGACTTTCCGGCTACAATGATCAATCGTCATTTGCCGTGCTGATGACGATCCTGGAATATGACCTCAAACTCATCAGCGCGACGGAGTCACTGGACCGGACGAAGTCAGAATCGAATCTTTCGACGTCGGATCAGACGACATACCAATTGTCGCACGACTTTCTCGTGCCATCCATTCGGGAATGGTTGACGGCCAAACAGCGAGCGTCATGGCGCGGCCGGTTGCATCAGCGATTGTCGGAAGCTACCGGTCTCTGGGGGCGTCAGCACGACTCTCGCTTCCTGCCAGGTTTTTGGGAATGGATGCAGATGCGATGCCTGCTGCCGAGCGATACGCTCAGCGCAGGCGAGAAGTCCATGTTACGAGCCAGAGACGGTCGATCATTGATCACAATCATCTGCGTTGCGGTGTTGCTTGGCGTTTCCGGATTTCTGTGGCGACGATTTCAAACACAGACTCAGATGGATTCGTTAATCGTTCAACTCAGTACGGCAAAATCAGATCAGGTGCCAACTCTGATCGATGATTTGGGTCAGTTCAATTCGCGCGCCGTCGAGCCATTGGCGGCGGCTGTGTCTCGGCAAGAAAAGGATTCTCAGTCGCGATTTGTGTTGCAGTTGGCTCGACTGAAATGGACTGACGAACCTCTAGAAGAGGTGTTCGAATCGACACTATCCGCCCCATGGCCGGATTTTGTGTCGTCCGCGAGCGAATCACTGGCAGTGTATGCGGAACAATTGACTGATCGGTGCTGGAAGATTGTCGAAGAATCCACAGATGATGACAAAGCCAATGCGCATGCCTTGAAGATTCGGCGTTTTCGAGCCGCACAGTTGCTGGCTCGAATTAATCCGCCCGAAACACAGGACTCGAAACAGCGCTGGATCGCTTCGTCGGCGATGTTGTCCGATCTTCTGCTTCATGCGTGTATGCGACATCCGGACCAATATCAGGCACTCGCGAAATCGATGCAGCCAGCCGCCAGTACGCTGATTCCGCCGCTGTCGATGTCTCTTGGAGCACGTCCTGATGACAGTCTGTCACGATTTGCAATCACACTTCTGGCCGAATATACCAAAGATGATATGACGGTTCGAACGCGCCTGTGCCTCGACGCAGTGGATTGGCAGGAGGAACTTATGATTCCCGAATCGGCCACGCTGGACAAGTCTGTGCTGCGTCAAATTGCGGACTTGCCCGTTGACGAATCTGTTCCCGAGTTGCAACAAAATGTCCTTGCTCGACGAAAGGCAGTAGCCGCCACGTTTTTATTGTCGTTGCCTGGCGAAGAATCAGACAGTCTGTGGAATCTGCTGCGACGTTCGCCCAATTCGACAGTTCGAACATTAATGATCGAATTTCTGCGACATCGGAATATTCCTTTGTCGCGCATCGTCGCGCGGCTGCAAAGTGAAACGGATCCAGGACTTCAAGCTGCGCTGATTTTGGCGATCGGTGATTTCGATGCGAACGATCCTGACCTGACTACGGATGATCGCGCGTTTGTGGTTCATCAGTTTCGGACCGCGTCGGATGCCGGAGTTCATTCCGCAGCAGAATGGCTGCTAAGGAAATGGGGCGAGTCGAAGGCAATTTCTGAACTGCCGGTTGGTGTGGAATCGATTGCCAGTTCTCAAGCTGATGCGACGGGCAGTGAGTGGGTCGATCGACAATGGATTCGAACGCCGCACGGTCACACGCTGGCTCGAATTCCAGGGAGCAGGATTGAAGGTCTCCACCGCGATTTTCTAATGGCGACACATGAAGTAACAGTAGAGCAAATGCATCAGTTCAATCCGGATCAGTACGTAGCGCTGCATTGGGCTCCGACACCTGATTGCCCGGCTCACGTAATCAAATGGCCCGATGCAGTGGCCTATTGCAACTGGCTGTCCCGGCAGGAAGGTCTGAAACCATTTTATCCTTCCGAAACGGCTGCTGCTGAATCCTTTGTTGCAGCAGAGGCAGACTATAACGGCCCCGGATATCGTCTTCCGACGACAGCGGAATGGAAATTTGCTTGTCGCTCTGGTTCTGCCACCGATCGCTTTTTCGGGACTGATTTATCCGTCATCGGCCGCTATGGGTGGTTCGAAGGCAACAGCATCCGGAAAGCGTCTCCGTCACACGAAGAGGCCGTGACAGCAAAGCCAACCGGTTTGCTGCGTCCGAACGACTTCGGACTTTTCGATATGTTCGGCAACATTGATGAGTGGTGTAACGACCCAGGCCAATTCGGCACCGCCGAACGTGAATTTCGCGGCGGCAACGCGGGCGGATGGGACTACTCGATGACGACAAACCGCACCGGCAGTGTTCCGATTCGTATTGAATACAATTCGATCGGCTTCCGCATTTGCCGTACGATTGCGGAATAGCGTTGGGTTTGGTTTCACAACGAACACGCGCTGGAGTCAGACGTTGCCGGAGGTTTAGAGTCAATGGGAATCGTAGGGTGGGACAGGGGAGCAGAGCGAACGCCGGCCCACCGATCTACAAAGATTCATGGCCACTGCAAAAAATGGAGATATCATTCATCCGGGCCACGCCTGTCGGTGGCCTGACCTTCCAGATGCTCTTCGTAAGCTGATTCGCAAGCTTGTGTGGAAGAATTCATGACGGCCATCATCCGTGACACCGACAAGTCTGTCGGCAGAAAAAGAAGCGAAACATTCTTCAAGCTCCGGGGTGCTGACTGGCACCCAATCGCCCTCCGCGACGCACTCTGAGCGCACGTCGGTCACCCAGACCGAAGCGATCAACACGACAGCGCCAAATCGTCGTGGTCGCATCGCCGATTCGCCAAACGGAGCCCCTTGGTAACCCGTTGGACCGCTGCCTGACCGTAAACCACGCCGTAAGGAAAGGAAAGAATAAGGAAACATTCTTCTTTCCGCTAAAGCACAATGTCCCCTTAAATCTTTCGAATCCGTTTTTCGCCCCGGTCGTCGTCATGTGCCAAGTACATATTGATGTTGAGCATTGAGTAATTGTCGAATCGCGACAGTCGCTACTCCGCCCTGTAAATATCCACCTTCGTCTCCAGGCACTTCCGCAGTGTCAGGTCATTCACGCCAATTGAGTTCCAGTTGTCCGGGCGCTGATAGAAATCCAGACCTCGGCCAATTTTGATGATCCAGCCGTTGTCGAGGCGGATCTCGCGATCGTGCAGACTGGGGTTCAGCCGAATTTCCAGTTCGACGTCGAACTCCAGCAGACTCTGTTGTAGTTCCTGAAGTTTCTGACCGACTTCTTCCCGCTTTTCTTCATCCGGAAAAACCGACACCAGACGAATCTTGCGAATGGTTGGGCACTTCACAATCGCTTCGCAAAATCGAACGAAGTTGATCACCTGATGCGTCGCTCTCACGTAGGCATCTTCAATCACAACTTCCTTTGCGCCAGTCAGATACGGCCCCAGTATTGTTTCGTAGCTGTGCCCTGTTTCACCGTAATGAATCTTGAAATGCTTCTCCTGCAATACTGGAACCTCAGGTTCCGCTGCTTCATGCGAGTCCGATGCCTTCACCACTCCTGTCGCTGGCTGAATACTTGGCGGCAGTTCGACACCCTTGATGCCACGAGTGACAACAGATTTCGTTTCCGGACAGAAGACTTCTATCTCTTGTCCCTGGGCATTAATGTACGATAGATTTATGTTTGCAAATTCGTCATCAGCCTTGCGTTTGTTCATTTGTTCCTTAACGCGGCGACGGCACTCGATTGCATACTCTGTGTACTCTTCGAACTCCGCGTCTGTTGGCGAACAGCCGGGATGCAGGATCTTCAAAAACGCAGCAAGAGTCTTCTTAATTCCCTTTTCGTCGCGGCCTTCAATGCTGCGACCAAGACGAACTCGCTTTGACACCTCTTCGTAGCGATTTGTTTGTTTCAGCTGATGATGAAAAGCTTCTGCCAGAAAGTCGGTGATAAAGCCAAAGTTTTGGGTCAGAAAACTGCTGCTGTTCTTGGGCATTTCCCAGCCCGGCAGATAGCACGCAAAGCGGTCCATGATGGCCAGGTCAAATTCTTTTGGCAGCGGCAGAAACAAATCGTGCTTGGGTGAATTTACGATCTGCTCAATCGAAATGTCAATATTGCCGACAAACGCCAGGCTGGCATCCGCAATCACTTCCGTACCGCGTGAGAAGCGACCATTGGCCATGTAGTCCTTCATGATTTGGATTGTATCCGGATCCTTTACACGGATACCTGCTACCTCGTCAAATGCGATGGTGTCCCAAAAGGATATCAGACCGGATTTGCGTCGAGCGTTGTTATAGAAGAGGGTTGCCTTCGTCGCCTGGCCACCACTGATCAATGTTGAGTACGGCGAAAACTCGCTGAAGAAATACGATTTCCCCGTACCTCGCGGCCCCAATTCTATGAAGTTGAAATTCGCTTCAACCAATGACGCCAGGCGAGCCATGTAGTGCAGTTGTTGCCTGTGCGTCAACTGCGACGGCTCCAGTCCCACGGAACGCAGCACAACCGCCAGCCATTCATCACGCGTGAATTCTGTTCTGCCTTTGCAATACGCATTGAAGTCAAAACGAGTCAACTGAATCGGCCGCAAGTCTTCGATGAAGAATGCATAATCATCATCTTCCACTTCGTTGTAGCCGATCGTAACCTCGGCCCAAATACCGCCTTCCAGCAGTCGGTCGTTGTCACGATAGAACTTGTCAGCAATGGCCACACGCTGCGAGCTGAAGTTTTCCAGCGATGCCCAGTGCCGTTTTTCTTTCTCGACATATCGGACGTGAATCTTGTCGATAAAGCGGTGCTTGCCGTTTCGTGAAACGCGTGACTGAGCCGCATTGGCTTCGTCGGGCCGGACGTAATTATCCTGCAGCGTTTCCAGTACGGCTTCTGTTCCGGCCTCGATTTCAGACTCTTCAGGGCTGCTAAACCGAGCCAGCAGAAACTCCAGCACGAAGGTCGGGACATTCGTGCCCTTTTTCACACGGTGCAGAAGGTCCTTGCGAACCACTTTCCCAGGAAAAATGCGATTCAGTTTTTCGTCCAGCAGATCCATAGGTTTACACCGTGTAATCGGTTGAGAGTTCAAGAGTCGCGTAGGTTCCCAACGTCGTCGGATTCATCGCTTTGACCGTAAAGCTGCCTTCGAAGTCCATGTCCATCCGGAGCGGAATTTTGAATAGCATGCCTGGCTGAAGCGTGACGGTTCCGGTTGCGGCATTCACGTGATCGCCAGGCTTGGCTTCACCTACAACTTCGCCCTGATCATTCTGGGCCTCAATCAGCAATTCAACTGTCGTATCGAACAGACTGCCACCACCTTTGATTGCCACCTCAATCACAGGCAGGCGGGATGTGATCGACTTCAGGCCATTGCGGTAACTCAACACGACCTTGACGACTTCCGTCGGTTGTTCCTGCTCAACTTTCAGGCGCATTTCTATGACAGGCAGGATCGCTTCCTGAAGCGACAATCCTCCGTGAAAATATGCCAGTCCAGCCTTATATGTCACCAGAGCCCTTGGGATTGCGGCCTGCGAAAAGTCACCGCGAATCCCCAGTTGCTCCGCCGAAACGACAAGGTTATTCAGATCTGCACTACCCGCTCCCAGCAGGCAGCGATCATGCAGCGATAACCAATTTCCCGGAGGCTTTGATGCGACATTGCCAGCTTCCGTTGAAGTGTTCAGAAAGAATCCGTGATCCGTCGCAATGATAGCGTCATCAAATCCAAGATGCCGCAATCGATAGACAGCAGCCCGAATGCGTTTCAGCGTTCGACTGATGGCAGCCAGATCCAGTTCCTCGTCATTGCTGTCTTCCAGGCTGGAATCCATGCGGTTGGTACGGATCATCAGAAAGTCGACTGTGTCTCCAATCTGAAATTGATCGCTCAAAAAGCCGCCGAGACTTGTCTCCTGAAATCTCTGACCGTACCGATCCTGCAGGACCTTAATTCGCTGACTTACCGACTTCAGCGGAATGTCGCCAAGCATCGCGACGACTCGGTCGTTGACCTTTTTCAAGCGAAGGTCAGCATGAGCATTCGGCAGTAAGCTGGCCATTCCAACCGGAGTCACTGTGGGCATCTGAGCACATGTCACGTGAAGAGTCAGTTGAGCATCATCTGCCAATTGTTTCTGCAGAGCGACACCCAGTTCATACCGCAAGGCATCGATCAGAATGTAGGCAACCCGTCGTTTGCTTTCCTTCAGGCGAACCCCAACGAAATCATCAAACGTGCGAGAATTGGACTTCAGTCCCTGCGGCGGCCATGTTGACTTCTCGACAAGTCGAATGAATATGTCCTGCACTTTGTCCATCAACTTTCGATAGACAGTGTCGGCTCGTGCTGAGACCGTTTTCAAAGTTTCGTGCTGAATCAACAAGTCGCGAAACGCTTCGTGGAATTCACGATGAAGGCGGTCCACTTCTCTCAGTGAACCCGTATAGAATGCGATCAGACTTCCAGGGGAAGACGTGTGATTCGGCAGTTGCCGATCGCTATCTCCAGCAGCTTCAACAAGGTTTACGGCGGCTCGCACAAGTTCCCACTGAGCGTTGCTTTCACCTCGTGTGACCCACACAGATTTGGAATGCCGACTGATAATCGCACGAGCTTTCTCAATATCGTCCTGCTCCAGAGCTTTCATGGCCTTCGCGAAGAACGACCGTTCCTCAAACGCAAACGTATCTCGTTCGCCCAGATCTTCGATCTCGGAACAGGCAGCAGGCAGTTTCAGTTCGGCTTCAACCTCTTCGGCTCGATCCACATAAAGTTGTTGGGTATTGACATTGCTTCGAAGGGAATCACAAAGGTGTTCCACCAGTGGCTGAGCATCGGCCGTGGCGCGTGGAACATCTTTTAAACAGGCAGGCAGGGCCACGGGCAGATCAAAGGCGAATTCGCTGTACAGCAAATATCTCCAGAGTTCGGGAGCAATCTTATCCAGCTTCTTTGATCGGGTGATCAGCTTCATTCCCAGACTACGCTGGAATAGCTCTTTCGCTTCGCTGAGCCACGAATCTTCGGCTTCCAGTTTTTCCATCTGAGTTGCAGAAGGACCCAACAGTGCCAGAAGCAATTCGGCTGTCGATTCCTTCTGCAACTTCGACTTCAGAATCGGCCATCCGCCAACCGTGCCAATCGAATCAATGACCGAAAAGTCCGGCCTCGGATTCGCCGCAAATACTCGCCGTACTTCTGTCGCAACATCCGACTTTACTCGCAGACAAATACTCTGATATTCATCGCCTGCTGACTTTGGGAAATAGTCCCCAACCGCCACATAGACGGAAAACGGATCCTTCTGCCGTAGTTCGTCCGTCGTTGGTGCAGCCCTGGGAACATAGATCAACATTCCCTTCAATTTCTGCTTGCCGAGCTTCTGCAAACCCGCCATCGCTGCTTCGCGACTTTCGATGCTGCTCTCGGAGGCATCAACAACCAGCGTCTGATCGTCTGCCATTTGATTGCAAAGATCACGGTAGAGACCTGCGGAATCGTAGACGACCAGGACTTCAGATTTCTGCAAACGCTCTGCAAGGATCTTCTGCTGGATGAAGGTTTTGATGTTCATTTCAATGGTGTTTCGTGGCCGGATTGTGGCCGGATCAGTGCGTGTGAGTTCAGTGAACGACAGAAAAGACGGCAGTTTTCAGGTTTCAGCATAATCCGGCCAGGATTCAGATGGCCGGATTGTGGCCGGATTACAATTCCTCCGGAGTCCTTTGGTAAGCAGTATTCGGGCCAGCACCCGTGCGTTCGAATAAACCGAAAGCTTCTATTTCCGCCAGGTCTCTGCGAGCCGTCCGCTGACTAACGCCAAATCGAGCCATGTAATCTCGCATGGTCATGGTTTGTCCGGGCGACAGAAGGCTAAGTAGCTCCAATTGCCTTTCATTCAGGCTGTCCTTTTTCTGCTTTCCGGCACCCGCCGCATAGATCGTCAGTCGAACTCCCGATGACGCATTCGCCCATTCCGGCAACGGCATTCCACGGTCCAGACATTCCTGAACAATCTTGTAGGTCCCGCGTCCCACACGTTCCATCAACTCGTGAAGGTAGAACACGTGACTGATGTCAGGATTGATAAGTACGGAGTCATGCGATGCCGCTAAGAGATCACGCGGAGAAATCCCTCTCGGCAACCGCCCGGAATTCCATAACTCTACTCGATCCGGATAAATGCTGACCACGACGCTTCCTGACAACGCGGAATAATCCCGATGCACCAGGGCGTTGACCAAACCCTCACGAAGTGAGTTAAACGGGTATCGAGGTTTTGAATCGCGGGCCAACTGCCCCTCTTTAAATTCAGAGCTGATCGGAATGTGCCTTTTCAGAAAACTCATCGCTTCTTCCAGCAGTCGGAATGCAGGTCCTTCAAGAAGCTGCTCGTCCAGAAACTCATCACCCGCCCGGTCGGATTGATAGGCC
>JBBQSE010000112.1:0-18968 GCA_038214195.1 Planctomycetales bacterium
CCTGGGGCATGGGATCCGTTGTCATCTCATCTGGTCCTGTCAGAGCTGGTCAAGCTGGAACGGTGTTACAGCCAAAACCTATTGGAAGTCCTCAATAGTCCGTCTGACTTCGAACATTGAGGACAATTTCAGTCAACATTACTTCCGGGAAACTCGCGTCCCAATCGAATCAAACCACAGTCTTTGGCGAGTTGTCACGAACAAAAAAAGCACTGCGATTTTCCGAAGGATATCCAAACACGTATCGCTTCGCCAAGCGTGCAGGGCATTGTCAGTGACTTTTCACAATCTCTTTATCGCGGCACACGGAATAGATTTACTGTGATCTGTCACCGGGATATCGGCCAGCAGGCCCTTTCCCGCAGCACAAACTGCGATTGACCGGGTTTTCGCAAGCAGCGAGAATCATTCCAAAAGCCGAATTACGCTTGGCTCGTAATTGGTCAGACGGGCATGAGGCTCGATCAATGCGGTGGATTTGTCGCCTTTGCAATTAGGTGGCGTATGAAGCGGCCTGGATGTGGAATCTGGTTTGGATACCACGATTCAATTTGTCCTGTTTTCAGAGTTTACTCAGATTAGGCTGGCATGGACGTCAGACCCATCAGTTTACGAGAATCGCTGGGCGCGGTCAGTTTCGTGAGCACGGGCGATATCATCGCGTCGCGATTTTGCAGCGACAGCCGTCGGCTTCAGCCGGGCGATATTTTTGTGGCCTTGCGCGGATCGCAATGCGACGGGCATCTGTATCTTGACGCGGCAATTGCCCGCGGCGCGACCGGGGTGATTGTAGAGCGAGCGTTCTCCCGGATCAGTGTGCCGCAGTGTGTCGTCTCAGACAGCAGGGCCGCGTTTGCGAAAATCTGCCTGGAACGACTGGGGGCACCTCACCGCCTGATGAATGTCATTGGAGTCACCGGGACAAATGGCAAAACGACAACCACCTGGATGCTGCGTTCCATCCTTGAAACCTCCGGACGAATGACAGGGCTGCTGGGGACGCTGGAGTATTTCGATGGTCGCACTGCACAACCGGCGTCACTCACCACTCCGGATTGCGAGCAGCTTGCACTCCTGTTATCTCAGATGTCTCAGAATCATGTCAGTGACTGCGTGCTGGAAATCAGCAGCCACGCTCTGGACCAGCGACGTTGCGCCGGAGTAACTCTCAATGCCGCAGCAATTACAAATATTACTCAGGACCATTTCGACTATCACGGTGGCATCGATCGCTATCGAGCAGCCAAGAGTCGCGTCGCATCACTGCTGAGTCCTGGATGTCCTCTGTTTCTTGGTCTCGATGACGCCGGATGTCGAAGCATCCATGATCGCCTAAAAGAAAATCATCACGTCGTCACGTTTGGGTTCGATCCCGCAGCTGATGCGCGTGTGATACTGTTGCAAGCGTCTTCAAGGGGACAAACTCTGCAGTTGTGTCTGCAGAATTCCACGGTCGAAATTCAGACACCGCTGATCGGTCGACACAATGCGTTGAATGCACTTTTGGCGGGCATCATGGCAGAACAAGCCGGTGCGAAAGAGAGCCAAATCCGCGACGGACTGGAAAGAGTGCTCAGCGTTCCAGGGCGGATGGAACGGATTGATGTCGGTCAGCCATTTTTGGTGTTTGTGGATTACGCTCACACGCCGGATGGAATCGCAAACTGTGTCTCAACCGCTCGAACGCTGACATCGGGTCGGGTGATTCTGGCCTTTGGTGCCGGCGGCGATCGAGATCGCGACAAGCGTCCTTTGATGGCTCAGGCCGCAGGAGCTGCCGATGCGGTGATTGTCACATCGGATAACGTACGATCCGAATCACCCCGGCAAATCATCGCGGATATCGTTGCGGGGTTCGATTCAATGGAACACATTCAAACGCGCGTCGATCGCCAGCAGGGAATTCGGGAAGCTCTGCGACTGGCTAAGCCGGGTGATGTCGTTGTGATCGCCGGGCGCGGGCATGAGGCAAACCAGCAGGTTGGAGAACGCAAAATCAGCTTCGACGACCGTCGTGTCACTCGTCGGCTGCTGCTGGAATTGCAGACCCAGCCTGATGGGCTGACAGACGATTTGCCAAGGTCCATTCCGGCGTGACAATCTTCGCGAACAGTGTCTAGTCTCCTCCAGGCGAATCATGTTTCCAATCAAAGTATCTCAACTGGCTGAACTGGTGAGCGGAGCTTCTTCCAGGCCCGGAGTTGGCGAGGAATCCGTGCGTGGGGCATGCATTGATTCGCGGCAGGTTGCGGTCGGCGACTGTTTCTTCGCCCTAAACGGTCACCGAACTCATGGAGTCTTGTTTGCGGATCAGGCGATGGCACGTGGCGCGGCATGTGTTGTCGCGGAGCACAATTCATCCGGATCTTCAGCCAAGCCTCGATTTTCTGGTATTCCTACGCTGGCGGCAATTGGCACGGCCGAAACGGACGAACGAATTCTGCGAGTCAGCAATGCGACCACTGCTCTGCAGGCGCTGGGTCGCTGGAACCGGCAACAATCCAGCGCACTTGTGATCGGGGTCACAGGAAGCGTCGGAAAATCAACCACTCGTCAGATGATCGCGGAAGTGCTGGGGACAAAATTTTCCGGCGTGCAGAGCCAGCACAATCACAACAATGAACTCGGTGTGCCGCTGTCGCTATCGCTGCTCAAGCCCGAGCATGACTTTGCTGTCCTGGAATTGGCAGCCGCCCGACCTGGTGAAATTGGGTTTCTGGCTGAAATGGTTAGGCCGGAGTTTGCGGTGGTAACGCGCGTGGCAGCGGCACATCTGGAGTCTTTTGGCAACATCGAAGCAATCCGCCAGACCAAGCAGGAATTGCCCGCCAGCCTTGAATCGGGAAACACGGTTTTTCTGAATGCTGACGATCCGCTGGTGCGATCCATGCGCGATTCAACGGCGGCAAATGTCATCCTGTTCGGTTCATCTTCAGACGCGGATTTTCGAGTGACATCGATTCGATCGTGCGACGGCGTCACCACATTCCAGCTGGACGGGCAAGCGTTCCGAATTCAGGGAGGCAGTCATCTGGTGACAGCAGCCGCAGCCGCGATTGCGGTCGGACGTGTCGCCGGGATTGCTGGATCCGACATTGCTGAACGACTTGCCGAGTATCAACCAGATGCCGGTCGCGGTCGCATTGTGCAGCAACTTCCGTGGACCGTGATCGATGAGTCCTACAATGCGAGTCCCGTCAGCGTGCTGGCATCGATCCAGACACTCAACGACTGCGTCTCCGCGCGGCGACGAATCCTCGTCCTGGGAGACATGCTGGAACTCGGCCCCGAAGCGACAACCTTTCACAGCGAAATCGGTCGTGCGCTGGTGGGAACCCAGATTGATCACACACTTCTGTTTGGTGAATTCGCCGACACGGTCGCGGCGAGTGCAATCCGGGCCGGTGTTTCTTCAAACCAGATCTCCGTATTTCGCGACATCCAGACACTCACTGCGATGCTGGACTGTATGCTGACGCCCGGTGACACGGTCCTCGTCAAAGGCTCACGCGGCATGCAGATGGAACGCATCGTGGCGGCTCTCGACCGCTCCGAGGACTTGGTTTCGAAGCAACGTAATGCCGCATAATCTGGCTGATCACATAGAGGGCAATTCTCTATCCCGCGCACCCGTTCCCGAGATCTTCCTATGCCGCTTACCCAAATGCAGATTATCCAAGCACTTGGCGAGGCGATGTCGTGGTTCGAACGCGAACTTGGTTGGGGCGTTCCTCCAACTGAGTTGCGGCATCTCAACGGTCGAATCGGCGAGCTTTATGCTGCTTTAATCACAAATGGACAGATGGCATCTGACGTGAATCAACGTGGATATGACGTCGTGGCAGAATCTGGCGAACGTGTCTCGGTCAAAACCACGGGAATGATGTATGGCTCTGGGAATATCGCTTTCAATGCGAACACACTTACAGAGGTCGATCGCGTCATTATTCTCCGCATGAATACTGATGAAATGCAGATCGAGACATTGTTCAATGACACTATAAACAATGCAATCGAATTGATGACGCCTCCTGATGCTGGTGGAAAACGTTGCATTTCACTTTCAAAATTGACCAAGAAACCAGTACGACCTGACATTCCGACGGCTTCCACCGCACACTATGGTGCCTACACGGTGACCGCTCTTGAGAACGCAGCAATTAACGTCTTTGTAAATGGTGAACCAGTGTCTCCGGCAAAACCTGTTTTACGAAAAATTGCGGCGGAACTTGGTGTTAATCTGCTCAATAGCAATGGCAACACACACAATACACGTCAACTTGGAAGTCTCGTCATGGCCGCAATGGCAAACCGTGCCGAAAATGCTAGATAACTAATGAGTATTGAAAATCGTCGTGGATGTGCGAGTGCCTCGGTGGGCTGACGCCGCACCGCTCGCCGGATCTGTGTTCCTGGCCGAATTCTCACGACCGTCCTGCTCGATAATCCTTGCCAGGTTGCTCGTCGTTGGCTTCAGACTTCAGTTTTTTCATTCCACTTTCAGCGGTCGCTGCATGAGTTCGACCGTTGCTTCGCGTGGGTTCTTTCCTTCGAAGAGAACGCGGTAGACCTGTTCGGCGATTGGCATGTCAATGTCACGTTCACGCGCGAGGTGCCACACGCTGCGGGCGGTGAAGATGCCTTCCGCCACGGCTGCCATGGAATCCTGAATTTCCGCCAGTGTTTGACCTCGCCCGAGTCCTTCACCAACAAATCGATTGCGGCTGTGCTGGCTGTTGCAGGTGGCCACCAAATCGCCAAGGCCGGCCAGACCGAAGAATGTTTCGGTGTGTGCTCCCATCGCTGTCCCGAAGCGGACCATTTCGGCCAGTCCGCGTGTGAGCAGCGCGGCTTTGCCGTTGTCACCGAACTTCAGGCCGTCGCAGATGCCCGCCGCGATCGCGATGACGTTCTTGAGAGCTCCCGCAAGCTCAACGCCCAGTTGATCGGAGTTTGCGTAGACTCGCAAAAAGTCCGTCGAAAGCAGCGTTTGGATTTGTTCCGCCGGACCAAGTGACTCACAGGCGGCGACGATGCTCGCGGGTTTTCGAGCTGTAATTTCTTCGGCATGGCAGGGCCCGCCAAGGACGACCACGGGCCGCGATCCCGCAATTTCCTGAATGATCTGACTTGGTCGCAGCAGCGTGCCGTTTTCGATCCCCTTGACGGCACTCACCAGCAACGCCTTGCCGGGAATCAGTGGCGAGAGCTGTTGCATCGCGTCTCTCAAGCCGCGCGTGGGGACACAGACCAGGACAACCGAGGCTCCGCGGAGCGCCTGTCGGGCGTCCGCTGTTACCTGGATGGAAACGGGAAGTTTGACGTGAGGCAGCAGGCGACTGTTTTCCCGCGTCTCGTGAATGTGCCGAGCGAATGTTTCATTCCTGGCCCACAGCCGAACGGAAACTTCGGGATTCCCGGCAAGCACCCAGGCGCATGCCGTTCCCATCGCGCCAGCACCCAACACGCAAATACTTGTCATGAAGTTTCACCGTTCCCTGAGAACACAATTCCTGCCTGAGAGGCTGTGAACTTATCGTGGGGCAGGTTTGCAACCTGTCCCACGGCGATTCTTTCACAACCTCCGATGCAGCCCATCCGAATCTGCGTATTTCAACGGCATGAAGTGTGAATGCAACAGACTCCAGGGGGAAAACCCGAAAGCCGCGCAATCCAAGTGTACGGAGAATCCCGTGCAATCGGCCCGGAAGGCAAGTGGCTGTGGTCGAAACTTCTGCGAGGATTCGAAAGTTGTTTGCCGCACTCTGAAACTCAACCAATGGTTACGCAGGTTCAATATCAGCGAGTCTCTAACCGGACTTGCACTGCCGAATCAAGGGTGAGACTAACCATGATCCAACCAACCGCCACTGAAGAACGTCCCAATGTCTTCGTCGAACGCCGTCAGCGCGACGCGAGCGGGGCTGTGTCTCCGTCCGAACGCCGTCAGTTTCGCGATGGAGATCGGTCGGCCCGCCCCGAAGTCGCGGAATTCGCGAATGCCGTGGACGACTACAAACTCGCCCATCGTCGCCGCTTCATTACATTTGAAGAGTTGTACGACGTGATGGCTTCGCTGGGATATCACAAGTAGCGTGATCGTTACGACCGGCTTTCTTCCACGATCGCTAATGTTTCTTTGAATGAACATGCCTCAGTAATCGATTTATTTCCCCCTGCCTGCGGTTTACGGGGAATACTTCGCAGCCGGAACATTGAGGCGTTGCTGTCATTCAACGGATTGAGCTGGCTCGAGGCATTCTCAATGCGCCCGGATAAAAGCTCTCGCGTCTTAACGCCGTCACCGGCGGAGTCGTGAAGGGTCTCGTTTCTTCCCCAGAACGTGAAGAGGGTGTTTAGTTATGTCCGATTATTCCGATGTTCTCGTCACCGACCGCCGACGATCTGGTCGCCGACGAATGTCCTCGAACTCCAAGCCGTCGGTTTCTCAGGGCAAGACCCGCGAAACTGCCAAACCGGAAGCGGAACAAACGGCAACGGAAGCCGCGATTGCCGAGCGACGGGAGATCATCGATCGCCGTCGATTGGATCGCCGCCGACAGATTGACCCAACGACCTGTGAACGGGACTATTCCGACAACGAAATTGAGTTCATGAAGGCGATGGACGACTACAAACGCAAGAGCGGTCGACCGTTTCCGACATGGAGCGAAGTGCTGGAAGTCGTGATGAGTCTGGGTTACCGCAAGGTGGCCGATCCTTCCACGATGGAATGGCGGACCTTTGGCGACCAGATGGGATCGATGTAGGCGGGACGCTGAAGGCCGAATTTGATTGCCAGAATGATCTTTCTGATAAGCATCGAGCGGAAAATAAATGTACGTCAGCCTTTCCTGGCTGACATGGAAATACGACAAGTCAGGCTGGAAAGCCTGATGTACTTCCGACATGAGCGGCGAACCGTACTGCAGGGGCAAGGCGTTGCCGGTGGTGCGGTTTGCCGGGAGCCTCGATGACCGTATTTTTACGGCAATTCCGGTTCAGGCCATAGCTTCGAGCCGAAAATCATCACTCAACCCCCGATAATCTCGCGGCGATGGTTGACGTAGTCCCAGACGACATAACGATCCAGATCGCGACCCGCTGTGAAGAAGACTCGACCCCCGGTGTTCTCCGCCAGACGATGGGCAAACTGCACGTCTTCATGGGACTGAGACCAGCTCGGCAGCAGGAAGATATTGATCGTTATCCCTTCACGTTTACAAAGCATGCCTTCGCGTTTTGTGGCGTCTTCCGTCTGTGGATCGGGCGGATACAGCATGTAAAGCACACTGGCCTCAAAGTGAGCAGTGGGCAAGCCGTCGGTGATCAGGATCACCTGGCGATTCGGTGTGTCCTGTACGGATAAGAATTGCCGCGCCAACTGCAGGCCGTGCTGGATATTCGTAAAGTGTGGCGGAATGTGCATCTCGCTCACGTCCTCGCGACTCATATCGACTCGCAGGCGCACAACGGGATTGGTGATCGTCGGAATCTTCGGCATCAGCGTGATTAGCTCTCCCGCTGGGACAACTTTCGCAAATGTATGCAGATCGACGAATCGCAGAAAGTCGCCAGGATACTCGGACGTGATCAGCCCGTTCAGCGCGAGAGCCATGCGTTTGACGTTGATGTACTGACCGTCGTACCGCATGGAACCGCTCATGTCCATCAGCACCACCGTGGCACACTTTGGGTTGTTGCGGGAGCGATGGATCTCGATGTCACGCTGCTGCAGTCGGAGCGGACGTGTGTCGCCCTGTCGCAGCATCGCGTTGATCATTGTCGCCGGGATATCCATCTGCGACACGGAATCGCCGAATTCGTAAGGTCGCGTGCGCTGCATCTCGACAACACCTTCGCCTTCAATCGGTCCCTGATGCCGACCCGAGCGCGATGCCTGCAGATTGCTGAAGATCGTTTGCAGCAATCGTCCTTGAAAAAGCTTGTAAGCTTTAGGCGACAACTGAATCTGGCCCTGCTGTTCGGACAGACCCTGATTCTCCATGATGTCTTTCAGATACTGCTGCACCTGCTGCTGGAACTTGTTCATGTTCTCGATCGCCTCTGGATCTGCGAACTCGCTGAGTTCCTCCAGATCGATGATGGCAAGCTGAGCGTTTTCTTTTGCGTTCTCCAGCTGCTTCAGCAGTTCGTCGATCTTTCTGAGTTCGTCGAGAATCTCGATGGCTTGCGGTACCGTCATCGACTCGCGGCCGGTGAATTCGTACTTTGATGCAAGATAATCCACCTGATACTTGTCGCCCAATCGCTCCATCAATCCGATCAGCCGCCCGGCGAAATCTGGCTCGGTCCGCTCCGCCCGATACCAGAGATTTTCAAGCGCGTAGATTTGTTCGTCTTTAACCGTCTGCCAGAACGATTTCGAAAACTTTGACGGTGGCCGCATCTGTTTGGCGGCGTCTTTGTACTGGCGATCTGCTTTCTTCTGTACGGTGTCAGTTTCGTACTTGCTGAGGATTTTATCTTTTCGCTCCTGAAGCATCTTAATCAACGCGTCCAGACTCGGGCCGAGTCCCGCAAACTGACCGGGATCCAGATGAATCGCGTTCGCGAGTTCCTCTTCCGTAAACTCACGCATCGAGCCGTACGTCAGCATGTGTTCAAACACGGGCGATACCAGATCAGGCGGTGGTGATGTCGGGGACGGGAAAGACTTCGGATCATATTGCTGATACGTGTGGATCACGCCGCCAAGATGCTGGTTCGATTTTGAATCCTGCGTTGTCGGATTCGGTGATGGATTCTTCATATACACGATTCCTGTGATGCGAACTCTGCTGAGTTTCAGTCCAACGTTGGCGGGATGTGTCTCACGGATGATTGTACGCGGTTTGCGGCTTTCGTCCGCTGTTTGTCCCGCATCCGGATGCTACGATTCTGAAAACTTCCTGAATTCCTTTGAATTTCGAGTCCTGATGATGCCCGATTCATCCAGTCCGATTGTGTGTACTTTTGAAAGTCGTCGCGCGGAAGAGATGTGCTCTTTGATCGTTCGACACGGTGGACAGCCGCTGTCCGCACCGTCGATGCGCGAGATTCCGATTGAAGATAACCCGATTGCCAGACAGTTTGTGCGTGATGCGATTGACGGGAAATATCCGGTAGTTATTTTGCTCACAGGTGTCGGGGCGGAGGCGATGTTTGAAGTCGCACGATCGATCAATCTGTACGAACCGCTGCTGGAAGCTCTTCGGGAAACGACACTGATCATCCGCGGACCGAAGCCAGCGGCGGTACTGGGAAAGTTGGGGCTTAAGTACGCCGTGCGGGCTCCAGAACCGAATACCTGGCATGAACTTCTGGCGGCCATCGACGAAGCTGCGATAGACCTCAATCGCAAGGCCGTCGCTGTTCAGGAGTATGGCGTTCCCAATGCTCGCTTTTATGCGGAGTTGGAAACGCGTGGTGCCGTAGTTTCCCAGGTTCCGGTTTACCGCTGGGCGCTTCCAGAAGACACGACTGCGCTTGAACACGCGCTCAGGGAAACTGCCGCCGGAAACGTCGATGTGCTGCTTTTCACGAGTGCAAATCAGGTCAGCAATGTTTTGGTGGTCGCTGAAAAACTGGGGATCGTTGCTGGCATTCGGGCGGCTGTGCTTGGCACAACACAGGTCGCCTCGATCGGCCCGACGTGTTCTGAGGCACTTGCGGACAACGGTTTTCCGATCCATTTTGAAGCGTCGCCGCCCAAAATGGGTCCACTTGTACGGGGCGCGATCGAGGCGTGGCGGCGAACGCATTGAATAGCGAGTCTTCACGGAAACTGGCGAAACCAAAGCCCGAAACGCCGGAATTCCTGCTTTCGCGTTTCAAATTCTGAGAATTCCGTGTTCCCAAAGAACGCCGGATACAATAATCCTTGGTGCCGATTTCGTTGACTTGACGAACGGGTTTCACTTGCAACATCCCTTCTGTCCCGTACGGGAACGGTTCGGCACAATTGAAAAAAAACGAGCGCCAGGCGGCGGGTTTCAGCAGTCCATGCTTGACTCCTGCGGCAGACAAAATAGGCTGCACCATTACCAACCAATCAGAGTCGGCGGAATCCTCTTCCGTTTTACAACTCACCACTCTGAAAACCAACCACCCCAACGATCGACAAGAAGTCGAAACGTCCCACCTGCAGGAGTGCCAGCATGATTCTCGCTCGGTTATGCAGTTCGTTCAGTTATTTTCTGACGGGGTTGTGCCTGATCGGCGCGACTGCGTTCGCTGAGGAAGCAAGGATTGAACTGAGTCCACTCGGTGAGAGTGACACAATCGCCATTCGAAGTCGCGACGCGCGGCAGCAGTTGATTGTCACGACGATCGCTGCGGATGGCACAAAAACAGATGCCACCCGCGAAGCTGTCTGGACGATTTCCGACCCGGCGATTATCGGTGTTGATTCCACAGGCATGGCGAGGCCGACGGCGGATGGTTTGGCCGATGTGACGGCAACTGTTGGTGACCTCAAAGCGACCGTCCATGTCACGGTCAACGGTTTTGCTCAGGCGCTGCCCATCAATTTTAGCAATCAAGTCGTGCCGATTTTTACCAAGCTGGGATGTAACGGTGGCGGATGCCACGGCAAATCGGGCGGGCAGAACGGGTTCAAACTGTCACTGCTGGGATTTTATCCTCAGGACGACTTTGAATTTCTCCGCAAAGAATCTCGCGGCCGCCGCATCTTCCCTGCCGCGCCTGCGGAAAGTTTGCTGCTCAAGAAGGCGATCGGTCGCAGTCCTCACGGCGGCGGCAAGCGGATGGAAGACGGCAGCTATGAATACAATCAACTTGTGCAGTGGATCGAACAGGGAATGCCATACGGTGCCGACACCGATCCATTCGTCACCGCCATTCAGTGCGTTCCCGAAACACGCACGATGACGCGCAACTCCCAACAGCAGATCGCGATTATTGCGACCTACAGTGATGGCTCAACAGAAGACGTCACTCGCATGGCGTTGTACGAACCAAACGAAGCCGAAATGGCGGAATGCTCAACGACGGGTTTGGTGAGCACTCTCGATCTGGCTGGCGAAGTGGCCATCATGGCACGGTATCAGGGACAAGTCGCCACATTCCGTGCAACGATTCCGCTGGGGGCTGATACCTCGAATATGCCAGAGCCTCTGAATCTGGTCGATACTGCAGTGTTCGGCAAACTGAAACAACTGGGCATTCCGGCGTCGGCAATATGCGACGACGCGACATTCCTGCGTCGCGTGTCGCTTGACGTCGCCGGCACGCTACCAACGGATGACGAAGTGCAAACGTTTCTGGCAGACACGGCCGCTGACAAGCGTGATCGACTGATTGATCGACTGCTCGACAGTCCTGAGTACGCAGATCAGTTTGCCAATAAATGGAACTTCATTCTGCGAAACCACAAGGAGAACGGCGAAGATACGCCAGGCACAATGCTGTTTCATCAGTGGCTGTGGGACAGAATGTATGAAAACACGCCGTACGATCAGTTCGTGCGTGCGATCGTTACAGCCTCCGGTGATCCTCAGTTCAACCCTGCCGTGACGTGGTATCGTGATGTGGACAGCACCGAAGAGCAGGTCGAGGATACTGCCCAGCTGTTTCTTGGTCTCCGAATTCAGTGTGCTCGCTGCCATCATCATCCGTTCGAAAAGTGGAGCCAGGATGATTACTACGGGATGGCGGCGTTTTACGGCCGCGTCGGTAAAAAGGTGATTCCAAATGCTGCGGCAAATATGCGCGATCGTCGGGTGTTTCATAATGAAGGTGTCGCGACCGCCAGCAATCCGCGATCCGGCAAGGCGTTGAAACCAACCGGTCTGGGGACCGAACCATACGAAATCCCCGCAGACAGCGATCCTCGCGTGAAGCTGGCCGACTGGATGAGTGATCCGCAAAACCCGTTCTTCGCAAAATCTCTGGTAAATCGATACTGGAAGCATTTCTTTAGTCGAGGCATCGTCGAACCGGAAGACGACATGCGAGCCACAAATCCACCGTCGAACCCGGAATTGCTCGACGGGCTGGCGAACCACTTCATTCAGTCAGGTTTTGATCTGAAAGATTTGGTTCGCACGATCTGCCGTTCGCGAACGTATCAGTTGAGTGCGTTGCCGAACGACTACAACGCCAACGACAAACAAAATTTCTCCCGCTATTACCCGAGGCGTCTGAGTGCCGAAGCTCTGTATGACGCCTTCCATCAGGTCACGGACACCGGCGAGAATTTTGGCGGCATGCCCGCTGGGACCAAGGCTTTGCAACTGGCGGATGCATCAAGTGCGACGTACTTTCTGCAGGTCTTCGGCCAGCCGAAAGGTGACACTGCCTGCGAATGCGAACGCAGCATGGATGCGAATCTGGCCCAGAGCCTGCACCTGTTGAACGGCAAGGAAATTCAGGACAAAATTGCCCGCGCTGGGGCTCGCACTTCTCGGCTCGCTGCGGAGGCGGAGCGAACTCACGAACAGCGAATCGGTGAACTCTATCGCTGGGTCTTTTCTCGCGAACCCAGTGCCGACGAACTCGAAGTCGCGGTCAGCTACATCAAACGCCACGAACCCAATATTCAGGGCGGCTACGAAGACATCGTCTGGGCTCTGATTAATACGAAAGAGTTCCAGTTCAACCATTAGAAACCGCAGGTCAATCTGTACTCCGATCGGCAACCCTTGACTCCGACCTGTGTTATCATTCTCCAGGCCACCAGCTGTTTTCGTTTAACCCGAGCCAGCGGCGAGGTTGCTCGCACCGATGGCTTTGAGAATTGCCTCCTGATCCTTGTCGCTATTTGAAACAGACAAGAAAGAACACTAACCCGAAGCGCCAGCGAGGCAAAAACTTCACGCCGAAGGAGAGAGGTAACTTGTTTGCCTCGCTGGCGCTTCGGGTTGGTATCAAGACCATTAGCTCGCCGTGAAAACCGTTCTCAGGCATTCCTCGTCGGACCTGAGACACGTCCAAACACATCAAATTCCCTCCACAACTCCCCACCATATTCTTCTTCACGCGGAATCAGCTCAATGACTGGGATTCGATTTCTTTTGGCGATCGCTGCGACCCTCGTGGCTCAGCATGCGTCCGCCCAATTGCCGCAAACACGCATTACGTCAATCTTTCCGCCTGGCGGCCAACAGGGGACGACAGTGGACGTTGCCGTTGGTGGCGGCACTGATCTGGATGAACTTGATCAGATGGTGTGCGCGCATCCTGGTATTACTGCGGCAGCGAAGCTGGACGCAAACGGCAATCCCGTGGCTAACACGTTCGTCGTCACTGTCGCTGCAGACGTTCCCGTGGGCCTATACGACGTCCGCGTTCGCGGACTGTTTGGCATCAGCAACCCCCGCATGTTACGAGTTGACTCGTTGCCGGAAGCTGCTGAAGTTGAGCCCAACAACGCGGTGGCCCAGGCGACATCGGTCACCATCAATACCATTATCAATGCCCGAGCCAACGGGGCGACCGATATCGATTTTTATCGCATTTCAGTGACGGCCGGGCAGACTCTGGTTGTGCGTTCTGAAGCAGAAAAGATCGATTCTCCCATGCAGCCGCTGCTGCAGTTGTATAACACGAATGGTCGGCGATTGGCGGAGTCTCGTCGTGTTCTCACGCAGGAGGCATCACTGGTCTATACGGCGGCTCAGGACGAAGAATTGATCGTGCGAGTTCAGGATGCGGTTTACGGCGGCGGTGATCAGTTTGTCTATCGACTCGCATTCGACACTCGACCGCTGGTGGACTGGATGAGTCCTGACTTCGTTGTCCGCAACACGGAAAATGCGGTAATGGTTTTCGGCAGATACTTGCCCGCTGGCCAAGCGACAGAAATCACAATCGATGGACAAAAGGTGTTCCAGCAACAGGTCACAATCGCTGCAACCAGTGGCAGCAATCCTGTGGGAGCTTCAGCGACGGCGGCGTTTGCGGATTCGTTCTGGTGGAACGCGATGCCCGGTAATCTCGTGCGAATCGGGCTCTCGGATCTTGCACCCGGAGCCGAATCGCTCGACGCGTCCGATAAGGTCGTCACTCTGCCGTTCGATGCCGCAGGAGCTTTTGCCGAACGATCAGACGACGATAGTTTTCGTTTCGACGCGAAGAAGGGTGAAGCCTGGGTTATCGAAGTGTTCGCTCAGCGGCTCGGTTCCATTGCCGACCCATTGTTGATGGTCGAACGAGTCATTACGAATGCCGACGGAACCGTGACGTACAATCGACTTGCCACGGAAGATGACGACAAGCAGAATCCCGGCGGTGCCGATTTGCCGACGCTCAGTGATGATCCAACATTCCAGCTCAATGTTCCCGAAGATGGAACGTATCGCGTCCGACTTCGTGACCGCTACGGCGACACACGCGGCGATCCACGGCTGAGCTACCGTCTGTCCGTCAGATCTCCAAAGGCCGACTTCAATCTGGTAGTCTTTGATGCGTTCCCATCCGCCGACGGCAAAGCGCCAGCGACCAGCGGCGCGGTGAGTCTTCGTAAGGGTGGAAACTACGAGTTGTCCGTCTTTGCGTATCGCCGCGATGGTCACTCGGAAGCCATTCAGCTTTCGGCGGAGAATCTGCCGGCCGGGATGTCCTGCCGACCTTCAGTGATTGGACCCGGTCAGGCATCAGCGAAGCTGATCCTCACCGCCGCGCCGGATGCGCCCGAACAAATGGCACCGATCACGATCGTGGGTGTCAGCGGCAGTGGTGACACTTCCATTCGACATCAAGCCAAGGTCGCCAGTCTTATCCATGATGCGATCAATGGACTGCCCCGCACTGCCAGACTTACCGAATCTCTCGTTGCAGGCGTGATGAAGGACGAACAGCCGTTTTCGATTCTCGTCGATGCCATGAACGCTGAATTCAGTCAGGATCAACTGTTGTTGATTCCCATCAAAATCGTCAAACGCAATGGCTTTGACGGCAAAGTGGACCTCAGTTTCTACGGCATGCCCGGCGAAGTCGATGCGCCCAACGTCGCTATCGAACCCGGCAATGACAGTGTGGTCGCGCGAGTCTTCTTTAAGGACAAAGCTCCCCCGTCATCGAACACGGTGCTGATCCAGGGGACTTCTGCGGTCCCTTACCGCCGTAATCCGTGGCAGGCGGATCGTGCCAAAGTTAAAGTCACTGAAGCCGAAGCCGCCGTCGTCGCTCAACAAGCAGTGGTCACCACCACTGATACAAGTCTCAAAGAATCGCAGCAAAAGGTTGTAGCTGTGACGGAGCAGGTGAAAAAGCTTACCGAAGAGTTGGCGACCTACACCGTCCAGCAGCAAAAACTTCGGGACGACTTTGTGAAAGCGGTCGCTGAACAGCAATCGTCGATTGAAGGACTCGCAAAGGTGCAGACGCAGCTTGCAACTGTCAACGCAGGTCCCAACAGTACGGTCGAAGAACTCAACATTGCGGTCAAGGCGATCCAGGATGCATCCGCCGCAGCGGACGAAGCTGCAAAGAAGCTGGACATTCTTAACAAGGGAGCGGCGGAACTGGCAAAGCAGGTTGGAATCTCAAAAGAGATGGAAGCCGCAAAGGCTAAAGAAAAGTCTGCCGCCGAAGCGGAAGTCGTCGGGAAAACGAAAGATGTGGAAACAGCTCAGGCTGCATTGGTGGCAGCTCAAAAAGTAGTCGAAGACGCGACGAAGGCTAAAGCGGCTGCAGACGAGGGTCTCAAAAAGGCAGAAGAAGCCTCGAAGCCAAACAACGTCAACGTGCGTGTGATTTCAGAACCACTCGTCATCACGATCCATCCCGCGCCGGCAAAACTCTCAGCTGCCGTTCCCGACGCCGGCGCGATCAAACGCGGTGCTTCCGCAGCGGTCAAAGTGACCATCGCTCGCAAGAACAGCTTTGCCGCCAATTTGAAACTAACCCTCGTGCTGCCAGACGGCGTGACGGGCATCGCAGGCGAAGCAATCGACGTTGCGGCAGATCAGACTGAAGGGACGCTGACAATCACAGCCGCCGCAGACGCCCCGGTCGGCGACATCGCCAACGCCGTAATTCGGGCCACTGGTGATTTCAACGGACGTACCGCGTCCACCGACGTGCCGATTGCAGTGAAAGTAATCGAATAATGATTGAATAGTTTCTCGAAAAAAAACGCCCCAAAGGGGCAACCCTAATCTGGCGAGTACCCCTGAAAACCTTACGTCCGCCCCGTTGGGGCTTTGCGGACTGTGTTGTCCTATTTGCCCTGGGCTGACTTAGCGCCGTCCCGTTGGGACTGACAATACGCAGCTGCAGACTGCCTCTGCGTTGGCCCAAGTATCCTGCGGCCCCCCTTTTTGCCAATAACCGATGCCATTGAAGAAAACATAGCCATGACCAAACTTTCGTTCCTGATGATTGTTGCCACTCTCGTGTGTAGCTCCGCGCTTAACGCCGACGAACTCAAACCTATCGCTCACGAAGATCCTGCCCTTGGCCGACCGGTGGAATTCCAGAAGGATGTCTACCCGATTCTTGAAAGCAACTGTATCGCGTGTCACAACGTCACCACGTCTGAAGGCGATTTGATTCTTGAAAACGTCGAAGCCATCCTGAAAGGTGGCGGGAATGGACCGGCCGTCGTTCCTGAAAAACCCGAAGAAAGCCTGATCTTCAAGCTCGCCAGCCGAGGCGAGGAACCCGTCATGCCGCCGCTGCCAAATGACCGCCAGGCGAAATCGCTGAATGCAAAACAGCTGGGAACCCTGCGACAATGGATTGTTGAAGGTGCCAAAGCGGGTGCCGCAACAACAAAAGTGATGAACTGGCAGCCGATCAATCCTCGCCTGCACGGAGTCTACTCACTCGACATCGACAACGCCGGTCGCTTCATCGCGGCGGGACGCGGCAACCATGTGAACATCTACGACCTGGCGCGCCGCGACGTTATTGGTTCGCTGAGTGACCCGGCCATAATTTCCTCCGCTTCCGCAGGTCCGGATGGTGCAGCCCATCGTGACTATGTCCACGCCATTGCGTTTCATCCGACGGAACCGCTGATCGCGACATCTGGTTACCGCAACGTCAAACTTTGGCGGCGAAACATTGACGGGATTATCGGATCGTTTGCCCTGCCCGCCGACCTTCAGTCATGGACGACGAGTGCAGACGGTGCCGAAGTTTACATCGCGTCCGCAGCGAAGGGACTGATGGTTGCAAACTCCAGCAACGGCACAGAACGCGGATCCATCGGTCTCGAAAATCAAGCCGTGACCGCGCTGAGTGGATTTCAGTCCGAACCAAAATGGATTATCGCCGCGACAGCAGATTCAAAAGTCGTCGTCATTCGCAATGCAGATCTTCAGATTGCCCACACGTCCGAGCCTCTCCCTGCCGCCATTACAGCGCTGAGCGGCGAACTGACCGGTGCCAAGATAGCCGCTCTTCTCGCCGACGGCAGCGTACGGCTGTTGACCATCGCTGCAGATACGGGTGTGGTCGCGGTAGCGGCTGAGATTAGATCCGATGCTGGCCCAATTCAGAAAATCGCCGGGCATGGTTCCTTGCTGCTCACCGTGGCCGGACCGCGCACCGTACAAAACTGGAAAGTCGAAGACGCGACGCAGGTCTCCAGATTTGACGTACCGGCTGATGTTGTCACTGTCGAAGTGAATTCCGCAACCGATCGCGCCGTCTTCACGCTCGCTGACAACACAGCTGCACTTTGGTCCGTCAAGGAAACAAAGCAAATCGCCCCGCTGACTGCCGACTTGGAGGCTCAGCGAAGCCTCAAGCGAGCGGAACTCACGAAAGCCATGCTCGACGCCCGCGTGAACGTTGCGAAAAGTCGGATCGACGAGAATGACAAAGAGGTCACAGCCCAGAAAGAAGCCGAAACCAAAGCCAAGGCCGAAGTGGAAAAAATGACTCCGCCAAAAGCCGAAGCAAAAACCAAATACGACGCGGCGATCGCGGCAACTGCGGCGGCAAAGGCCGCTCTCGAAGCAAAAGCGGACGACGAAGCGCTGAAGAAAGCGTTCGCTGACGCTGAAAAAGCCGAAGCAACCGCGAAAGAAGCGTTTACCAAGGCAGATTCAGATCTAAACACCGCCACAAAATCTGTCGATTTCGCAACTCAGGCGATTGCCCGAGCCGATCAGCGTGGTGTTGAATACAGACAGCAGCACGAAGCGCTCACAACAGAAGCCACCGCCGCCAATGCCGTCCTTGAAGAACGAAAAGCCCCTGCCGGAGCGCCTGTGCAAGCAACATTTTCGGGACTTACCGGAGACGGTCAATTTGCGTTGACCGCAGACGCTTCCGGAACGCTTCGCGTGTGGAACGCCACTGACGGGGCCGCGCTCGATGTCCTGCCAGGAACCAAAGTCGGAGCGAACGCAACGGCCATGAAGACTGCCGCCTCGTCCGCGTTGCTCGCCACCTCGGACGGCCGAATCGTGACGCGGTCCGCGTTCCCCGCCTGGGAACTTACGGGTTTCCTGGGAGGATCGGAAGATGGCGGCGAATCGATTTTTGTTGATCGAGTTCTCTCGCTCGCCTTTTCTCCGGATGGGAAATTGCTCGCTGCGGGCGGGGGCGAAGCCTCACGTTCCGGCCAGTTGACACTTTGGAATGTGGCCGACGGGACACTGGTCCGCCAGTTCCCGGATGCTCACAGTGACACCGTCTACGGCATCGAATTTTCCTCCGACGGCAAACTGCTGGCCTCCGCCGCCGCTGACAAATTTGTCAAAGTCTTCAACGTGGCGACAGGGGAATTCGTCCGCGCCTTTGAAGGCCACACCCATCACGTGATGGACGTGTCCTGGAAAGGTGACGGCACGGCTCTCGCCAGCGCCGGTGCGGACAACGCCATCAAAGTCTGGAACGCAGAGACCGGCGAACAGGCACGCACCATTACAACTTACACACGGCAGGTCACATCACTGCAGTACGTGGGGATGCAGGATATTTTCGTCAGCAGCAGTGGTGACAAACGCGTGTTCTTCCACAACGCAGGTAATGGCCAGCCGGCTCGG
>JBBQSE010000113.1:0-18842 GCA_038214195.1 Planctomycetales bacterium
GGACTTCCAGTCCGTCGAAAACCCGCGACGGACTGGAAGTCCATCGTACAAATCGGGATGTTGTTTTTGTACGCGTCCTAAGAATCGACGGAGTCGCTCGACACGACACAGCGCGAAGATCATCTCAGGCGGCTGGTAGAAAACGATCTGAATGCTGTCGGGCGGCACAATTGTTTCCGCCGGTCGCCTAATCGGCCTTCGCCATATTGGCTCGGTCGTGGCGTTTGAAAAAGTGCCGAACCATCTGGCGAAAGACATTGCCGGGGTTGACCTTTAGAAAGCCGCACTCCACGACCATGTAGTGAATCCATCCGGCATTGATATCAGGATGAACACTGACGTGCAGATCCCGAAATTCAGGACGGAAACGGCTCTTAAAGTGATACAGTCCCTGGCAATCGTAAATCCAGTTCAACTTGTTGCCCAGGAAGCTCAATGATTTTCGCGACAGCCAATGGTCATTCTTGATAGGTTTGTCGCAATTCACAAACGGTATCATACATAAATCGGCTTCCTCGACGCCCTCCGCTTTCAAATGCTGCATGATCTGGTGCAGCAGGAAACTGATGACGCCTCGAGTGGCTTCCGGGCGACATCGAAAGCACTCCAGTACCCAGCGTTTTCCATCGAGGCTGGGGTTACAAACCACAAAGGCCTCGGTCTGTTCCGCTTTTTCATTCCATGCCGTGAAAAGTCGCTGACCGCGACCAAGTTTTCCGCAAAACTCGCCCACAACGTGTCGCAGGCGGCTGCCGTGCGAGCGGTCTGCGAGGAATTGACGCTCAATCTCAAGCAGTTCCTGGGTTAGTGCGCTCCACTGCTGCGCATTGGACTCGCTTTCACGATGCTCCTGAAATTTCAGGCCTTGCCGCAGACAAAAACTGGTTTGGCGACGGACCCATTCAAATTTCTTCCCTTTCCAGTCCATACTGGTCAGATCAACAATGGCCCCTTCGCCAAATTTGTTTGAGCGAAAGCCGTGCTGATCGAGAATTGCTTTCAAATCCTGATCCGCCGCAAAAAAACCAAGCTGCCATCGCTGTTCTTGGCAGTGCTGCAGCAATTCACCGACAACGTCGCTCCAATCGCCTTGGGGTCCAAGAATTCCTCCAAAAGTCCCCATTCTCTTGCCTCGAAGAACTCCGCTGACAACACCTTTTCCTTCCGATGCGAAGAAAAAATGCCTTCCGGGAGCTCTCACAGTCAGGTAAGAGTCGTATTGGCAACCGTACCGGATTGCATAATCTTCGACAATCGCCCATTCGGCTTCAGTCAGATTGCTGCTGGTACGCCATTGATTCCCCTGGGTTGGCCAATCGCCTGATATCACTGGGCTTGGATTCTCCGGACGCTCCGGTGGACGAATTGAAATCTCAAGTCTGTCAGGAATTCGAACTGAACCAGGAATTCCTACACGCTTGGTCATCTTCATCTGCGACATGCTATGCTCATCATGATGAGAGTCAGTCCGCCGGAGCATCGCCAGCAAACGGTATCGACACTACTTTCAACTCACCCGGAACTTCGGACTCTGGAGTTTCGGGCCGTAATGATACAGTCATTCGGTCTGCAGGGAATAGCCAAAACGATCGAAGTAATCCTTCCAATGAGTTTCTATCGCTGATTTCCACTCCGCCGGAAAGACATACCGATTCTTCTGATAGTTTTCTCGACGGCCCGCGTATTCCTCGATTGCCGGTCGGGCGGAGCTGAAGTCACCCAGTTCCAGTTGCTGGTAAATTTTTTCCGTCGTACCCACGCTGTCTCGTGTCAATTCCTCGAATGTCACTTCGCATAGTCGATTGGTCGCAAGACTCCCTCGATGTCGGAAATAGCTGCGATAGACTCGTTCCCCTGTTTCCAGAACATATCGTTCAAGTCCTTCCTGCGGTGGCACCTGAAGCGATTGAGTCTCTTCGAATGCTCGATACATCCGCACTGAGGAAGGCAGCAGCGTGTACGGATCTCGTGAAATGTGTACGAATCTCGCGTCAGGAAACAGGCGACTCAAGACGTGAATTCGTCCCGTATGGTGCGGCGATTTCAGAACCAGCCGCCTGCCTGTTTTCAGTGTCACCGCCCTGAAAAAGTAGACCAGAGCCGCACTCCAGCGATCCAGTTCAGCGGGCGACAGCGAATCCATGTCAAGATAATCAAGAGCCGGCGGCGAATTGCAGGGGAAAGCAATTTTTTGATAGGGTGCTGGAAGCCCCATAGTTGACAGCGCCCATTCATCTTCCTGAGGGCTATTCCATGAAATTTCCACA
The DNA here is from genome assembly GCA_038214195.1 of Planctomycetales bacterium. Taxonomy (GTDB): domain Bacteria; phylum Planctomycetota; class Planctomycetia; order Planctomycetales; family Planctomycetaceae; genus SXXK01. The sequence continues at coordinate 2,268 of JBBQSE010000113.1, forward strand.
TCATCCATGGGGCGTCGCGCGGGGAGCATCCAGCTCAGGAACCGCGTCACGAACCACTGCGACACAAGAAAATGGTTAGCACCGTAAGTTTGCAGGGTTGTTGGTGCCGCGTGTCGCGGATCCAGACTGAGCAGCTCCTGCAAATAGGTCGTCCCACTTCTCCAGTGTCCAATCACGAAGACTGGTGGCCCGCACAGCTGAGTCTTCTGGATTCTGCGGGAAAACAGAACAAACTGCAGGAGGGCGAGCAGGCTGTTGAATGGAACAACCGCTGAGATCAGTATAGCCCATGGCATTCGGGAGGCATGAACAGCGAATCGATTGCCTTTCAGCAGACGCCACCATCCGCAGATTGTCATACCTCCCCAGTATCGCGGTGCCCAGATGGGGTATCGATGAAAACGCCGTTCTTTCTCAGCCACTGAACTCACCACTCCGGGGTGCCTTGCAGAATCGATCCTGAAGCGGGCAGTCTAGCAGGCAGACGACCGTTTCGGCAATCACGCTGCCTCCTTGATTTGAACGTCGATGTACGATCCGCGTATAATACGTTGTGTTGTTTTAGACGGACAAGTGTGAGTGATGCCTCGTTACCTGCCGAGCACAGGCGGTTGTGGTGTCGCCGGACGCTTGTCGGTGAGGCAATGTGAAACTGTCAGTCAGAAAGTGTGCGTAAGAAGTACGCACCAAAATTCCGCAGAGTGTCGCTCAATCGTTGCGAGCCGGTCAAACTGTCAATATGCTGTGCTCGCAGGCACCTTCGCTTCAGGGCGACTTTTCCACCTCTGCATTCCTGTCCTTAATGCTGTCGAATTTCATCGACAAAGGATTTCGCATGGACGACTCGCGAATATCGCTCGACATCAGCAAGCCTCGATCAATCGGATTGATTTGCAGGTGCGGCTCTCTCGGCAGATCTATGGCACGATGGATAGCTCTGCTGTGCGTGCTGACAACGCCACAGGTGTTTTCCCAGGAACCTGTGTTGGAATTTGTCGATGGCCTGCGCCAGCGTCAGTACTTTGACACGGCTCTGGAGTATCTGGATTTCGCTCAACTTCAGCCCGGTCTGGCTGCTGAAGTGCGCGACGTGATTGATCTGGAGCGAGCTAAAACTCTGCAGGCCATGGGGGCCTCGTCGCGCGTGCCTGAGGACCGTGACCTGTTTTTGCAGCAGGCGAAGGAGTCGCTCCAGAAATTTACGACAGAACACAACGACCATCCACAGTCGGCGTTCGCAAACTCAATGCTGGGCGAACTGCTGCTTGAGCGTGCTCGAACCCTGATCTGGCAGATGGAAGGCACCGAATCGCCCAGCGAGAAACTTGAATACCAGCAGGCGGCTCGCAAGCTGATTGACGACGGACAGGCGATTTATCAGATAGCCAATGACAAGTACAAAGCGGCGTTTGATGCGTTTCCGAATTTCATTGACCGAACCAAGGACGAAGAACAGTACGATGCACGGCAGGATGTGGAAGCAAAGTACCTGCGGGCCTGGTTCAATCTGATTCGCTGCACTTATGAACGCGGTCAGACTTTCGACAGAGGATCGGAAGACCGCAAGAAGACACTCATTGCGGCGGCGGGTCTCTATGAGGCATTGCATACAAAGTACCGCACCAATCAGATTGGACTGCACGCGCGCCTCATGATGGGCAAGTGTTTCCAGGAGCAGGACGACATCGGTCGGGCGCTGGGCATCTACAAAGAAATGCTGGACCATAAGTCGGAAAGCGATGCAGTCGAGCAACTGAAGGGAATCGCTCTGCATTATCGCCTGATTTGTCTCAATGATCCTGAGCGACATGATCATCAGCTGGTTATGAACGAAGCAACGATCTGGCTGCAGGCCAATAAGAGCAAGATCGCGCAGCCATACGGCCTCGGGATTCTCTGGGAACGCGCAATCGCCGGGGAAAAACTTGGCGAAGGCCGGGAAATCAGCGAAAAGGATCGTAACTCGGCGCTGGAATCGGCGTTGCAGGATGCGACACAGGTGGGTCGGTACCAAGGCCCTTATCGCGAACCGGCCAACGCGATGACGCGCCGGATTAAGGTCTCTTTGGGTGTCAAGGACAAGGAGCCGAAGGACTTTGCCACAGCCTTTGAACGGGCTCGCAACATGATTGCTCAGATCCAGGCGCTGACCGACGACGTCGCAAGCGCGGAAGACGACACCTCAAGGACGCTCAAGAAAGCGGCATTGGAATCACACTTGAAACAGGTTGCGGCCATGCTGCAACTTGCTCAGGATCTGCGCGATTCAGACAGTGACCCCAAAGCAGTTGCCCAATCTCGTTATCTGCAGAGTTTCGTGATGCTGAAACTCGGACGTCCGCTGGATTCTATGATTCTGGCGCGGCACTGCATGGTCCAGGATCGAGCGGCGGATCCGGATACGGCGCTGAATGCAACTGAAATTGCCATGGCGGCCGCAGTGTCCGCCTGGAACATGGCACCGAGTCGTGATCGTGACTTCGAAACGCGTGCATTGAAAGACGTCTGCCAGAAAATTTTGGAACTGTTTCCGCAGTCCAGTCGGGGTGGCGAAGCGCGAATGCGACTGGGCAGTGTTTACCGCACGATGAATCAGCCTCTCGACGCCGCCAAGTGGTTCATGGAAGTTCCCGAAACAGATCCACAATACGCATCAGCGCGCATCAGTGCCGGTCAGTCGTACTGGGCCGCGTGGACGCAGCAGGCTGCTGCTGCGGTCGAACACCCGGAGGATCCACAGGCTCCGGCTGCGGAAATGCAGGCTTTGAAAACTCAGGCACGCGACCTGTTGGTCCAGGGCATCAAGGTCACGCGCGATAAAATCGGCGCGGACGCGAAACCGTCGGACGAACTGGTCGCCGCCGAAGTTTCACTTGCCAGCATCACCAACCTGGATGGTGATTTCCAGGGCACGATCACACAGCTGACAAGCGGCGACGCAAACTCGGTTGTGGCGACAATTGAAGTGCCGGAAGGCACTGAAAGGCCTGCGGACGGAATTCAGAGTAAGTCGTTCGCGGGATTAACGTATCGACTCCTGCTGCGTGCTTATGTGGGAACACAGCAAATCGATCAGGCGTTGGGCGTAATGACGAAGCTCGAAAACGTCGGCGGCCAGAACATCCTCGCGGTCTATACGCAGCTGGGACTCGAACTTCAGGAAGAACTGCAGCGGCTAAAACTGGCCGGGGATACAGAGCGTCTGAAGCAGACTCGCGATTCGTTCGAAAAGTTCCTGCAGAAGGTTTACGAATCCAGAAACAAGTCGGATTACAACTCTCTGCTTTGGATTGGTGAAACGTACTTCGGATTGGGGCAGGGAGTGGCTGGCGACGCGACGGCGGCGGCAGATTACTACTCGAAAGCGGCAAACGCATACAACGAGATCATCAGTGGCGGACTGGCCGCTGAAAACAATCGGACGGCGGTGCAGCTGAGGCTTGCCAAGTGTCTTCGTCAGCAAAAACAGTATGACGAAGCGTTTCGCATGTGCGATGAAATTCTGAAATCCAATCCCAACGCGCTCGATGGTCAATTTGAAGTCGCTTACGTTCTGGGTGACTGGGGGGTCGATAGCGAACCTGCAAAACTTCTCGATGCAATCCAGGGAATCCGCACATCGGATGGCAAAGCCGGACACATCTGGGGCTGGTCATTGATGACGCGAAAACTGCAGCAGACGCTGCAAAAGACTCCGACACCCGAAATGAAGGAACGCTTTCTGGATGCTCGCTATCAGCTTACAAACAGTCGGCGTCGCTACGCAAAGACTGAGGCTCCGGATGGTGACAAACAGTTGCAGGCCGGCCTGGCGGAAGTGATCAGCTTTGCACAGGTTTACCAGGATCTCGATGATGCGACCTTTGCACGATTCGACCGACTCTATCAGGACATGCAGACGGATCTGGGAAAAGATCCCATGCCGCTGGAGCGAAAATCGATCGCACAAAACTCAACGACTGATCAGCATGTCGCCGACCTTCCGGAAGAGGATCTGACAACAGGCAATAACGGCGTGGCTGCGGCTCAGACTAAGCCGGAAGAAGCCGGATTGAATCCCGTCCTGCTGGGAACTTTGATCGCACTGCTGTCGCTGGGGATCGCGGGTGGCTTCTTTTTCTTTATGCGGAAGCCGGGCAAGCGTGTCCGAGTCCCCGGTACGGAAAAGACCCCTAAGTTTTCCGCAATCGCAACTGCCAGTGAGGTCCCTCAATTCACAGGTGTCCCTGATGAACCAACGGACGGGCCGGATTTTTCCGGCGTGGCTGCTGCCGTTGCAGCACCGAGACGGACCAGTGCCGGCCGGAGTGCAACCGCGTCGGGTGGGGCGGCATCGACATCGTCCCGATCCGCTGGCGGCGAGCGATCAGGAACCGGAGGCACTCCTCGGACCAAACCAGCTCCTGCGGCTGGTGCCGGTGATAACACAGCCACACCGAAGCCACGTCCACGGCCAGCGGCGCCTGCGGGTGATGCGACACAATCCGCAACGCAGCCACCCCCAGCCAGTCGCCCTGCCCCGGCTCGACCGGCTGGAGAACGTCCCGTCGCTCCGCGTCCGACCTCACAGCAACAGCCACCATCAACAAAGCCGCCTTCGGCAAAACCACCTGCGGCCGGACAGCCTCCACGTCCGCAGCAAAAACCACAATCTCCGCCAGACAAGACAGAATGATCTACAACGCATCGTCAAAAACCATTGAAAGGTTCAAAGCCTATGACTGCTCTTAGTTTTCAGTTCCATAAGTCTGTTCGCTCCTCGATGGTTGCGTTTCTGACGGTCACCACACTAAGCGCCAGCATGGCGTTGGCTGTGGACCAGGTGACAAGGCGGAGTGATCGTGTCACGATTCGCGGCGAGTTAACATCCATGACGCTCGAATCCCTCACAGTCACTCTCTCAAATTCGCAGACTCAGGTGATCCCGGTGTCTGACGTCTTCAGTGTAAAATACGACATGGAGCCGCCACTGCTGGCCCAGGCGCAATCCAACGAGCGCAGTGGCGCGCTGGATGTGGCACTGGAAAAATTTATCTCAGTCCAGAAGGAATACAGCGGCGATGACAAGCGTGTGATATCAGATGTTGAGTTTCTGATTGCCCGTACAAAAGTCAAGATCGCTCAGGCGGATCCGTCGAAAGTTGACGAAGCCCTGGCGGCCATCAAGAAGTTTCGCGAAGGCCACAAGACGAACTTTCGCTACTTCGAATCCCTGCTGCTGGAGTCATCCCTCGCAAAGGGTAATGAGGCGACTGTGTTGTTGACAGAAGTGCAGGCTTGTCCGGTGAAGGGATATCAGCTTCAGGCTGGCGTTCAACTTGGACAGGTGCTGCTGGCGGCCAATGACGCTGGCGGAGCTTCAGCAGCGTTTGAAAAAGTGATCGAACAAAGTGCGGGCGACGCGTCGTCGGCGACTGCTCAGTTCGCCGGACTGCTGGGAAAAGCGGAGTGTCAGCAGAAGCAGGGACAGTTGGATGAAGCCATCGCCACTTTGGATGATATCATCAACAAAGCCTCGGAGTCTGAGTCACGGACACTAGCCGCCGCCTGGGTCCTGAAAGGCGACTGTCTGCGGATGAAGAATTTGCCGAAAGATGCACTCATGGCCTATTTGCATGTCGATGTCCTGTATTCGTCTGAACCGGCGGCACATGCGGAATCCCTGTATCATCTTGCTTCGCTTTGGGGGCCAGCCGGTCATCAGGATCGTGCGGACGAAGCGAGCGCAAAGCTGAGTCTAAAGTATCCAAACAGCCCGTGGGCCAAACAGGCCATCGCAATCCCTCAGACGCCCGCGAATTCGCCCTGATTGGATGAGAGCCAGGGGCACTTTCCACAAATTCGAATTTCTCGCGTTTTGTGTGGCCCCCTGACGAGTGACGAGGCAACTTGAATTCACTACAGTTCCCATTCTAAAAATTCTCTGACATTTCACACTGGACAATCCTGCCCCTCTTGAGGCCATCCCGGAGATTCTTCGAAATGCGTTATGTCTCTGTATCACCTGCTCGGTTTGGTGGACGCAAGTCTGTTTTGTTTTTATTACTGGCACTGACTGCCGTCCTGGTCTGGCCCACGTTCGGCACTTCGACTGTGTCGGCGCAGGATGAGGGGGCGGCGGACGCGGCCCCGCCTGCTGCAGTGCCGGCGGGGGCTCCTGCTGCCGCTGCGGATGCTCCACCGGCGTCTCGCAGTTTTCTGGCGTATATCGCCCGGGCATTGGGCTGGTTTTGGGGGCCATCGTTTCTGCTAATTTCATTCATCCTGGTGGCGTTGATCATGATGAATCTGTTGCAGGTTCGCCGTGATATCCTCCTGCCGTCGCAGTTCGTCGAAGAATTCGAACAGAAGCTGAACGCCAAGGACTTTCAGGGTGCCTATGAATTCGCTCGTGGTGACGAATCTTTTGTTGGACGCGTTTTGGCGGCGGGAATGGGTCGCTTGAGTCGTGGATATCCGGAAGCTGTTGAAGGGATGCAGGAAGCCGGCGAAGACGAAAACATGGCCCTGGAGCATCGTCTGAGTTACGTTGCTCTGATTGGTTCAGTTGCTCCGATGATGGGGCTGATGGGAACCGTTCAGGGTATGATCGCGAGCTTTGACAAGATTGCTCTGTCTGCGGTTTCTCCCAAGCCATCCGAACTGGCGGACGGGATTTCGACAGCTCTGGTCACGACGTTGGTCGGATTGATGCTTGCTATCCCGGCGATGGTTTTTCACAGCATCCTGAAGAATCGCATTCAGCGTCTTGTGTTGGAAATTGGCATGGTCAGCGAAGGTTTGATGGGTCGCTTTGCGACTGTTGGCAAGAAGTAGTTCAGGATTGAGTCGATGAAGATCAAACCAACCAACGTTCACACCACCGAACTCGACATGACCCCCATGATCGATATCGTGTTCCAGCTGATTACGTTCTTCATGGTGATCAATAATTTTGATCAAAATGAAGCCGACGAGCGGGTCACACTGCCGCGTGATCAGTTGGCCAAACCGCCAATCACCGCGCGGAAGAATTCGTTCATGCTGAACTTCGGATATGACATTGATAAAGACGGAAAGCGGATTCCTGGTACGCCTCCGTATTTGTTTTTTGGTGACGAGAAGGCCACACTGGAACAGGTTCGTCCCCGATTGCAGCAGGAGTCTCAGTTCTTTAAAACCATTGGAACAAACCTGGCGGATGTCACCGTGGAAATCCGGGCCGACGCTGGCGTTCCCTCCGGGATGGTGCAGGAATTGATTCAAATGTGTCAGGAGTCAAAGATCGAATTTCAGCGATTTGCCTTGAAAGCCACGCAGAAAGTTGATCCGTAAGGCGAGCGGCTGATGGGTGTTATACCCGGAAAGAAGCTTGGCTTCTCGGAGAAGCCGGGCTTCTCGGAGAAGCCGGGCTTCAGGTAGTAGATCGTTTTTTGCCGCCCGCCTAACGAAAGCGGAAAAGTTCGATTGCAAATGAGCCCGCAGGCCGACAGTTATGGATACTGCTGATTCCCGGATGTTGCGAGATTCACGGTTACGAATTCAGATTCACTCAGGATAGTCGTTGAGTTGTCATCATGAAGCTGCGAAACCGGGTTACGGGTGGTAAGATCACCGTCGATATGACACCCATGATTGATGTGGTGTTTCAGCTGCTGATTTTCTTCATGTGTACACTGAAGGTCATTGAGCCCGAAGGAGACTTCGACATCAGCATGCCGCTGGGACGACCCAGTGAGCAGCAGAATGATCAACCTGACCTGCCGCCGTTCAAAGTTCGCATGCTGGCCGATCCCACCAGTGGCGAATTGGCATCGCTCAGTTTTAACGGCGAAAACCTCGGTAGCGGTGACAATGCGATCGCGTCTTTGAATTCAAAAGTCTTTCGCAGCATCTCCTCTCTGAAGGCTCTGGGGAGTGACCAACTGGAAAAGCAGGAAGTGGAAATCGATCCGGATTACAACCTCAACTATCGCTACATCATCAACGCGATCGGTGCGTGTTCGGGGCGACTTGGGCCAAACGGCATCCAAATCCCGTATCTCAGCCGCATCAAGTTTGCTCCAATTCGTGAAAAGCGATGACCGCCTGTGTAGTACTGTGTTCTACCGACCTGATGTTGATCAGCACTGTGGGCGGTGTAGCCGAGTCGCGGGGTTTTGCTTTTAGCTCCGCCAACACGATTCAGCAGGCAATCGACAAGGCGACGACATCCGGAAGCATCGTTTGTCTCGATCTATCCGCCACGTTTGCTGACCCGCAGGAATTTGCCGCCGCGGCATCGCCCGATTTACTGACTCGATCGATCGCCTTCGGTCCACACGTCCACACGGCCAAACTCGAAGCCGCACGATCGGCTGGAATCGGTCGCGTCATGAGTCGCGGACAGTTTGTGTCCGGACTTGGCGAACATTTCTCTACCGGCTGACGCTGCGTAGCAGAAGTCGTGAGATTCTGATCCAGTGGTGATCATTTTGTGACGCTGACCGCCGTTTGTTTGGGACGTCTGTGATGCCGATCAGACGCAGTCATCACGAGTCCGCCAATTCCCAGGCGATCGGGCGTTCAGAAAAAACGTCGTCGGTGAAACCCTGATCCTCGTTCGGATCTGGGTCATCAGAGCCTCGGCGCTGGAGATTCTGCGCGAATGCGGCTGCAGCGTCGGATTGAGTGCTCTCGGTCGCATTACGCAGATTTGCATTGGATTTTTCCGCGGCGATTCGATCCGAAGAATTCGACAATGACTGCGCCACAACGGACGTCAGCAACTGTGGGAAATCGCCCTGCGTTTCGAGCGATGGATTCTCGCTCGCGGCCACGTTGAAAGTCAGCGACTCACTCCAAAGTCCCTCTTCTCCCGTCGTGCTGATCGCTCTGATCCATGCCCGATAGGTTCCGGCGAGCAGTGTGTCCGGCATAGCAAATTTTGCTGTCACCAGGTCTGTCGCTCGAACGATTTGATTGACACCACCAATCTGGTTGACCCACAATTCGTAACGGGCGGCACCATCGACTGGGTGCCACGTCAGCGTCACCAGACGTTTACTTTTCGCTGGCAGCGGAAGAAATTCGGTTTGGCCGCCGACGTCGATCACGGCAGCAGGATATTGCCACGCTCCTGCCTGGCCTGAAGCAGCGACGCCACGATATGAGACTCGATACGTGCCATTCGGCATCTCTGTCTCGGGCGTAAACTGCGGCGTTGAGATCCCCTGCCGAAGCATGTAAAGGGACCGCGATCCATTCTCATAACGCTCGATACTGACATCATAACTTGCCGCCTGCGGCAGGGTGTTCCAGGTCCATGTGGGAGTTCGGTCAAACGTGGGATTGGTTCCGGTGAGAAAGCCGTTCTCCACGGAAACTCGGAACAACACGGGTTCGCTCCACGCTGAAACTTCGTTGTTAGGACCGATGGCTCTCACCCATGCCTCATAGCGGCCTTTGGGAAGCTCGTCGATGGGTGCGAATACCGGCGAATTGAGATTCTGCCTACGCAGAATTTGACGGACGCCATCGATTTGATTGATCCAGAGATCATACCGCACGGTCCCATCAATCGGGTGCCATGCCAATGTTGGCGTAGCCCCGGAAGTGCCGGACAATGCCATAAATTCAGTTTTGCCGCCAATTTGAATTTCAGCCGGAGGTGCCTGCCAGACTCCAGCCCTTCCTTTGGCATCAACACCGCGATACCAGATGCGATACGTGCCATCAGGCATCAGTGTCTCGGGCGTAAATTGAGTTGCCGCAATGTCCTTTTTGAACAGATACAGCGACGGAGATCCGGTTCCGCAGCGTTGGATATAGAGATCGTACGTCACTGCGTCAGGCAATGCGTTCCATGTCCATGTGGGAGTTCGATCGAAGGTGGGACTGGTTCCCGTCAGAAAAGGGTGCTCCACAGAAACCTCGAATGAAGTCGGAGCACTCCAGGCCGAAACTTCGCCGTTGGGACCGATGGCGCGGGCCCATGCCTGATAGCGGCCCCTTCCAAGTGCGACACTGTGGACATACGACGTGGATTTTACGTCTTGCTGCCGGATCACTTGACTCTGGCCATCGATCTGATTGACCCACAGATCGTAGCGGACTGCTCCTTCAACCGGCCGCCACGTGAAGACGGCGGCACCGTCGCTGATTCCACCCGGTGAAAGAAATTCCGTCTGGCCACCAACGATGATATCGACCGGATTGTTGTTCCAGCCGGTTGCAAAACCATCGGTTGTGACGGCACGTACAAAGAACCGGTAACGGCCTGTCGGCAGGTCCGTTACGGGCGAAAATTTGGTAGACGTCACGCCGTGCTCGATCGCATACAGTGACGGCATTCCTTTGGCCCACGCCTGAATGTAGACATCGTAAGTCGCAGCGCCTGGAACCGAATTCCAGTTGACTTCCGGAGTTCCGTCAAAGGTGTGATCGGGTACGCTCGCCAATCGCGGAGCAACGTCGATTCGAAATTCGCGACCGACAGTCCATGCGGAGACATTGTCAGTTCCGTCGAACGCCCGCACCCAGATGGCATACCGCCCGATCTTCATGGGATCCGGGGGCGTATAAGTCGTTGCATTGGTGATCAGAACGCTGTAAGACGAACTGACTGCTGTGCCTCGAGTAGCGACCAGAACTTCATAGGCATCCGCAGACGGCGCGTCAGTCCAGGTGAACGTCGGGTGGGAGTCGAAGACGGAAGCGGTCGTTGTGATTACCGGAGCAACGGGCCGAATCCGAATGCGATAGTCCTCGACTTCTCCATCGCTCGCAGGTCCGCCGACCGCAAGTTTGCCTGTCGAATTCAGGCGAAATCGAGCGAATGTAAATCCCGGCGACGCCCCGGCCGGAACATTCACCGAAACCGTGTTCTTCCCGGCAACGACCGCCACATCGTTTGCGACATGTTCGCCGACATCGTTCCAGTCGCCATCCGCGTTGAAGTCGATCCATCCATTCAGGACTGCACCAGCAGGTGCGGTCACGGTGACGTCAATCGTGCTGCTCACGCCAGGAACCAGCGATTTGTTGAACACGACACCATCATCATCGTTCATGCCGTGGAGGTCATCGGCGTCCGCCAGGGCACTCGGTTGTGCGTCTGGATCTGCGTCAACTTTCGCGCCCAGGAACAGTTCCGGACTGATCTTATGTGATGCACCATTTGACGCAAACGAAGTGGGATAGCCAGGGTCGGGCGCGTCACCATAATCAATGTTGTACGTGACGCCTCGGAAATAGCTTACGTCGGTGCTCGTAATCTCAGCGCCATCTGTGTCTTTCGCTTTCACCACAGAAGAGTGCTGTTGGTAGCCCCGTGCGGCGATTCCTCGCGCCCGGTATGTCCAGACTTCGCCGGGATCGAGCAGCTTGTCATGGTTCGTGTCGCCGCTGACGAGTGCTGGATGGAAGTCATCGACGCCGTAGGTCATCACTCCGTCTTTGGTCGTCACGAATAATCGCTCTCCGTCCCGTGAGATCTTCATGCGACCATTGACAAACGCATTGTTGCCGGTCCAGTCGAAGGAGCTTGACGTATCGATGGCGCTGATTTGCGTCAGCGTCCGCGTATCCCAGGCATCGATCATGGCATGATTGTGCCCATAGTCGGCCCAGGCAAAATACACGACGTCTGCCACTGGACTGTAAACGAGTCCAATAGGTCCTTCATTGGCGTAGACACCAATCGTTTTCTGCAGCTTGAGAGCTGCGTCATAGACGTACGTCCCACCATAGCTTGGTACGGCAATCTGATTGCCGTCACGACTGATGCCAATTTCCCACCCAAACCATCCCGTGCCCGTAGTTGCGTTTTGGCCAGTTGAAGCGTCATAGCGCGCAACCGTGGCACTGGAAATACCCCGGTCCACCGATGCAACAGTTGAAAGATCGGCGCTGACGGACAGTGTTGAAGCGCCATAGTGATAGGTCGAAAACACCGGCGAAGGCCCCGGCGTCAGCTTCACAACGCGTAGCGGCCCACCTCCTGACTGAGAAGCAACAACGGTCGAATCATCAGTGAAAACGGCTGATACCCCCACGGATCCAGATCCGCCAGGCGGAATTTGAACTGTGCTGACAGTGCCGGACGGCAGATCCACAAACTTCAGCTGCGAATTGCTGCCATCAGAAACCACCAGCGTGTCCTGGTTCGGAGACAGATCAATTGTGCCGGCGAACCCGCCAGTGTGAATCGCCGACAGGAAGGATTTTGTAGTCAAATCGTACCGCAGCACGTCTCCGTTGGTCGTCGAGATGTAAAGCAGCCCGCGCTTTGCATCGTGAACAGTGTCGATTCGGCCCGGCGCGGAGATGAATTCCCGCTGCGCAAACTGTGCGTCGAAACCGTTGCCGCCATCGTCGGTGATGTTGACAGCTGCGAGTGGACTGGTTCCGGTGTTCGTCACTTCCCATGTCAAATTGAGCGTACTGCCCACCTCGACGAACGGCTCCGATCCCGAGGCTGTGTCGGCCCCGTTGATCTTGGCGCTGACATGGACGGCGGAAAGCAATTCGCGCGCTTCGAGAGACTCGGAACAGAATCCGCGACGCTGTTGACGAGGGTACCTGCCATGGGATCGTCTCCGCGACTGCCAAACAGATTTGCAAAGTCGCTGTACCCAGTCACTTTGTCGCTGCATTCTCATCGACCTCCCTGTCAACGGTTTTTATGTTGGCCAAAAGAAACTGGTTTTGCAGAAAAACAAGTCCCTGCCCGTGAATCGGATCATTGGAATGTGACCCTCCACAAAAACCCGCAAAGTTCATTGTTTGGGAAACGGCCCGATCGCTCATGAAATTCGTGGGGGAGCGCAGGATTGGGGGAATTTGCAGCGCCGTCTACACGAATGTCCATAGTACGGAAAGGTCAATTACCAGGAATCTGCAGTGTGCCCACGACTTCTGCAACACTGCTGGCACCAAGCGTTCCCAGCGCGGCTGGCAGCATTTGAACCAGTTGGTTGGCCAGGCTCGGATTGTAGAAATTGGCGGTTCCGACCTGAATGGCAGCGGCACCGACCAGAAAGAACTCCATCACGTCGTCAATGGATTGAATCCCGCCGATCCCGATGATTGGGATATTGACGGCTTTTGAGACCTGCCACACGATGCGCAGCGCCAGCGGCTTGATGGCGGGGCCACTCAGCCCGCCCAGTACATTGCCCAGTACCGGCCGTCTGCGTTTCCAGTCAACCGCCATGCCCTGAAACGTGTTGATCAGCGACACCGCGTCCGCCCCGGCATCTGCAACGGCCTGGGCAATCGGAACGACGCTCGTGACGTTCGGTGTGAGCTTTGCGATCACCGGGATTTCGCAGGACTCCCGCACGGCAGCGACGACTTCCGCAGCCAGTTTGGGATTCGTACCAAAATCGACGCCGCCGGAAACATTCGGACACGAAATATTCAGCTCAATCGCCGCCACACCCGGACATTTGTCCAGGACACCTGCCATCCGCCTGAAGTCATCGTTTGTCTTCGCCGCGATATTGACAATGATGGCCGTCCCAAGCCCCGTGAGGTACGGCAGTTTTTCAGCGACAAACTGGTCGAAGCCGTCGTTGTCCAGACCGATCGAATTCAACATTCCGCTGGCCGTTTCGACAGTCCGTGGCGGAGGATTGCCTGGTCGCGGCTGGGGTGTTACCGTTTTTGGAACAATTCCGCCGAGTTGGGCAAAATCCACAAAGGCCGTCATTTCCTTCGCATAACCAAAAGTTCCTGATGCCACCAGGATCGGGTTCTGCAACTGCAATCGGTTTAGCCGGACACCCAATTCCATCGTAGTTCGTTTCACATTAAATAGTTCTCGTTCCAGGGCTCCAGCCCTGGAACGCACTGCACGGAGGCTCTCGCCTCCAGTCTTACACGTGGATCCTGGAGCGTCAGTCTTTGACAATATGCCGCATCATTCGACTCAGCGCCGCGTCGGTGAAAGTGTACCAAAGCAAGGCAAATTTCCTATGAACTGTCGCGTCACAAACGGCCGACTCAGACACCAGGAATCCGGGCCGTCTGATTTTCGCTCGCCCGGATGAGATCACAATTGACAGGCCTTTGTGTAAACTTCGCTGTACTTGAACTTCGACCAATCGTGGCTTTCATTAAGGCGAGCGGCAGAAACAAGCCTACCAAATCGGTAATCCCGCCGAGGGAATCCGACCTGAGACAGGTCAGACTACGTCGGCAGACGATGGATACCGAGGACAAGAAACCCGATAAGAGCTTTTGATCACAGGAAGGCCACCATGCATTTTTTTCTTCGTTTGACATTCATCGCGTTGCTCATCGGCTGCCAGCATGATTTTTTTCGTCTGAGTTCCGCGACAGCACTTGCCGGCGATGACACCAGTCAGTGCGCCGAAACCGCTCCGAATGCGGAATCGAGTCGCGTGCATCTTCGAGGCAGTCTGCTCAACTGTCTGGAAAAATTTGAGCATGACAAAGAAGGCCATGTCGCTTTTCTCGGCGGTTCAATTACCGAGATGGCTGGCTATCGTCCCCGCGTTGAAGCCTGGCTCACCGCCCGTTTTCCCGAAACCAAATTCACTTTCACAAATGCCGGCATTTCATCGACGTGTTCTCACACCGGAGCCTTTCGCCTCGATCGTGATGTGCTGAGTAAAGGCCCCGTGGATTTACTGCTTGTGGAGTTCGCGGTCAACGACGATCAGGACGCGCACCACACAGCGGACGACTGCATCCGCGGCATGGAAGGAATTATCAGGCAGGTCAGTCGGCACAATCCAAAGTCGGATATTGTGATGATTCACTTCGTCAATCCGGAAATGCTGACGACAGCGCAGTCCGGTTCAATGCATCTGAGCGCCGCGCAGCATGAAGCGGTGGCGAAACACTACAACGTGAGTTCCATTGATCTGCCGGGCGAAGTCGCAGATCGCATCGCCGCCGGGACGCTGACCTGGGAACAATTCGGCGGGACGCATCCTGGCCCGATCGGAAATCAACTTGCGACCGATCTTGTGGCAGAACTTCTGACCGCTGGCTGGAAGGCGGCACCGGCTGACGCGGCTCCTCGGCAGAGCCTGACGCCGCTGCTGAAATCAAGCTTCGAGCATGGTCAGTTTCTTGCGCACGATGCGGTAACAATCGGCGACGGCTGGTCACGGGGCATCCCGGACTGGAAAACCATTGCTGGCAGTCAACGTGAGCGATTCAATCAGGAAGAAATGATCTTTAGCACTCAGCCGGGAGCGACACTGACACTGAACTTCAAAGGGACAGCCGTTGGAGCCTACGTGCTGGCCGGACCGGATGCCGGACAGTTACAGGTTCAGATTGATGGCGGCGACTGGAAAACTGTCGAGCTGTATCATGGTTACAGCGCCGGACTGCATTATCCTCGCACGGTGATGTTCGCGAATGATCTGACGGACGGACCTCACGAAGTTCGCGTACAAGTCAGCCAGGAGCACCACGAAAAAAGCAAAGACCATGCAGCACGAGTTCTGGCATTTGTTGCGACTTTCTGAACCCGGTTCAGACTAAGAACAGGAGTTTTCGGGTGGCCACTATGGCAGCCCACGGCCATAAAAGCACTGGGGTTGGAGAGCGCCAGCTCGAAACCCCGGGGCTTCCTTCGCTCAGTCCAGCACGAGTGTGACCGCAGTTGCGGCGGTAATTCGGGGAAGTCTGATAGTGTAAGAAGATGGCCTTCATGCGATGCTTCGCGGGTGTAAACGAACCGTATCAGGCAAGTCATGGAGGCCGGTGGTGAGCATGACAACTGGAGACGAACTGTGCAAGTCTGACGTGTTTATGGAGATTGCTGTGAGTCTGTTTCCGCTGGCGGAAGTAGCCGTGCGACAGGGGATGACCTTGAAAGAGTTTGAAGGCGGCATGCTCGGAGGGTTGCTGAGTACGTAAGAGTTCACCCATTCTGGGCGACCCGTGATACGGCACTTAATGTTATCAGCCTTCTGTGACTCTTGGACACCGGCCATCGTGATCTGGTGCAAGAGTTGTACTGAGAAAGAAGTCGCCTGCGATACTTGGATGGCAGGTGACTCATTGTCGTTCGTTAGAAAGTGACGGCTGCTGTATCACCAGAATCCGCCTCGATCAAGTCGCCAGCCGTGTTCATTGCTAAGGCGATATCGGGCGATAGGTCATCGAGAACACGACAGAAAACTTCCTGAAACTTCCACGTCTCGCCGAAACCTGTCGCCATTCGGGACACGGGCGGCGAGAATTTGTGCATGTGCAATCGGAGGAGTTGTGTCGGTTGCCATTCAACGATCTCTTCGATGTGCGTTGAGCCATCCCGGTTCATGACCCGGATTGTCGTTCCCACAATGTCGGCAGCTTTCGTCTCAAACTCAGCGTGTTTGATCCCCGGCAATGGTCTGTATCCGGCAAACTTTGGCCACCTGTTCATGTCTAGAATCTGGCTGGCAATCTTTTCAGGCGTCTGAGGAAGCGTGGCTTCACAAAAGAATGTAATTGGTGTCAAGCAATCCTCTCCGAGTAGTGAACGCCGTTGCCCGCAAAAGAAATACCAGATACTGTAAGTTGGTGACGAAGAAGGTTCACGATCAGAGAGGAAGCTGCCGTGGCACGATCACTGGATATGATACTTGT
>JBBQSE010000114.1:0-18741 GCA_038214195.1 Planctomycetales bacterium
GAGTTGTACCATGACAAATGGAACTCATCTTCTTCCCGAGGCATAGCCAGGCCTTCGACCAAACGGACTCGGCCATCGACTCTTGCCAGTCCGCCGCCTCGATCTTCGAGACGGCGGCTGATGACTTCAAATGACATGTCAGCGTTCGACTGGATATGCAGGCCAAGACATCCCGCGTCCACATTCGCGCCGAGCGTGTCGATGTTGTGCAGCATCAGATATTTCAACTGCGGGCGGGCGGCGAGCATTTGTCGAAGCGTGCCGTTTCGCAGCAGGTTGGGAACTTCGTACCAGTGGCCGACGGGATGCATGCACTGAGAAGGCAGATTGTCGGTATAGTCGGACGCTTCGCCCGCTGTACGAGCCCAGTTCATCAGGGCGGCGCGCAGACTGCTGCGGACTTTTTCTTTCTGCTGGTCGAGCACCTGCTGAGCAACTTCTTCCCAGGCAAACTGCAGATCCCGCAGCGTGGGGACCATCCGAAGGCCAACAGATGCGCCGCGGGAGACTCGGAAGATGCCATCTTCCACTCCGAGAAGCCCGGCTTTTTCAAAAAGCCGGGCTTCTGCCGTGAGTTTTTCCACGCAATTGCGCAGCGGTCCGTCCGTCAGATAACCCGACGTTACGACATGCAGCGGCGAAACGCCAAATTGCTTCCCGACCTTGCGTGTCTTCGCAAAATGAATATCCAGAAACGATCGCCACTGTCCTTGCATCTTGCAGAACGGATTGAGCGCTTTCACGACGCCGGCACCCTGCGTCCATCTGCTTCCAACTCCGGCGGCCAATGAGATGACGCCGACCTCACCATTTGCGATCGCCTTCCGCCCGAGTTCGATCGCGGCAGCGGGAATTTCGCGACGAGCTTCGATGACGTCTTCGGCAGACACATCTT
Organism: Planctomycetales bacterium; assembly: GCA_038214195.1. Lineage (GTDB taxonomy): Bacteria > Planctomycetota > Planctomycetia > Planctomycetales > Planctomycetaceae > SXXK01. The sequence continues at coordinate 896 of JBBQSE010000114.1, forward strand.
CGATCGTCACGGAAGCGTGCAGTCGATTCTGAGCCATTCCCAGGCGACCAGAGCGCAGATCTTCCCGCAGTTGCTCGTGCGCGATCGGATCGAATCCGTTTTCGCGCAGCAGGTCTTCCAGGCGAGCCGATTGCTGGGCTTCTTTCGACGTAGTGGGCAGAATTCGCTGAATCAGACGTGACGCCAGATGACCGCCGCCGTCGGCATCACGACATGCATTGCCGACTCGCTCCAGTTCACTGCGAACCATGGGGGTCAGCTGCTGGAGACCGCGCCGCAGCCAGTCCGGAACCATCAACGCATGGTAGCCTTTTGGCAGGTCACCATCGTGACGCAATTCGGCAAACGTGCCGTTGTCGTTGATCGCGAAGTCGTAAACCACGGGATCCATCGCAAACGGAACGCTGGCTTCCATGCTGCGTTTGACTTCGAGCATCGTGGCGTGCAGCCAGTCCTGAGCTTCTTCACGGACCTGCGGATCGAAGATAAAGCCCATGCCGCCGCCAGCCATGCCGCCCAACATCCAGAATCCGTGGAATCGCGTGCCGTATTTTGTCTGGCACTCCAGGATCAGACGTTCGGTGTAGGCATTGCTGCACCACGGGATGATGGCCTGCAGCGGTTCGTGGAAATTGCGATGTGTTGCTTTTCCGATGCCTGGAATGTCGCCCGCTTTGAGTGACGAGGTGATCTGTTCGAGCAAACCGATGGCATCCTGGCGTGCGGCCCATTCGTGTTCGCAGCGCAACAGATATTTCTCCGTGACCATCTCCAGAATCGGGCCAACGTTTTGGGCCATCCCGCCATGAACCAGCACCAGACTGTCCTGCAGTCGGCGACGTGTCTCCGCATTGACTTCCTGCTCAGTAAACACATGATGCTGCGGCATCAAACGGCCTCGACTGATGCCATGTTCCGGATCATCCGGGCCTGCCGTGCAACCTTCAATGAGTTTGATGCCCGGCCAGATTCCGCCGGAATCCTGCCATCCGCCGCCGGATCCCCCAATCCATTCCCCCAGAATCGCCCGCGCGGCAACAATCCGACGGTCAGATTCTTCCAGCTGCCCGGTAAGCGCCGAAACCTGACTCGTCGCACGCATGCACATGGAGATTAGTGAACCGAGCAGGTTGGTCGATACGGCCAGTCGCGAACCCTTGGGAATATCGTTGACTCGGCTGGTGATTTCGAGCCCAAGTCCGGGGCCGATCATTCGCGTGAAGACGTCGGCGATCTTCCCACCGCAGCCTTCCATTCCAGGTGGGATCAAACCTGCGGCGATGACGGCACCTTTGATAAGGCCAAGGTAGTCGCGGGCAAAGTCAAAGACCTCATTGATGTCACGAATTTCCACCTTCGCATCAAGGTCGATGCTGATCAGCCGCAGCACCGGTTCGTCAATGACGCGCAAGCTGCAGTCAATCGGTGGCTCGGGCTTCTGATGACGGCCACGTACGGCCAGATCAATGGACGCATTGATGACCTTTGCGCCTTCGGGATAGTCCATGCCGAGAAAGAAGATGTCACTCCATCCACTATGTGTGAAGTCCATGCGAACGGCTGTGCGTTCTCGCAGGACCGGATAGCCGCCGATGGCATCGTCGATCTTCAGCAGTTCCGGACGAATTCGCAGGGGAACATCGGCCGGATGCCCCGTGCGAAACATCCACTGGTTGCCACGAACGGTTCTCACGCTGCGACGCACCTGATCCGCGAGTGTCTGAAAAGCCAGCCGGTGATACGCTTCGCCCAGCGCGCTGGAGAGTGACACGGACGGGCCATCGATCGCCAGGCGGGACAGAAAAACATCGATCGCTTCCGGATAGCGTCGGTTAAGCATGTGCTCGTAGCCGCCGTAAGGAATGCGTCCGCTTTCCCTTCCTCCAAGCTGAGTCGGAAGATGAAACCGATGAATCGCGTACAGAAAAAACAGACTGCGGACGCGATCGTACAGGTTGTCGCAGTGGCGGCGATAGTCGTCCAGTTGCTGACATTCGCGGAGCAGTTGATCCAGCGACAGTCCGCGACAGTCGGCGTCGAGCGAACGATTACGAACGTCGGCGTTGGTGGAAGTGATGATGGAAAGGAGGTTCGTCATGTTACTTCGCAGCCAGCAGATTGATCAGTTCGGTCAGAATCAAATCGCGATCATCCCCGCTGAGAGAAAACGCCAGTTGAGCCAGCAGCAGGCCGTACTTGTAACTGATGTTGTAGCGTGAGCCATCGACTTCGAGCGCGAGATAACGTTCGGTCTGCGCGAGCTGATTCAGTGACGTACTCAAGTCGATGAATCCACCAATCGGAGCTGCGGCGAGCGACTTGTCGAGCAATTTCAGAACAGTCGGAGTCAGCACATGCATGCCAAACAGGCACAGGTAGTAACCAGCCCGTTGCCCGGCAACGATTAATCGCTGCTCGGCCACTGTCGGCGTCGGCTTTTCGATCACGGTGCTGACTTCGTACAAGTTGTCTGACTGCGGCAGCGGAGAACCACCAACCGTGCCAAAAAAGGCAACCTCGTTTTCCCGAGTCGGCTGAATGGCCGAAACACTGCATTCATGCCGTGTCGCAGTCTCAATCAACTGCTGGGCGCAAAGGCGATCGGTTCGACTCAGGTACAAATGGTCCGACACCAGATGCAGAAATGACTCGTCGCCGACAAACTCGCGGGCACGCAGAATCGCATCACCGTAGCCGCGCGGATTGGATTGTTCACAGAAGACCAGTCGTGACGAGTGAGGTCCAGCGGCCGCGATGTACGGTTCCTGTTGGCCAGGTCGGATGATGATCGCGACTTCGTCAATGCCGGAATCAACGACTTCGTCCAGCATGAGCCGCAGGGCGGTACGGATCTCTCCGCGTCGGTCTACCAGTGTCTGAAGCGGCAACCGGGCATGATGATCGCCAGCTGCTGTAATCACGGCCTTGCGGATTTTCATGGAAAAGAACTCGGTAGTATCAGGAATTCAAACTGGATCGCCATAAGAACTGGCGGCGCATAGGTTTTGAGGAGTCTTCTCTGTGCAAACTGAGTGACTCCCGAAAACTGATTCGGGCAAAGCCTGGCACACCGCTCAAGACTGTGCAACGCCCAATAACCCTGGACGCCATCGTGTCGCAGGCCGATCCCGGAAGCGGGCCGATTCCAGGGATGGCAACGAATAGACCGTCGCCGCCATGCCCTAAAACCTTAAACTATCGCAGCTTGCGGCAATTCCAGAGACTGAAGACTGGCAATGACTCCGCTGGACTTTGGGGGCGGAATCGAATAACCTCCCGAGTTCTCCGGCGAGATTGCTCAGGGTGCCACAATTGTTTGCGGCAGCGGCTCGCTTGTCTCTAATTCGGAATTGTTTGCCAGGTTTTCCGGGTAGACGTCCGTGGTGGATGGAAGTACAGAAAATGGTCGATCGTAACCTCTTGCGGGAGTATGGTGTCGAGGACAGCGAATTGGATGCGTTGATGCACGCATCGTTCCCGGATTTCGCCGAAGACGAAAGTGTCTTCTACGAGTCAGAAGCACAGACTTATGCTCTGAACGACATTTTGCACGGAACGATTGTTCGCGTTGACAACGAAGAAGTTGTCGTCGATATTGGCTTCAAGAGTGAAGGCGTCGTCCAGCGAGATGAATGGGACGAGACTGAACCTCCTCCAGAAATCGGCCAGCGGATTGAAGTGCTGCTCGAAGAATTTGAAGACTCCATCGGCCTGATTGTGCTTTCCAAGCGCAAAGCCGACCGTGTTCGCGAGTGGGAAAAGATCATCGCGACTCACAACGAAGGCGATGTTGTCAAAGGCCAGGTCATCCGCAAGATCAAGGGCGGTCTGCTTATCAATATCGGTGTCAACGTGTTCCTGCCCGCCAGTCAGGTGGATATCCGCCGCCCCAACGACATCGCGGAGTATATCGGCCAGGAAATCGAATGCATGATTCTGAAGATCGACGAAGCTCGACGCAACATCGTTGTGTCGCGCCGCCGTCTGATCGAAGAAGAACGCGAAAAGATGAAGAAGACCCTGCTTTCCAATCTGGAGATCGGTCAGCTTCGAAAAGGGACTGTCAAGAACATCGCCGACTTTGGCGCGTTTGTTGACCTGGGCGGAATCGACGGCCTGCTGCATATCACAGACATGAGCTGGGGGCGCATCAGCCATCCGACCGAAATGGTCAAGATCGACGACGAAGTCGAGGTCATGGTATTGAACATTGACTACGACAAGGAAAAAATTGCTCTGGGACTGAAGCAGAAATCTGCCAGCCCGTGGGCCAACATCGGAAGCAAGTACCCGGTGGGGTCTCGCATCCATGGCGAAGTTGTCAACGTGCTCTCCTACGGTGCGTTCGTAAAGCTGGAAGACGGCATCGAAGGTTTGGTTCACATCAGCGAAATGTCCTGGACTCGCCGCGTGAATCACCCCAGCGAACTTGTGGCCATCGGCGATAATGTCGAAGTCATGGTGCTTGGGATCAATGAAGACAAGCAGGAAATTTCGCTTGGCATGAAGCAGACTCAGCCCAATCCGTGGGACGAAGTCACTGCCAAGTACCCGCCAGGCAGCATGGTCAAAGGTACGGTTCGCAATCTAACGAACTACGGTGCGTTTGTTGAACTCCAGGAAGGTGTGGACGGTCTGTTGCACATCAGCGACATGTCATGGACACGCAAGGTTTCTCACGCAAACGAGATCCTGAAAAAGGGCGATCCAATCGAATGTCAGATTTTGTCGGTCGATGAAGATCGTCGTCGTATCGCCCTTGGCCTGAAGCAGATGGCAGAAGATCCATGGGAAACACGCATTCCTGAGAAGTACGCACCCGGCAAGACTGTCACCGGCAAGGTCACAAAGATCACCAACTTCGGTGTGTTTGTGCAGCTGGAAGATGATCTCGAAGGTCTGCTTCACGTTTCCGAATTGGCCGATCACAAGGTTGATCATCCGGAAAACATGGTGCAGGTTGGCCAGGATCTCGAAGTCCGAATTCTGCGTGTCGATACTGGCGAACGCAAGATTGGGCTCAGCCGCAAGTCAGAAATCAAGGCATCGGAAGGTGCCGCGACTGGCGAAGAAGGCACGGCGAGTTCATCCGCCGCTCCCAAGCCACGCGAAGAACTCCGAGGCGGCACTGGCTCCGGTGCCGGCCCGCTGTTTACTCTCGGCGCTGGCGATGAAGAGGAACCGGAAACTGAGCCTGAAGCTGTGACGGAAGAGTAATCTTTGTCTCAGCACAAATTTCCTGGGAGCGTTCCATTTTGTGGAACGCTCCTTTTTTTTGTGGCTGTGGTGAATTCCACACGCTTTAACATCGAGTCGTCAATAAGTCTCGCGAAAGGAATCAGCAGCAGAGCGCTGGGTCCCGGTTTTCACAGAGCCGGACGCTGGTGCGTGGCGGCTGATAAGACAAAAATAAACCGATCGGTGTTTAGATGCGTCCCCTGTTCCTTCTCCGCCGAAGGAGGCAGACGGAAGAATGCATGAGTGGCCTGGACGTGAGTTGATCGGCTGCAACTAAAATCATCGCCTCATCCAATTCGACCTCGCGGGCGCATTGGGTCATGGAACCGATTGAGTCAACGGTCCTTAACGCCTGGCGTGAAACTCTTGAACGAGCAAGGAATAGTTGTACGTCAGCCTTTCGAGGCGGGCATGGAAACACGTCAGGTCAGGCTCAAAAGGCTGACGTACGTCCGATACTCGTTTTCCACTGCACGCTTAGCGATGCTTGCGGATCAGCCGATGGCAGGCGACGTTGAGGGCGTCCATGAGTGCGGTGATGTCGTCTGCGGAATTGTAAGCGGCGAAACTCACGCGGGTTGTGGCGGAGACGCCTAGGTGCGTGTGGAGCGGCATAGTGCAGTGATGGCCGTGGCGGGTGAAGACGCCGTATTTGTCGAGTATGGCGGCGAGGTCTTCGGGATGAACTCCGTTGATGCGGAAGGACACGATGCCGCCACGATCAGCAATGCCGGGGCCGTAGATTGTGATTCCGGAGATGGTTGACAGTTGCTCCATCGCCAGTGCCAGCAAGGACTGTTCGTGGGCGTGAATAGCGTCCAATCCGACTTCCTGTACCCAGTCCACGGCGGTGCCCAGCGCAATCGCCTGAACGATCGGCATGGTGCCGGCTTCGAATTTCGCCGGTGGCGCGGACCATGTGGAACGTTCAGTCGCGACTTCCGAAATCATGTGCCCACCGAAGATGATCGGATCCATTTCTTCGAGGCGTTCGGGCTTTCCGTAAAGGATGCCAACGCCCGTTGGACCGTAAAGCTTATGCCCGCTGAATGCCAGGAAATCCACGTCATCTGCGACGACGTCAACCGGCATATGAGGCACACTCTGCGCGCCATCGACGACGACGCATGCACCCACGGCATGAGCCCGACGTGTCAGTTCACGAATCGGGACGACCGTGCCCAGTACATTGGACATCCCCGTGACCGCAAGCAAACGTGTTCGTTTCGTAAGAACGGAATCCAGTCGTTCCATGTCAAGCCGACCGTCAGCGGTAAGCGGGATCAACTTCAACGTGGCTCCTCGTTCTTTGGCCAACTGCTGCCAGGGAACAAAGTTGGCGTGATGCTCCATGACTGTGGTTAGAATCTCATCACCGGGCTGCACGTGTCGACGGCCCCAGCCGGACGCGATCATGTTCAGGCCGATCGTTGTGCCGGGAGTGAAGATGATGTTTTCACTGGATGGAACATGCAGAAGATTTGCGATTTTCCGGCGAGCCCCTTCGAATTCTTCATCGATCCGCAGACCAAACTGGTACGTGCCTCGATGAGCATTCGCGAAATACTGCTCCTCGACCTCGCGTTCTTTGTCGATCAAGCACTGCGGCTTTTGAGCGGACGCGGCGCTGTCCAGATAGATCGGCCGCGAGCCGCTGGCCAGCATGCGGTCGAGGACGGGGAATTCGCGTCGAATATCCTCAGCATTGAACAGAGAGCGTTTTGGCGCGGTGGGCGCTGGCGATGCACAGGCGGCGTTGTTGACGACCGGCGGGACCAGGAACGGAGCCGCATCGCCGTTTCCAGAAGTCGCAAGGTGCAGCCGAGCCAGCGTCAGGACTCGATCCACCATGCCTCGCAAGCCGTTGCGGCGCTGAGGCGTGATATGCTGCTGAAGATTGAGTCGCTGGAATACGCCGTCAATGTCGTATTCCAGAATCTGTCGCGCGGTCTTGCCGTTGTAGGTTGCGATGAGGATCGCAATCAGGCCTCGGACGATGTTTGAATCACTGTCGGCTTTAATGGAAAAAGTGGCATCTTCACCGGTGCCGTCGAGTTCGGTAATCAGCCAAACCTGGCTCTGACAACCATGTACGCGGTTTTCATCTGTCCGGGCTTCTTCAGGCAAATCGGGGAGATCGTCTCCCAGTTCCAGCAAATAAAGCGACTGGTCCTGTCGTTCCAGGTCAGCGAATTCTTCGAAGATTTCGGCGAGTTTCAGGAGCATGGGAACAGAATTTTGCATGAACAATCAAAATGAAAATCGACGGCCGACATGAGTGTTCATCCCGCCAGATTACAGAATCTCCAGCACAGGACCTGCTGGAGACTTGATCAGTTCCTTAAAGACCTGCATCGCCACGTTTTGACAAACTGCGCGAAGCGCGTCCCGTGAAGGATTGTCTTCCGTCAGCATTTCCATGATCTGGCCTCGATCACAGTATTCGCGAATGCAGCCATTCATTGGAATCTCACCAAGGAAGGGAACCTTCAATTCGTTGGCGACTTTCTGAGCGCCACCGCGTCCAAAAATATCACCCGACATGTTTTCCACGAACCCCAAAATCGGCACATTGACTTTCTGGTACATGTCCACCGCCTTGATCGCATCCAGCAGCGCCACCTGTTGAGGCGTGCAGACCACGACGGCTCCGGCAAGACTGACCTGCTGCGCCAGCGTCAACGCGACGTCACCGGTACCCGGTGGAAGGTCAATGATTAAATAGTCAAGTTCGCCCCATTGGGTGTCTTTCAGAAACTGCGTCAGGGCTTTGTGAAGCATTGGACCGCGCCAAACGACCGACTGTCCCTGTTCGATGAAGAAACCCATCGACATCAGTTTGACACCGCCGACGTCGATTGGTTCCATCCGCATGACGCGGTTGCCCTGCTCGTCCTGCATTTCTGTCGCTGCAGGCTGCCCTTTAGCGTTCATCATATGAGGGATACTGGGACCGTACACATCGGCGTCCATCAGGCCCACGCGACAGCCCATCGAGTGCAGTCCGCAGGCCAGCGCGGCGGACACGGTGCTTTTGCCAACACCACCTTTGCCGCTGCCGACGGCGATGATATTGTGGACATTCAGACCGATGCGACCACCGGCGTCTTTTCCCCGCACTGTTGAATGCATCTCGATCCGTGGTTCCAGTTCCGCCGCCGCAAACTTGATCCGCTGGCGAATCAATTCTTCGAGCTTTTTCGAGGCCGGATACGCAGGCGTTGGAAGTTCAATCCGCACTCGAGCGTCATTCCCATTAACGAATGTGTCGCGAATCATCCGCAGGTCGCCCAGCGACTTTTCGGTGCAAGGTTCAATCACGTTGGAAACGAGTGTTTTGAGCTGTTCGGCAGTTGGCATGAGATTGAAGTTTATGAAGGACAATACGGGGAAAATGTACCTGAAAAGGTCTCGTTCGCGCATCCTACGCCGGACCGACGTCAGTTCAACCGCTGGGCGAACGCAAGTTCCCTTGATTCGCAGAAACGACTACTCATCCACATTCGCAATATGGATCGAGGCTGTCTGCACTACGTTATCCGGCAGCAAGTGCCCCATCTTTTCCTTCTTGGTCGTCATATAATTCGTTCGCTGCGAGTGCGGCGGAGCTACAATAGGTACCTGCTCGACCACGTGCAGATCGACTCCTGTGTAAACAAAAGCGTCGGTTTTTTTAGGGTTGTTTGTCAGCAGCCGCACACGAGTCAGTCCCAGATCCTTCAGAATCTGCAACCCGACCATGTAGTCCCGCATGTCGGCCTTAAAGCCCAATCGATGATTGGCTTCGACCGTGTCTAAACCCTGGTCCTGCAACTGGTAGGCTTTGAGCTTGGCAAGCAGACCGATTCCGCGTCCTTCCTGCGGAAGATAGACGACGGCGCCGGTGCCTTCATTGTGAATCATCTTCATTGCCAGTCGCAACTGATCACCGCAGTCGCAGCGGAGAGAATCCAGCACGTCTCCAGTGAAGCACGATGAGTGCATGCGAACTAGTGGCGCATCCGCTTTCGTCAGATCCCCCCAGACCAGCGCCAGCGGTTCCTGGTCTTCATGCGCGACCTGATATCCGATAATCGTTGGCGTGCCGAATTCCGCAGTCGGCATTGGCACGGCAGCGATGCGAGTAACGAGCCGTTCGCGCAAGCGACGAAAGCGAATTAAATCCTCAATCGAGATGATCGGGATCTGATGTTCATCTGCGATCATGTGCAGTTCATTCAGGTCGGCCATGCCATGACTTGTCTGACTGCAGATTTCAATCAACGCGCCGACAGGACGTTTGCCAGCCAGTCGCATCAGGTCAATTGTCGCTTCCGTATGGCCAGCGCGGCGGAGCACACCGCCGACCATCGCAGCCAAAGGATTCACGTGACCCGGCTGCAGAAAGTCTTCAGCAACTGCCCCGGGGTCCGCCAAAGCACGAATCGTCGCCGTGCGATTGATGGCACTCACGCCGGTTCCGGCCGTTGTATGATCGACCGCGCGCAGGAACGCCGTCTTGTGCGGGGCCGTATTGTTGGATTCATCGACGACCGGACGTAACTTCAGGCGTGTGGCTTCTTCTTCGGCCATTGGAACGCATAGGGTTCCCCGACCGACGCGGAGCATGAAATCGACCTGCTCCGGCGTGATCGATTCGGCCGCGCAAATGAAGTCGCCTTCGTTTTCGCGGTCCTCGTCATCGACAACAATGATCATGCCACCCTTCTGAAGGGCGTCGATCGCCTGCTGAATAGATTGCAGCGGCACAGTGGTTACTTCTGCGTAAATGGAAAAACGGATTTTCTGACCGGAGAGTTCCGGCTAATTGTTCCATTCTACGCAACATCTGACAGCAAACAACCGCAGTGACGGGTGGGCGGGGCTGGACTGAGCGCAGTGAAGGAAGCCAAGGGGATTCGAGCTGCGTTCTCCAGCCCGGCCACCCATCAATCGATGAATAGACGGCAGCGGATTCCAGAGCTCATTATTTGCCAATTTTACAGCGAATTCAGCAGTCCCTGGGCGTTTTGCACGCTGCCGCTGAACCGTGGCTGCCAGGATCCGCTAATCACCCGATTGAGCAATTCCTTCGCTGCAGATGTCCGACCAGCTGCCTGCAGCAGTTGAGCGTGCTCGATCAGGATTTCCGGATTTGTGGATTCCAGTGCGAATGCCTGAGTCCACGCCTTGTCAGCTAGTTCCGTTTGCTGGTCAGTCCCTAAGCTTCGAGCAAGTGCAATCCACGGAGCAGATTCGCCGGAATTTTCCGCCAGCGGAGTCGTCAGGTAATCCCAGGCAAGATCCTTCGCATCGAGTTTTTCCAGCAGACGAGACGCCGTCTGGCAGGCCACAGTGGCGTCTGGATCCAGCGTTCGCCACTGATCGGTCGCCTGAACGATATGAGCCCACAGATCGGCGGGAGGTGCGATTTCAAGTGTGTGGGACGCATCGATCAGTTCTGCATATTTCGCCAGCAGTTCGGCGTAATCACTGCGGACAGTTTCGATGTTGATCGTCGCTGGACGAGTGGCGAATTCCAAGAGAATAGCTGTTTCCAGTCGCTCCGCCGCCAGCCGCTTTCGACCCGATTCGTCTGCCACCGTTGCTGCGAACCGCCAGAGTTCCGGAAGTTGCTGCGCTGTCGGAAGTTCCAGGACCTGATCCAGTAACTTGTCAGCTCGCGAATCTTTCATACGCCGCAGTTGTTCAATTGCACACAACGAAACATCAGGCCGTGTTTTCGTATCCAATGCCGCCAGCAGCGAAGTCATCAGCTGATCGGCGATCTTGATGTTGCCGAGTTCTCGCATTTGAACGGCGAGCGAATTCAGTGTCATCAGCAGTCCGGATTCGACCAACTGTATTGAGCTGTCAAGCAGCAAGGCATCCATTTTTGCAAGGCCATCAGTGCCAACGCATGAGTTGTAGAGTTCTGTGCCAATCGGTGGGACAATCCCAAGTTGTAACTGCGCACTGATCCATTCTCCGAACAACCGCCGTCCTTCATCAAGTTCGCCAGCCGCGAAGAGTGCTGTGATGCGTTCGCGTCGCACATACAGACTCATTCGAGGATTGTGTTCGAATCGCTCTGCCGCCTTCGCGAAGGCCGCCAAATGTTCCGGTGTCGTCAGGCGAGGCCGCATGACGTTCATCAAGGTCCATCCCATTTCTGTCGTGCGACAGGTAGTAACAAATGCCAGAGTTCGCTCAACTTCCTGCTGCACCTGCGTCTGAGTTCGATCTTTCGTCGCCTCGTCTGTCAGCCAGCGAACATACAAGTTGCGGGCGGTGGCGAGTTGCTGAATAAAACTGCCTTCCGGCGCGTCAATCTGGAAGTCCAAAATCCCACTGGCTCCCGGTTGCCATGCAGCATTGTCCCGCAGCCAATTCACATACTGCCGCACAAATTGTTTCAGCGGTGATCCTTCGACTGACGATCGTAGATCAAAGCCCGGTGTCGGAGTGCTGCCAGATGCCGCGTCCGCTGGCGTTGCAGCCTGGACGAGTGCATTCGGAAATCGACTAAGCAGGACATAGAGCCCATCTCGCGTGTCGCCTTTGTCAATGAATCGTTTGCGAGCCACTTCAATCATCCGATCCGCGTTGCCGTTTGCCATGTACGCCAGCATGAGCGAAATGGCATCATCTTCGGGCAAGTCCGCATCCCGTAGCCCGATCTGTCCCAGATCGGGATCCAAGCCGTCTTCGCCAAGTCTCTCGGTGTTCACTGTTGATTCATTTTGCGCTGCTGAGGGATGTCGATCTGAGACAGATCGACCTACGGCCTCCGGCGTTCGCACGGGCATTGGCAATACGACGAGTCCATCCAAATCCGGCACCAGTTGCGGAGCTGCCGCAATCGAACGATTCAGCTTCATCGTCTCCAGTTCCGTACCATCAGCATCCAGGACAACGATCGTCCCGTCGGCTGCATACGTGATCCGCTGCAACACTTGTTTGGTGTTGCGTTCAATCAAACGCCGCTCAAGAAGACGTCCATCAGTATCAAAGATCAAATGCGTTGTGAGCGGCAAGGCGCTAGCCTCCGGTGTCTTTCCGCTCTCCGCTTTCCGCTCTCCGCTTTCCTCTGACTCACCGGCGGCTAACGCCTTGCCGCTCACTAAAGGCACGATGGCCACCGTTCGTTCGTCGATGGCGATGACATCGGCACCACGCGCCAATTCCTCCGCCGATGGCAACAGCCACGGCACGATGTTCGTAAACTCGCGATGATGAAAGTGGCTGAATGGTCGCTTCGAAGCAAGTCCGATATCTCGATACACATGCCACAGCGTCACGCCATCGCACACGACGTGTTCTCGCAGACCTTCCGAGACGATTCGTTCCCAAACATGCCGCCCCGCGCCGTCGTAGTGAATCGTGATTCCCGCTTCACCATCGCGCCCCGGCAATGTGATCGATTCCCAGCCACGTCCACGAGCTTTTTCAAGCAACAATCGAGCAGCATCATCAATGCGGCCGCTGTCCTGTCCCGTCTCCCCAAAATCGGCGGAGACCGCCAGAATGAGGGAGTTCTGCGCTTCAGCCTGCAACTGTCCCCTCTCCCCCGATTCGGGGGAGAGGGCCAGGGTGAGGGGGGTTTGCGATTCTGCGTTTCCACTTTTTTTGAGCAACGCCGTTCCCGAACCTGCCCCCTCATCCGGCCTGTCGGGCCGCGTCGGCCACGTCAGTGCCGACGCAGACGAAGCAGTCTCCCCCTTGTCAGGGGGAGAAGGGACAGTGGAACGGCTTTCCATTTCCATCACTGCCATCACATCTGCCGCTGATGTATTCAGCCCAGGTGCATGAGACAGCAGGTCGCCAAACAATGCTGGATTGGCGGAAACTGAACGTGGCGCTGGAAATTGAAACGTCGGCAGCGCAACAAGTTCGTTGGCATTTTGATGCGATGCGGCAGACCACCGGTGGGTCGGACTCTTTAAACTTGCCAATGCAGAACGGTCCAGGCCAGAACTCGCAGCATTTGAGTTCGTGTGGTTAAGCTCCGTGATCGTGATGCATTCGTTTTCAATGACATACGCCAGTCCGACCTGGTCCAGCACCAAATTCAAGGCGCTGCGTAGAGAAACGCCATCGACGTCGATATTTACGAGCGGGCTTGCAGTCGGGCCTGCAAATTGGACTGCTTCGGAGTGGATTACCATATTGAATTCATAAGTGCTTGAGAGTTGTCGAACGACAGCAACAAGCGGTGCATCATGCATATGCAAAGAAATCTTCTGCTTCAGAACTGATTCGATTCTCAATTCGTTTGGAGATGTCTTGCGACGGTCGTGCTGAAATCTTCGGCGATGCTCTGTCAATTCACGCCACGACTTCGCATCTGGGACAGTGTAATCTGCCGAGTTTGTGATCACAGACAATGCGACATCATTTAGCTGGTCCGAAAAACTGTTCCCCATCCGATTGAGCAATTGAGCGGCTCTGATTTCACGAATATCCTGTTTCACAGCTTCTATATCACCATCGTTGCCCTTGAGAACCAGTACTTGACCTTCCTGCAACACCTGCACATCGCCACGATCGGTGGGGTCGAATCTGAAGTCTCTTTCAAGTGACTCAAACTCCGGTATAACGGACAATAGGATGTAGCCATCATCAGCCATTTTTGCCGCAGGCATGACTTCGTTACGCACGGGAGGCTGCAACAAGCGAATGGACCTCAAATGCCTTGCCTGAGTGTCCTGAATGTTGAAATCGAAAACAGTTTCAATTGGATCTTCGAAAACTGCGTCGATGTTGAAGTCGTACCATTGATTGCCGAGTCCGTTTCCATTCGTGTCCCAGTGTCCCTGTGGGATTCTGCCGAGGTCGAAGTATTCGCTGAACAGCCCGCGACTTCCGTTGCTTGCGGCGAAGAATTTTTTCGACGGCACGACTGGCGAAGCACTAACACGGATGCCCCATGGATTTCGATTTTCGTAGTGAGTCTCTTCCCGCGAATTGAAGTTCTTCATCAGTTCAATTTCGCCTTGCAACTTGCGAACTTCCGGGTGTTCTTCGCCAAGATCCGCCTTGAGTCGCTGCTGTTGGGCCATCAATTCCAGGAGTTTTGTATATCGAGTTCTCGTTTCTTCCCTGCTTTCCCGCTGACGGCCTGGGATCAGCGTCGCTCTCGGTTGCTCCGCAATCCACAGTGGTCGCTGCAGACGCATGATTGTTGAAAGAATATTTTGTCGAGTCATTGGCGTAGCTGCTGCTCGAACATCGATTTGTCCTGATTCACCGAGCTGCGACAAGACTTTCCTGAACTGTTCGACCTGGACAGGATTACCTTCAATACGAATCCGGTTCATTCCGGGTATTGCCGCAATTGTCGGTGCCAGCGTTCCTTCTGATTCGAACAGAGCCTGCAATGTCTTTGTCGTTATTGCAGGATCAACCTTCGAAAGCTGAATTTCAGCAACTTGCCGCTCTGGCGATCCGTCCGCAATCACTTCAATTGTCTCTGGGCACGCATACAACGCCCAGTGATCCTTGCGGCCGCGATCGACATTGAACTGTGTGTACATCTCGTCATTTTCAAGCACCAGCAGCGATGTGAAGGGACTCATCACGTACATCGCTTTACTCAACTCCACGATGCCGTCTTTGTTCTTCTGTGCGTCTTCCGCGAGCAGCCGATCAATCTCCAGTTTCGCCCAGTGGCGCGGCAAATACGTGGCATTGTCTTTGACGTTTTCAACCGTCATCGTTTGAGTCCACGGCTGACCGTTGAGTTCGGCAGTGACGGAGACTTCAGTTGGCAACGGATTCCCTTCGGGCACTCGACAAATCGCCGCCAGTTCTTCGCCTTGTGTGATGAGGTCTGAAAAAAGGAGGAAACGGGGTCCGGTCAGACGCCCGGCTTTTGCCAAAAGCCGGGCGTCTTGCGACTGTCCCCACTCCCCCGATTTGGGGGAGAGGGCTAGGGTGAGGGGGCTCTGCGATTCAGCGGTTCCGTTCCTTGAAGGCAACGCTGTCCCCGAAGCGGCCCCCTCATCCGGCCTGTCGGGCCGCGTCTGCCCAGTCCGTGCAGACGCAGACAAAACAGTCTCCACCTTGCCAGGGGGAGAAGGGACGGTGGCCAGGTTTTCTGGCTTTGCGGTTACCCTCACATTCACCAGCCTTGGCGAATGCAGTCTTGAGAACACATCAAACGCTCGCCAGGCGATTTCTTCGTCGGGGTTGATTTGTGTGCTCAAGCCGCCCGTACGCGATGAGGCTTGTTTCATCATTGCCTGATTCCATCGACGACCGACGCCGATTCCGATGTACTCAGTACCTGCTGGGATCATGGCGGCGAGCTTTGCCCCATCACGTTCACCGAGCGCAGCCATGCCGGAACCGACGTGGATAATCAGCGGCTTTGCGATTTGCGACTGTCCCCTCTCCCCCGATTTGGAGGAGAGGGCTCGGGTGAGGGGGCTTTGCGATTCTGTGTTTTGCGTTCTGTTCCGTGATGCTGGCCCAGCGCCTGCCCCCTCATCCGGCCTGTCGGCCACCTTCTCCCCCTTGCCAGGGGGTGAAGGGACGGTGGAATGGTTGTTGGATTGCAGGGAGCCGTTCGTTGCTATCTCTCCGCACTTTTTCAACGCGGCTGCTAAATCCAACGCACCAACCAGATGCACGGTCTCCAGATGTTTCACTGCAGCCGCAATATGTTGGGGACTGCACAACAATGCCTCCTGGGAATAAAGATTAGCCTGCGTCGATGCCTTCACGATCGAAAACGTATCCGTGTGCTCGGCGTTCTGCAGCAGCGTGCGGATGATCTCAATCTGTGCCCGCGCCAGCAGTGGAGTTCGGTCACCAGAATGCTCAAATAGGAACACCCAGTGATGCGGCATGCGTTTCATTTCGCCGAGCAACTCGGGCCGCATGCGGAGCATAAGGTATTGCTGGTTTTCGCCTGTGACGGACGAGAAAGCGGAAAGCGGAGGGCGGAAAGCCGATAGAGCATCGCGTCCACTCCCCTCTGACGTATGAGATTCCCCGCTTTCCGCTTTCCGCTTTCCGCTTTCCGCAATTCGCAAGACCAAATCTTTATCCAGCAACGCGTTCTTCAACGCAGCGTCCAGAATCAGATCACCATTGGTATCCGACGCCGTCATCCGGTGAGACTGCGAATGCCATTCGGATCCGGTACCGGCTTTGACTCGCACATGAGCCGACCAGTCGCGGACAGTGTCCATCGTGTGGCCTGCCGGAAATCGATACGACAACTGTCCGTTCGATGATGGCAATCGCTGCGAATAGCTAAGGATGATGCGTTTTTCCTGACGTGGCTCCAGCGGAAAGACGCGCATCTTGAACGTGCTGCCATCAACCCATTCCAGCAGCGCCGGATCGAGCATCTTGCGTTTGATTTCTTCGAACGTGTTTCGAGCATGATCGCGTTCCGCCATGCCACCTTCCATCAACTTGCCGTTGACGTACATGGCCAGACGGGACAGCGACGCATCCGTCGGCAACGGGAAATGGAACGTGCCTTCCATGCGTGAATGCGTGTGATTGAAGTAGGTCTGATCAATCGTCGTTCGCGCGAACCCGTCTTCGATATGCACGTCGATATGGTAATTGAGGAGACTCAGTTTGGAACTCTGGCCATTCGGATCGACGGTCACCAGCGCGCCGCCCGAGAATTCGCTTGTTGGTACCAACGGCCCGGTTGCCGCTGCCATTAGGTCCCGAGTCCACTCCAGTTCCGCCGACGCTCGCGGTGCCGATGTCAGAGTGTATTCACGCCGCAAAAGCCCGGCATCTTCAAGATGCCGGGCTTTTAGAGTCGCGCCCGCCGCAACTTCACCATCCACGCCCGAAATCCTGACATGCCCCTGAGTCACCGTGACATCGGTCTCCGTATCATTTGCGGACACCGAGAATTTTGTCCCAAGGGCCGTGACGATGCGATTCGGAGTAACAATTTCAAACGGCGTCATGTGTGACGAGAGGGCAACAGCGACTGGCACAACTTCGACAAATACTTCTCCCCGAGTCATTTCAACACGCCGCTCGGAAGCAATCTTTAGCCGGGTTCCGCTGTTCACATACAGCACTGAACCATCGAGCAGTGAAATTCGCCGCCGCTCAAAGTCAACGGTTGCAACCTCGTCGCCCACAGACACTTTATCTGGCCGAGTCGCTTCAGGCATCGCTTTTGCCGTCATCCAACTCAGCGTTTGGTTTTGCCTCCGCCGCTCCAAATCTCTACGAAGAGTGCCGATCGTTCTCGACGTATGATCTGTCTGGGAAATCAGACGCTGCCGCGGAGATATATTTGCTGTCAACACCACGACCGACACTAACGCAACGATCGAAACCAGCAAGGCTGCAATCGCACCTGGCCGGACTGTTTGCCGACTTGAATCAGACACCGAGACCGACACCAATCGAGGCCGCTGGTCACGCAGAAGCCCGGCATCTTCGAGATGCCGGACTTCTAAACCGCTAACCGTAATTCCTGGCGCAGCGTCAATGAGACGATGAACTTTGCCGATGATGCGACTCGTCTGCTCGTCGCCGAGTCGGTCGTGTAATTCCGTTGCCGTCAGCAGAGATTCAAGTTCCGCATCACTCAACTCGCTGGAGTCCGATGCGGACACCAGGAGACGCCGAAGTGATTC
>JBBQSE010000115.1:0-18694 GCA_038214195.1 Planctomycetales bacterium
AACGCAGCGATCTCTGCCGATTGCTTGGCCACCAGCCTCTGAAGATCCTCAATGATCTTGTCTCTCGCATCCATGCCCGGACGCTAACAAATTTTCGTTATCTGACCCAAGTCCAATTTGACCCCGTGAACGGTTACGAAAAATCGTACCACGCTCCGTATCCCCTATGCAAAAACCACTTTGTTATTGCTCGGCAACAGTCCAGAACGTGCGGTATCGTTGGACGGTCAGGCAATTCGACAGTAACGACCTGATTCGTATTATGTGAGCATGGTTGGGGTTGAGAATCTGTGCCTGAAGTTGAGAGTACTTTCTGTGGAAAAGAAGTATCAAGTATTTGTCAGTTCGACCTTTCGTGATCTGAAGGAACAGCGGCAGGCAGTGATCCGTGCTTTGTTAGATCTCGGTCACATGCCGGCGGGAATGGAACTTTTCCCTGCTGCCGATGAAGATGCTTGGCACCTCATACAGAGCGTCATAAACGAATCGGACTATTACTTGCTGATAGTCGGCGGTCGGTACGGCTCGCTCGACGAAGCGGGGCTAGGATACACCGAAAAAGAATACGATTACGCGATCAAGACTCAGTTGCCCGTAATCGCGTTCTTGCATGTGGCACCTGGATCGCTTGCACGCGAGAACACCGAAACTGACCCAAGTATTTGGAGCAAGCTGGAAGCATTTCGGAAGAAGGTAGAAAATCGCCACCACTGCAAGTTTTGGCAGGATGCTGCTGATCTTCATTCGAAGGTAGTGATCTCCTTAACGGCGGTGACGAAGAAATCTCCGGCGGTTGGCTGGATCAGAGCCGACCAACTTCCAAACGATTTCAGCATTGAACACGTGCTGAAACTGGAAGTGCGCATGCGCGAATTGGAAGACGAATTGCTGCAATCCCGAACCGAAGCACCGAAAGGGTCCGAGGATTTCTCGCAGGGCGACGATATGCACAAGGTTCCGTGCGAGGCCGAGGTGACTGTTGAGACGAAAGAGAAAGACGGTTATGGAGGGTTTAAGCGTGGCAGGCTCCGGGTGCCTTATGATATCGAAACAACTTGGAATATGATGTTTGCAGCCGTTGCGCCGGTCTTGATCCAGGAGGCTAAAGAACGCGTATTGCTTGAGAAACTGCGACGGTTCCTCGCGGATATCAGTTTAGAGGCGATTCACGATCGCGCAGAGGCGCACAAAGACGTAAGTAGCGCGCACGAACCAAACGCGATGAATGTAGAAATTGCGGAGTCGGAGATTGAAACATGTCTCGTCCAGTTTCGCGCACTAGGGCTCATTCAAGAAAGTCGGAAGAAGCGAAGTGTCACGGATACCGGGACCTACTGGGCACTAACGCCCTATGGAGACGCAGTTATGGTGGCACTTCGGGCGATTCGCCGAATGGAGGGCGAAGCCAAACAAGAATCAGGCGGTGAATCTCAATGACGGGCAACATCGGATTGCACGCCAAGGCAGATGGGGTGTGCCGCAGGCACGGAAAGCTATCTGAAGCCTGCGTCAGGAAGCAGCGGCCCTGCTGTAATTGGCTATTGGAGGACAACGGGGACGCAGTATTTACTTGACACGGCGTGGAATTCTGAGAGGACTCTGCAGCAGGTTCTGAAAGCGGAATCGCGTGAGGGTGCGTTGCAAGGATTGGAAAGATGGCTCGACTGGCACGGGTGGAAGTGTTTGCGGCGGATGAGATAGCGGTTGTGCATGTGATGACCCGCACGGTGCGGCGGTGCTTTTTGCTGGGGGACGATGCGTTCACGGGGAAGAACTATGATTATCGCAAGCAGTGGAAGCAACTGAGCGACGCCGAGCGACAGCGAGGATAAAGTCTGCGAAGGCGGTAGTGATGACCGTTGTGCATCAGGCGAAACACTTCGGGATCGACTTGCTGTGTCAGGCGATCATGTCGAATCACATTCACCTCGTTCTGAGATCGAGGCCGGATGTGGTGAAAGAGTGGGATCACACTGAGGTGGCTCGGCGGTGGCTGATGCTGTGCCCGGTGCGGCGGGATGAAAATCGGCAGCCGGAGGAACCGACGGAATTCGAACTCAACAACATCCGGAACGACAAAGAAAAAGTGGCCGCCATTCGGAGTCGGCTCAGCGATATTTCCTGGTGGATAACGCGGGGCGACGCCACAACATTTGGCTCCGCTCTTTGATCGACTGGGCGTGTCGTCGGACATTTGGTGCCATCTTGTGAAGAACTTCGGCAAGCTGTTCAGCGTCGTGGCGGGCCAACCGAATCGGATAGATGGTCATCGCTCAAAAATCGGCTCACACAAATACCGCGCTCGACGCGCGGTTCGAGAACTGCTGAGTTCCGTTTAGGGGCGTTACGTTCAGCCCAGTCCATCGATTCAGCGTTGCGGCGGGCACGTATAGCGTTTCGGCCAGGCTTGAACGCTGCGCCCGATTCTCCCGCAATACGGCACTGTGCGGGCACTTCAACGGCAGCCTCCCCCCGATCTCCGAGGATTTATACTCCGCGCGGTCCAGAATGAGGCCGTGCATTCACGTTTAACCCGAGCCATCCGGCGAGCCCTTCGTGCTGCCTCCCCGTTGGGTCGGGTTAAACGAAGAAAGCCTCAATCTCAGCCGCGCCAGGTATAGACAGTTGCCGTCGCCGATTCGTCTGGCAAAACCATCGTCTCGAGCTGATTCAATTTGGACTGTGTGTCGATCCTTACTGCGGAACTCGCTCAGTCATCTTGACTCCCAACGCCGTTTCGAAAAATGCTGTTGTACTTTAACGTCACGGAAATCAGTATGCTGACAGCTCTCAGGATGCGATTTCCGGAGTTGCGGCCACAGGGATCAGCTTATCCAGAATGCCATTGACAAAACTGCTGGAGTGCTCGGTCCCGAATTCGCGGGCGATTTCAATCGCTTCATCGATCACAACTGCGGCAGGTGTCCCCAGTTTTGTCATTTCGTACAGGCCAAGCCGCAACACATTGCGATCGGTGGGAGCCATGCGGTCGAGACGCCAGTTTGTCGCAGTCCTGCAAATGACTTCGTCCAATTCCTCTCTCGCAGCGATGACACCGGAGATCAGCGACCATGCAAACTCCCGCAGCACCGGGTCAGTGAATTCCTTGCGGAGTTCGACCTGCACGCGATCAAGATCGGCTTCAGGATTCTGGTCAACCAGATAGAGCATCTGCAATACAAAACGACGAGCGTCAGAACGTCCGGCCATAAGTGAATGAATTCAGGTAGAGGAAAAGAAATCCGCCGCAGAGCGCTAGCTCACGGTTTTCAAAGAACCGGACGCTAGCGCGTTCCGGCTGATAAGGCAATAATCAACTGCTCGATGCTACTCATCAATTGAACAGTAATCGGCCGCTAAATCATCTTCAACAGACTCACCATTTCAATCGCCGCCAGAGTCGCTTCTTGCCCTTTGTTGCCAACCTTGCCACCGGCTCGATCCAGTGCTTGTTCCATTGACTCGCATGTGATAACGCCGAATGTTACGGGGATTCCGCTTTCACGAGTGATACTCATGATCCCGGCGGCGACCTGGCTGTTGATGTATTCGTGATGCGTCGTTGATCCCTGAATCACGGCTCCGAGGCAAATCACGGCGTTGTGCTTGCCAGACAAGGCGAGTTTGGAAGCCGCGAGCGGAATCTCAAATGAGCCTGGCACCCAGGCGATCGTGATTCGTTCGGCACTGCCGCCGTGTCGCACGATCGTGTCGATCGCTCCTTCAAGCAATCGCTTGGTAATCAGATCATTGAAGCGAGACACGACGATGGCGAATGAGGCATCCGCAGCGTTGAGTTGACCGTGTAATTCAGCAGGCATGGGAGAAATGGCAAATAGTGAATTGGGAATAGTAAAGAGTTTAGAACCGACCTAGCCAAGATTCATCGACAGCAAAAACTCCTCGTTCGACTTTGTGCGTTTCAGGCGATTGACCAGCAGTTCAATTGCTTCAACCGGACTCATGTCGTTCAGGACACGCCGCAGAACCCAGACCAGTTTTAGTTCCTCTTCGTTCAAAAGCAACTCCTCGCGACGAGTGCCGGACCGATTCACGTCGATTGCCGGCCAGATTCGTTTTTCGACCATGCGGCGATCGAGGTGGAGTTCCGTATTGCCGGTGCCTTTGAACTCTTCGAAAATCACTTCATCCATTCGACTGCCGGTATCGACAAGAGCCGTCGCAATGATCGTCAGACTGCCGCCTTCTTCGACGCAGCGAGCGGCTCCGAAGAAACGCTTGGGGTGCTGCAGCGCGTTGGCATCCACGCCGCCGGACAACGTCTTGCCCGAGTTTGGAATTTCCGTGTTCCAGGCGCGAGCCAGTCGCGTGATGCTGTCGAGAAAAATAATCACGTCGTGGCCGTATTCGACCATTCGCTTGGCTTTTTCGATCACCATCTCCGACACCTGGATATGTCGCGACGTCGGTTCGTCGAACGTGCTGCTGACAACCTCGCAGTTGGCTCCTTTGAGCTTGCGTTCCATGTCCGTCACTTCTTCCGGACGCTCATCGATCAGCAGGACAATGACGTAGGCCTCGGGGTGATTCTGCTGCGTTGCCTTCGCCAATTGCTGCAGGAGGATCGTCTTGCCGGCGCGCGGTGGCGACACGATTAGTCCCCGCTGGCCAAGTCCAATGGGAGCGATCAAATCGACAATGCGTGTACTGATAAATTCGGCGTTGTCCGCCAGTCGCAGACGTCGTTCAGGATGCAGTGGAGTCAGGTCGTCGAAGAAGACCTTGTTGGTTAACTCATTGGGGTCTTCGCCATTGATCGCTTCGACGCGCAGCAGCGCAAAATATCGTTCGTTTTCCTTGGGCGGACGAATCTGGCCAGCAACGGTGGCTCCGGTGCGAAGTCCGAAGCGACGAATCTGACTGGGGCTGACGTAGATATCATCCGGGCACGGAAGATAGTGATAGTCCGGACTGCGGAGGAAACCGAAACCGTCGGGCAAAATCTCCAGCGTGCCCTCGCCGAACATGAGTCCGTTGAGTCGCGTTCGCTCCTTCAGGATCTTGAAAATCAGATCCTGTTTCTTCATGCCGTGGTATTCGGTCAGCTGTTCCTTTTCAGCAATCGCAATGAGTTCCTTCATCGACATCCGCTGCAATTCGGCAATGTTGATTTCAGTGCCATCGGGTGGCGCAAACGTTTCCTCAACCGGTTTCTCAATGCCGTCAGATTCGTGACGAACATCGGATCGGCGAAGAAGCCGCGGAGATCCTCCGGGGCGGGTTTCATCAGGGCGAGTGCTACGTGTTGACATGGCCGCGTCGGGCCTCCAGACAGGATTGAAGGAAGGTTCACCAGCGAAAGGAGACAGGGAATTACATTCGATCAGACGCTGGTGCGATCCAATCGAGCAGATTTTTAACCGAGATTACTATCGTTTCGTTTGTGAATAATTTGTTTAAGAGCGGCCTGCATTTGGCCAGCGGCACTCATCACAGATCCGCCATTGTCCACCACATACTGTGCGCGTGACCGTTTTTCAGCCACGCTCCATTGAGACGCTTCACGCCGCCGCAATTCTTCCGACGACCATCCGCGTGTCTCCGCAACTCGCTGCTGTCGCAGTTCGACCGGAGTGTCAATAAAGATGATTGCATCGCATTGATCCGCCCAGCCAGCTTCCAGCAGCAGAGCAGCATCAAGAATAATGGCGTCCGCATCCTGCGGAGCCTCTTCGATCTTCATTAGCACTTTCCGGCGAATTGCCGGGTGCAGAATTTCATTGAGCTGAATTCGATTGTTCGACTGTTCGTCGGTCGTCCCAAAAATTTTGCATGCCAACCATTCGCGATCAATTTGACCGGCCTGGTCCAACACTTCTTCCCCAAATACACTGCAAATGCTTTGACGAATCTGATCGTCGAACAACAGTTCATGTCCAATAAGGTCGGCATCAATTACACATAACTGAAGATCCCTGACATTTCGCACGACGGAACTTTTTCCAGCGCCAATACCCCCGACAATGCCGACGATCGGAATGTTCGCAGACCTGGACGAATCTGAGTGGACGGAAGACAAATGTTCAAATCAATGAGAAGACAAGACTCGCGGATGCGAGAAGTATGGGATGGGATCGTTCAGCGGGACGTGTGGCGTTCCTTTGCCCAGCACAAACCGGTTCGGGAGGTTCCGAATGCTTGTCTCGCGGAGCTTGCCGCGCCAACGCATCTCGGCTGATCGGAGCAAAATTCGCCCGGCTTTCTCCTGCCGGACAAACTTTACGGCGTTATGTTGCTCGATGACATGTGCGTTGTCAAATGCCAGATTAGCAGTCACGGCGGTTTTCGCGACTTCTGTTTGCGGGAAACCTTGTTCCCAACCAAGAGTTTTGGCTCCCGTAGACTGGCTGAACACCGCCTGCCCTGAGAGCATTCTGCAGCGGAGACGCTCTGGCAAATGGCTTGT
This sequence comes from Planctomycetales bacterium, assembly GCA_038214195.1. GTDB lineage: Bacteria > Planctomycetota > Planctomycetia > Planctomycetales > Planctomycetaceae > SXXK01. The sequence continues at coordinate 6,428 of JBBQSE010000115.1, forward strand.
GACGATTCATCAGGAACTGAAAACTATGAGCGATGATGTGCTGGCGTTGGTTGATCAGGCGGCTAAAAACGGACTTCTGACGGCGGATTCCCCAGTGAACCTTCGTTCATGGCTGACGCGTGAATGCGTCGCCCAGTATCGCCCCCGAATCGTTGAACTCGTCAACGCCGGCGAGTGGCAAAAGCTGGATGCGATGTTCTGGACGGCCATTCCTTTTGGAACCGGCGGCCGGCGTGGTCCGATGGGTGAGATGGGACCGGCAACGATTAACGATCGGACCATCGCCGAATCCGCGCATGGGATGGCGGTCTACCTGCGATCAACGGGCGTCACATCGGGAGGCTCTGCCGTCATCGCCCACGACACACGAAACAATTCGCCGCACTTCGCCAGAATCACAGCCTGCACAATGGCAGCCCATGGCCTGAAGGTTTATCTCTTCGATGGACATCGTTCGACACCTGAGCTGTCGTACGCCGTGCGGAAACTCAACTGCAACATTGGCGTTGTGATCTCAGCGTCTCACAATCCTCCCGCTGATAACGGTTTCAAAGCCTACTGGAGCAATGGTGCCCAGGTGATTCCACCGCACGATAAGGGGATTGTCAAAGAGGTTGAACGCGCCGATGTTATCCCAACCGTGGATTTTGCGACTGCAGTTGGCGACGGACGGATTCAGATTGTTGGTTCGGACATTGATAAGGACTACGTCACTGAGGTCCTAAAACTGTCCGAGTCGCCCGGTCGTTCGCTGAACGCAGTGTTTACGCCACTTCACGGAGTAGGCGAGACCTCCGTCTATGCGGTGATCAAAGCTGCGGGCTTCCACAACGTCGCGATCTTCGAACCGCATCGGGCGGCCGACGGCAATTTTCCAAACGTGCCTAACCATCTGCCGAACCCCGAAAACCTTGAAGTGTTTTCGCCGGTCATTGACTGGATTAAAGCGACAGGACATCCTGCGGAACTGATCCTGGCGTCCGATCCGGACGCCGATCGACTCGGCGTCATGGTTCGAAATCCAGCAGGCGGATTCACACCACTCAGCGGAAATCAGGTCGGCGCTTTGATCACCGACTTCCTGTTTCGAAAACGCAAAGCCTCCGGACGATTTTCTCCACAGGACTACGTCGTCGAGACGCTGGTGACGACGCCGCTAACGAAAGCCGTGGCTGAACATCACGGGGCGCGATGCTTCTCCGAATTGATGGTCGGTTTCAAGTACATCGCCCAGACGATGGAAGAACAGGGCACGGATCACTTTGTGTTCGGAACCGAGGAATCGATCGGCTTCCTCGCAGGGTCGTACTGTCGCGATAAAGATGCCAGTGTCGCAGCCCTGTACATTCTGGAACTCGCCGAAGAACTCAAGGCCGAAGGCAAATCACTGCTCGATCAGCTTGACCAGTTGCACCGTGATTGTGGTTACCATTGCGAAGGCCAGAAGTCGATTTATTGCGAAGGGCCTACCGGCAAGGCAAAAATCGACGGCCTGATGCAGACGCTGCGAGATGCTCCACCAGCGCAGTTCGGACCGGTGCGTTTCGCGGAAGCCCTCGACTACAAAACTGGCCGCGTCATTGCAGTCCCGTCGGGCAGCCAGATCGGCGAAATCACGCAGCCGCGCGGTGACATGCTGATCTACAAGTCTGATGCCTCACAACCCGTGCGAATTCAAATCGCCGGGCGTCCGTCGGGCACGGAACCGAAAATTAAATTCTACTTCTTTTGTCAGTCAGACATCATTGGCGGCGATTTGAACGCAGCTCGGACTGCCGGTGATAAGGCCATGAAGGATGTGCAGCAGGCTTTGAGCGACTGGGCTCAACTGCAGTTGAAGGGTTAACGGTCCATGAAAATTCTCATTCGGAACGCCACTGTCGTACTGCCAGATGCGGTTGAAAAACTAAACGTCCTGATTGATGGCAACCGTATTGCATCGATCGGCGCTCCGGATTCCTCGCGAGCTGATGACGTTGTGGACGCGAATGGGCTGCACCTGCTGCCAGGGTTGATCGACGATCAGGTGCATTTTCGTGAACCTGGTCTGACGCACAAGGAAGACCTGCACCACGCGACTCGGGCCTGTGCGAAGGGTGGAGTCACGTCGTTCCTCGAAATGCCGAATACAAAGCCAACGACGACCACGGTTCAGGCTCTGGAAGAGAAATTGGCGCGTGCCGCTCAAGTGTGCCATGTTAATTATGGATTCTATATCGGGGCGACTCCCACCAACGTCGATGTCTTGCGGGCTGTCACGCGGACCCCGGGCATTAAGATTTTTATCGGTTCCAGCACGGGCGATTTGCTTGTCGATCAACAGGCAGCGCTGGAACGGATTTTCGCCGAAACGTCTCTGCCAATCTGCGCTCATTGCGAAGACGAAGCCACAGTCAGAGCCAATGCCGCTCGACTTGAGGGTGGGCGCGATGTTTCAGATCACAGCCTGATCCGCGACCACAAAGCAGCTCTGATCGCCACAAAGCGAGCCGTGGAGTTAGCGGAGCGGCATCGGCACCGTTTTCATGTTCTGCACGTTTCGACGGCCGATGAAGTCGAATTTCTGCGAGGCACCAGTGATCTGATCACCGCCGAAGCCTGTCCGCATCATCTGTTCTTCAACATCGACGACTACCAGCGACTGGGAACTTTGATCCAGATGAATCCATCGATCAAGACAGCCGCCGATAACGCCGCAGTCTGGCAGGGTCTGCTGGATGGCACACTGGAAGTTGTCGCCACGGATCACGCTCCGCATACTCTGGAAGAAAAACGCCAGCCGTATCCGAAATCTCCCAGCGGACTGCCCGCCGTCGAAAACTATCTGGCGCTGCTGCTTCACCAGGTCAACCTTGGACGATGTTCGCTGTCCCAGGTCGTGTCATGGACTGCTGCTGCGCCTGCCAGGGTCTGGAATATCAGTAACAAGGGACATATTCGCGAAGGCTACGACGCCGACCTTGTGCTCGTGGATCTCAACAAGAGTCAGACCATTCGGAATGAAGAACAGTTGACCAAATGCGGCTGGACACCCTGGCACGGCGAAACGCCCACCGGCTGGCCGATCCGCACATGGGTCATGGGCCAAACCGTCTTCGCCGACGGCAAAGTGATCGATGACGTTCGCGGCGAAGAAATCCAGTATCAACGTGAGACGTCAACTCAGAACGACCCAACGGCGATCTCCAGAGCCGGTTCAAGCCAGGGTGCGTAAATCTCTGGCCGTTGCTGGATGTCGGCCATCAATTCAGTGGTCGCGATCCATTTCCAATCCATGATTTCATCCGGGTTCGGTTGCGGTGTGATTTCGCCGGTGGCGTGTCCGGTCAACACTGTGTCGTGTTCGTGCTCCACGCCGTGATCAGCTTCCCGCGCGATGTACACGAAGCTGCCGACAATCTTTAGTGGCACTCGAAAACCGAACTCTTCGTGCAGTCGTTCAGCTGCCACATCCGTTAAATCCTGTCCTGGACGACGCGGGTGACTGCAGCATGAGTTCGCCCAGCGGGCGGCGAACAGCGGTTTGTCCGCACTCCGCTGCTGGATCAGCAACTCACGGCCCTGGTTTTTGAAAACGAACACAGAGAACGCCTGATGCAGCATTCCGGGCACCGTATGCGCTTCCATCCGATCAGCCATCCCGATGGGCTCGCCGACCTCGTTACACAAGACGACTTGAACTGGTGATGCCACATTCATCGTTCGCTCTCTCCTCGAATCGACGGAACCGAAATGCTCACGTCGGTCATTGTATACTACACGCGGTCATAAATGATGCTGTGGATTTTCTTGCGATTGTCCCCTCTCCCCCTCAATTGGTTTTCCATCTTTATGCGTTTTCCACGGGGGGAGAGGGCTAGGGTGAGGGGGAAAGAATCAACTGTTTTCTGGTTCATCCTATGAACTGCAGGTCAGCCCCCTCATCCGGCCTGTCGGCCACCTTCTCCCCCTTGCAGGCTGTCGATTTAGTGTGTTTTACTAACCCGAAGCGCCAGCGAGGTGGCATTTCACCAATGTTTTTGAAGTCTAAAACCTCGCTGGCGCTTCGGGTTGGTATTAAATCGACAGCCTGCTTGCCAGGGGGAGAAGGGACAGGATTTGTAACGACAGTTCGGGAACGACGGAAAGTATCGGCTGTAGCCATCCACTGCACGATAACTGGTGTTTCAGATCGTGCCATCCAGATTGACGGCGGCTTGAGCCTCGGGGGCATCCCAGTGAATTGATCGACCGAGCAAACGTCTTTAGAGTTCGTGATTCGATCGAACGACATGAACATCGCAACTTCAATAAGTGCGAACATCACATGACCACAATCCGCACCGCTATCATTGGCACGGGCTTTATGAGTTGGGTCCATGCCGACGCGCTTCGACGCAATGGCGTTGACATCTACGGCATCCTCGGGTCTTCATTTCAGAAGTCCGAATCCGCAGCGCAGCAACTAACAGTTCCAAACGTCTATCGTGATCTCGACGCACTGCTCAGTGATCGCAACATCGACTGCGTCCACGTCTGCACGCCGAATCGGTCACACTTCGAGATCGTGACGAAAGCCATTGCTGCGGGTAAGCACGTGCTGTGTGAAAAGCCTCTGGCAATGACATCCGCTGAATCTGCGGAGTTGAAAGCACTGGCGGAGAAGCATCCCGAACTCTGCACAGCGGTCAACTACAACATTCGGTTCTATCCGTTGTGTGCCGAAGTTCGAAGCAGGCTGCAATCCGGTTCCCTGGGTGATGTCTTTCATATCAATGGCAGTTACGTGCAGGACTGGTTGCTCAAGCAAACCGACTACAACTGGCGCGTGCTCGCGGATGAAGGAGGTTCGCTGCGAGCCGTTGCCGACATTGGGACGCACTGGCTGGACTTGATTCGCTGGATGACTGGCCTGGAAGTCGATGAGGTTTTCGCCGATCTGGTGACGGTGTACCCAACTCGAATTCGACCGGCGGGCGAAGTTGTGACATTTTCCGGAAAGGAAAGCTTCCCGGGTTCAGCAAGTGGTGGGTCTGAGGTGGCGATCAGCACCGACGACTACGGCGCAATTTTACTGAAGTTCGCAGGCGGTGCCCGAGGAACTCTGCATGTTTCGCAGGTAACTGCGGGACGGAAGAACTGTCTTCGATTCGAAATCGCCGGATCGAAGGGTGCCGTTGCGTGGGACAGCGAGTCACCGAATTCGCTCTGGCTGGGACATCGGGACGCCGCCAACGAGCAACTCATTCGCGACCCGGCCCTGCTGTCAGCGGACGCGAAAATTCACGCTGCCTATCCGGGTGGGCACAATGAAGGCTATGCAGATTCCTTTCGTGCCTGCTTCGCCGCATTTTATGCAGATGTTCGGCGTGACCTGGGTTCTCGAATCGGAGGTTACCCAACTTTTGCGGATGGCCACGGAGAAATTCAGCTGTGTGAAGCCGTTTTGCAGAGTCATCGGCAGGGAAAATGGGTGCCTGTCCGGATTTAATCGCCAGAGTTGCGGGGAATCAGCTCATTCGCTTTTCCACAGCAAAGTCTGCCCCTATCATGCCTGTTCATCGTGGGTGCGATGGCACGAAAATGACGTATTTCCCGCTTTTTTGACAGATGGCGAAAGCGTTTGGTGCCATCTTTTCAGGCAGAATTTAGGCAGAGACGACAGATGGGTTTGTTTACAGGCAAGAAGGGGATCGTTCTCGGGATCGCGAATGATCGATCAATCGCGTGGTCAATCACCGAGCATTTGCATCGCGAAGGCGCGGAGATTGGGTTCACGCATCTTCCTGACACCGGCGATCGTCCGAAGAATCATAACAAAGTCGCCAAACTGGTGGATCCTATCGGCTCAAAATTCCTGATGCCGCTGGATGTCTGCAATGACGAGCAAATTGACGCCGTCATCGCAAAGGCTGTTGAAACCTTCGGGAAAATCGACTTCCTGTTGCACAGCATTGCGTTCGCTCCACCGCAGGATTTGACAGGACCGACATGGGCCTGCAGCCGGAATGGCTTTAAGACCGCAATGGAAATCAGCGCTTACAGTCTGCTGGCAGTCGCTGGGGCGGCAAAGAAACGCGATGCCCTGAGCAGCGATTCCAGCATTCTGACTTTGTCCTATTACGGCGGCGAAGAGGTCGTGCCAGGTTACAACCTGATGGGACTCTGCAAAGCGGCACTTGAATGCGGCGTCCGCTATCTGGCGAGCGAACTTGGTCCGGAAGGCGTTCGTGTCAACGCCATCAGCGCTGGCCCACTTCGGACCGTCAGCTCCAGTGGAGTTGGCGACTTCGACAAAATGCAGATTGTGAACAGGGCCATTTCGCCGTTGCGTCGTAATCTCGATGTGGACGAAGTTGGCAGCATGGGCATGGTGATGCTGAGTAAACTGTCGAGCGGGATGACCGGCGAAGTGGTCCATGTCGATTGCGGTTATAATATCATGGGTGCACCTCCGGCTGACTTTATGGAGAAGATGTCGGCGGCGGGAGGTTAAGACAAGCAAGACAGGATCTGGACGAGACCAAACTGACTTTAACCAAAGGGAAATTAACTGATGAAATTTGGCATGAATCTTCTACTCTGGACGTCCGGAGTCACTGAAGAGCACTTTCCGCTGCTGAACAGCCTGAAGTCATGGGGCTTTGACGGCGTGGAACTGCCGATGTTTGAGTTCGACGTAAATCAGTACACAAAGATTGGTGCTGAACTGAAAAAGTGTGGCTTGGAATCGACAGCCGTGACAGTCTGCACGCCGGATCAGAATCCGATTTCATCCGATGCCAGCATTCGTGCGGCTGGACTCGCTCGCCTGAAACAGGCAATTGATTGCTGTGCAGCCGCTGGATCAACTCATCTTTGCGGCCCGATTCACTCGGCACTTGGGGAGTTTTCCGGCGCAGGTCGTACCGAAGATGAATGGAACCGTGCAAAGGAGATTCTGGCTCAGGCCGGAGACCACGCCAAAGCAAACGGTGTGACTTTGGTGGTTGAGTACCTGAATCGATTTGAATGCTACTTCCTGAACTGTGCCGCCGACGCTGCACTGTTCTGTCGTGAACTCAACCATCCCAACGTCAAGACGATGTACGACACGTTTCACGCCAACATCGAAGAGAAGTCGATCACTCAGGCCGTCAAAGCCTGTGCAGATCAGATGGTTCACGTACATATTTCCGAAAACGATCGCTCTACTCCGGGCGACGGTGCCGTCAACTGGGACGAAACTTTCCGGGCATTGAAGGGCGTCAACTACGATGGCTGGCTAATGATCGAAGCCTTCGGCCTGGCTCTTCCGGAACTTGCCGCCGCCACTCGCATCTGGCGTCGCATGTTTCCAACGGAAGAGTACCTCGCAAAAAACGGACTGCACTTCATGAAGTCCAGCTGGGAAGGCAGATAGTCGTCGTTCGCTCTGCGAACGAAACGCCGTACTGCTCCTGCAAACGTGTTTCAGTGCTTCCGGGCCTTCGCACTATAGGATAGTGCGCGTAACGACCGACACAAGGGCGGTGTTGATATCGTCGCTTAGTGTCCAGTCGAGTGCATCAGGGCTGTGAAGAACATACTCGCCTGCGGCTTGCCCTTTGAAATAAGAAGTGACCCCATGCCACGATTCTGGCTGTTCAAATCTGAGCCGGATGCGTTTTCCATTCAGGACCTCGCCAAAAGTAAGGGCAAGAAAACGTCATGGGAGGGCGTCCGCAATTATCAGGCGCGGAACATGCTGCGTGATGACGTAAAGCGTGGTGATGGCGTGCTGTTCTACCACAGCAATGCGGACCCGATGGCAATCGTTGGTACAGCAGAAGTTGTGAAGCCAGGTTATCCAGACCACTTCGCATGGCAGGCGGATCACAAGTACTTTGATGACGCCTCGTCACCCGAGAAGCCGGTGTGGTACATGGTCGATATCAAACTGGTAAAGACTTTCCCTCAACCCGTCGCGCGCGCGATGCTCGCCGAACATCCGGTGACGGCACAAATGATGGTCATGAAACGCGGGAGTCGGCTTTCGATTCAGCCGGTCACCGCCGAAGAATGGCAGGCGGTGCATGAACTGGCGGGGATTGTTTAACGCCGACAACTGCTCTGTTGCGTTGCTTTGCCAAAGCACTAATTGGACATCGCCACTTTTGGCGAAAACCCAGAGTTTTTGAAGCCCGAAGCGTCAGCGAGGGATTGTTCCTTACTCGTTCCCTCGCTGACGCTTCGGGCTAAAATTGAACCCAAAGTGGCGCTGTCCAACTAATCCCCCAGCTTTTCGCGGCTTTCTCGCAGGCGTGTGAGCATTTGCTGCACCGGGCCGCGAAATCGAGTGCGGCTGGAAAGGGAATCCACGCGGGCGATCGCGGAGTCAAGAGTTTCCTTTGCCTGGTCCGGTCGTTTGTCATCGGCATAGACCGTCGCCAACTGCTGCAATGTTCGGACCAGCGAAAACTGATACAACAGCACGTCCGGAAACTGATCAGCCAGTTGCTCCTGATGTCTGACCGATTCCCGCAGCATTTCTTCCGCTCGTTCAGTTCGTCCCTGGAAAAATTGCATTCCGGCGACTCGAGCGAGCGACATCGCGAGGAGACTTCGATATTCCGGGACCGTCGGATGCGCTTCGACCAGTTCACGGCACAGCTGCTGTGACCTCATCAACCGCTGCATGTCGGCCGGACGAAATGACAACACGGTGAGCAGAGTTTCAGCAAGTTCGTACTTGAAGCGATCTGAGGTCGGAAATTCCTTGTGCAGGTCTTCGAGGATCTTGATGGCGGACGACATCGCTTCGTCTGCCTGCTTCTGGTCACGCGACAACTGTGCCAGCCTGGCTTTGTCTTTGGTCGCCTGCGCCAGCTCGATGCGGTACGCCACGTTTAAGGGTTTTTCCATTATCAGGGACTGCAGGATCTCAAACGATTCCCTGTTCGCTTCCGTCTCGCGTCGCACTCGCTCAGCCAGTGTCGGCGAGAGTGCCTCCGTGGTCGATATAATTCGGCCCGGCAGCGGACCTTTTGAACGCTGCCTGGGATCGCCCATCGTCCGCAGCCCAAACGAAACCAGGCTGTTAATTGCAGTCGCCAGAACGTATTTGCCGTCAGTGGACTCAGCCACAACAGAGTTTTCTTTAAGCACGGTCCGCAGATCATCGAGTGTCTTGATAGCAGTCACCAGCTCGCCACGCTTCATGGACGTCAGCATTAACTGATGCAGGATCTCTGCCTGAGCCAACTGCGGCCTGCCGTCATCCGAATTCTTGGATGAAATTGCCCGGTAGGCGTCCAAAGCGATCCGATACGACTTTTGAGCATTCTCCAGACGACCGAGTTGCTGCTGAATGTCGCCCACTCGCCGTCGCGCGGCGGCGGATTCCGTGCTCAGATCCTTGCTGTTCTCCGCTGCCAGGCGATCGAAGAATCCCAGCAGTGTTTCCAGCAACGTGACGTCGGCGTTGCTTAGAACTGCGTCCGTTGCCGGCAGCAGTTCTTCGTCGCTCAAAGCGTCAAGCAAAGATTCCGACCGGCCTCTGGCGGCGATGTTATTGAAGACCTCTTCAAAGGCGGCAATGGCCAGATTCAGATTCATTTCCGCTCGGGCTCGCTCAAGTTCCACATTCTTAAGCGCGACGGTTTTCTCACTCAGATTTTTTTCCGCTCGCTCGTATTGATCGTTTCGTGCATTCAGCGCTTTTTGAATGCGGCGATTGCTGAAGCCGAGAATGACAACGATCATGAATAGCAGGAACAATGTCGCCGCCGAAAGTGACGCAATCTGAGGATTACGTTTCGACCACCGCCACAGTCGCTCGACCGGCGTCACGCGGCGGGCGTGGATGGGGCGGTCTTCAAGAAATCGGTGAAGGTCCGCTTCGAATTCCCGAGCACTCTGATAGCGCCGCTCAGGCTCAAGCATGCAGGCTTTGAGCGTGATTGTTTCCAAATCGGCAGGGATCTCGGGACGAATGCTGCGCAGCGGTGCCACGGATTTTCGACCATGTGCGTCAAGCACTTGCGGTGCCGCAACAGCTGGCTTCAGCGCGAGCAATTCGTAGAGCGTGAGACCCAGAGCATAAATGTCGGTGCGTATGTCCGCCTGACCTCGAAGTTGTTCGGGAGCCATATAGCGCAACGTTCCGACAATTTCGCCTGTCTGCGTAACACCATCCATGTCCGCCTGCCGCGCCAGTCCGAAATCGGCGACCCAGATCGTTCCATCTCGATCAAGGATGAGGTTCGCGGGCTTAAGATCGCGATGCAGAATGCCCTGCCGATGCGCGTAGTCCACGGCGTTGGCGACTTCGGCGATCAGGCGGGCAATGTTGCGGAAGTAGGACCGATTCAGGTTGACGTCTTCAGCAGGACGTAACTGGTGAAGTTCATGCGAGTCATCGTCGGTCGCTGCGTTAGCCCGTGTAATCGCAGCGCTCGCGGGATCGGCATCGCCGTCTTGCATCTTCGTGACGGCCAGCGGGTCTGGGGTCTTCGAAAGGTCTCCCGACAGATCGACGGACAAGCTGGACTGCAGTAGATTCACGTCGGCTGCTGACATCATTCCGAGGAGCTGTAACACTGCCTCGTTTGAACCAAATCGGTGCGACCGCGAACTGCCGCCAGGAGTGTGATTGCCAGAGTTCGCGACCGTATCGGTGTCTTTTTTCGCGGAGAACGATGAATCTGGCGGGCGCCGCAGGTGACTGACAATTTCCGCCAGCGTGACTCCGTCAATCAACTGCATCGCGTAATACTGCAGGCCGTGGTCCTCACCGATTCCAAACACGGGGACAATGTTGCTGTGATGCAGGCTGGCCACCGATTCCGCTTCCCGACGAAATCGGCGAAGCTGTTTTTCGGATCCAGCGATCAGGGCACTGATCACCTTGAGAGCAACATGCCGCTTCAGCGACTTCTGCAGTGCCTCATAGACAACTCCCATGCCTCCACGACCGATTTCGCGGATCAACTGAAAATCGCCCAGGGTCTGGGGCATCGAAACGATCGACGGTGGCCGTGATTCGCTCTCCCCGGATCGACGATGTTGCTCTTCTCGCTGACTGGCGCGTTCCACTATCTGAATTGAGGGAAATACGGCGCGAATCATTTCGGCGTGTTCGGAGTGTGTCCTGCAATAGTCCTCAATCTGCGGACTCTCTCCCGAACGAATTCGTTCAGCAAACTCTTCCGCCAGTTGATCAACCGGATGTTGTTCATCTTCAGACACCATGCGAGCTTGCTCTCGTTACTTTTTGGCCGGACCGGAACCGGAGTTCAGGCGTTGCATGATTTCACTCAAACGGGCTGCGGCACGCAAGTAGCGATTGCTCGCGGCAGTTGGAGTGAGCCCAAGGATTTCAGCAACCTGATTGTTACCAAGCTGTTCGAAATGTCGCAGCGCGAGAACTTCCCGATCGACTTCATTCATCGAATTCAATGCCTGCTGCAACCACTGCATTTCTTCCGCGTGAACAGCGACCTGACTTGGGGATGTGACGTGATCGATCAGAAACTGAGCAATCGAAAGACTGGTGCCGCCGGAGGTGCCAGCGGATGCAAAATGAATTTCCCGATTGACGTCCCGCTTCTGACGGAACTCCCGGCGGTGAATATCTATCAGCGTTTGCAGCGTCTGTTGGCGGAGCCAGACGAAGAACGAAACGTCGGACGATTCAAGGAAAGCTGGCAGCCGCTCCGAAACTTGCAGGAACGCTTCCTGCAGAATGTCAGCCGCGTCGATGCGACCTCGAATTCGATGGTCCAGGCGAAAACTGACGATTCGTTCCAAACGATCGCGGTAGTTGGAGAACAGCGTCGCCAGCGCTGACTGACCGCCGTCTTTCAGTAGTTCAAGTTCGTTGTCGTGAGGTGTTGTCATGAGATATTCACTTACAAGATCAGCCGGAACGCGCTAGCGTCCGGTTCTCAGTACAATTCCGATAAACGGACGCAAGCGCGTGGCGGCTGATTGCGCTGAGCTGAGGTGCCAGCAATACCAGAAACAAACCACAGAGCATCACGGCTTCTCTAATTCTGCTGCCCCAAAAAAAAAATATTCTGGAAACGCCTGTGGATTATTACAGACCCGAGTCGGTACTTACCCTGTCTATGATCCTCTGCGGATCGTAAAACGCAAAAAAACGGTGTAAGTGCTTTCTGGCAATTTGTTTGCGATAAGGAATATTTCGGTGAAGATTCAAAACGTGTTCTCTGGTGTCCTGGCGGTCATATTTTTATCCACCGCTGCTTTCGGCCAGGACGCGCCAAAGCGAAATGGCCAGGCAAATCGACCCGGTTTAAAGCAGTT
>JBBQSE010000116.1:0-15000 GCA_038214195.1 Planctomycetales bacterium
ACGGAGATTCAGGCAGAAGAAAGAGTAAAAAACAGCGTGTGCGGGATGCACAGACGTGCCGTAGCGCAGTGCTGCAAGATCGGTGTCCAGAATGCCAAAATACGACCAGCCCGCATCCGTCGCTGGACGACCTGAAAGTTAAGTGCGCAGACGGTACTGATGGTTCAAACGAATTCTGAAGAATCTTTTGGCCAGGCAAGTTCATCGGGCTCGAAGTTGTAATCTGTAGATTTCAAGCTGCGGAGGAAATCATAGTTTTCCTCATCGTTGCGTTTCGCATTGGCCTCCCAGCTTTTGACAATGCTGTCGTGCGTAGGCTGCGCAGGCTGCTTCGATGCCGTTTCTCCGTGAAACGCTTTGTTGGCGGCACGCCGCTCGCGTTCCTCGTACAAGTCTCGAATCCAGTATTTCACCGGTTGCTTCCACGATTGCGTGGGGCTCGGAATGTTCTTGATGAGCGAACGTGGATTCAAACCCATCTCTTTTGCTTTGCGGATATCGTCCATGTTCAACTGGCAGAGTTGTTTCGCCTGAGCCCACTGCGGATCGTGCTTCTCCGCTTTCTTCTGTTTCTTTTTCGCGGGCGGCAGAATCTCACCGGATGCGATGGCCTCACGCCGCGTCGCCAGTTCCTCTTTTTGACGGCGACTGATTTCGTAAATCCTCGCTGGCATGGAAACCTCTTCGGCGAATTCAGCGTCGGACAGTTTCTCCTGCATCGCCGCGATCGTGTAACCCGTCGAACGAGCCAGCTTTAAGTCATCATCTGACAATTCGTGTTGGGTCTGAAACTCAATCCACGCCCTGGCAAGTTTTTTGCGCCGCTTCTGTTTCGCTGATCCCATGTCTTTCGGGCCTTGTTTGATCCCCGCAACTCGTTCCAGGGCTCCAGCCCTGGAACGCACTGCTTTGGAGGCTCCCGCCTCCACGATGACCATTGGAGGCAGGAGCCTCCGTGCATTGTGTTCCGAGGCTGGAGCCCCGGAACAAGTGACGTGGTTGTTCTACGAGCGACCGGGCGGCAGCTTCTGACTGCGGCCGGTTTTTGCGGCTTCGTAGATTGCGAGGATAATTTCCACGCTGCGGCGGCCTTCCGCTCCATCGACGCGAGGCGGACGGCCTGCGGCGATGGATTCGACGAAGTCTTCCAATTGCAACTGATGGCCGACAAACGAAATCGCCTTGGGATCGGAAGCACCACCGGAGATGGCTGAACCTGCGCCCAGCTTGGCCCGGATCTCGACGTCTTCTGGTTCTTCGTCGGCGAACTCCCAGCGAATGATCGAATCCTGTTCGATGATCGCAGTGCCTCGGCTGCCGTGAATTTCGGTTTTTTTCAGCAGGCCAGGCCATGCAGCTGTCGTAGCTTCCATGACGCCGATCGCTCCGTTGGCAAATTTCAGGCAGGCGACTCCAACGTCTTCCACCTCGATACGTTCGTGCGCCAGCGTCCCGGTGAAGCCGGCGATTTCCGAAACGTCGCCCATCAGCCAGGACAACAGATCGACGTTATGAATCGCCTGATTCATGAAGGCCCCACCGCCGTCCAGAGCCCACGTTCCGCGCCAGCCGCCACCGTCGTAGTATTCCTGAGTCCGCCACCACTTGACGTACGTGTCCGCCAGAGTGATTCGACCAAACCGACCGGCGTCAATCGCCGCCTTCAGAGCCATGTTGGCGGGACTGAAGCGCGATGGGAAAATTGTGCAGAGCTTCACGCCGTTGTCACTGCACGCTCTGATGATGTCGTCGCAGCGCTGCAGCGTGATTTCGAGCGGCTTTTCGACAACGACGTGCCGCCCTGCTCTTGCGGCGGCGATTGCGGGATCACGATGGGCTCCGCTGGGAGTGCAAATCGTGACGACCGAGATATCCGGATCAGCCAGCAGTTCATCCAGTGTCGAATAAGCCTTGCAGCTGTAGTCCGCTGCGAAGGCCTTTGCCTTGTCGGGATTCTGATTGAAGCATCCGACAACGCGGCCACCATTCATCGCTTGAATGGCTTTTGCATGGAAGTGGGCAATCATGCCCGTGCCGACAATTCCGAACCCTGCGTTCATGGCGAGAACCTGTTACTTGCGAGCGTTGATCGTCGCCAGCGATGACTGCACCATGCGACGTGACTGCATCGTCCGCTGAATCGCGTTCCGGAACGCTCCGGCGTCACAAACTCCGGAGAGCCGCAGAATGGTCTGACCGTTTGCGGCTTTGAGCCGAATATCGGAGGCGCGGAAAAATGCCTGGCCGGGAAGCTGATCCAGTTCCACGTCGGCGATGTCATTCAGATCAACGGTACTTGTACGCTGCATTCCCAGCGAAGACCAAATCTGCACGCTGCGGTTCGTCAGAATGTAGCGGTCCCCAAACGGTCTGTTCAACAGGAACAGCAACATCCCCAGCGGCGCGAGTGGCAGGCCAAAAATGATGTAGGACAGTTTCACGCCGAAGATGCTGACCGGAATACTGTCCATGGCCATTCCCACCAGACGACCAATCGCGCTGGCACCCACAGACGGGAACTCCGTCATGATACGGGCTTCGGAAGATGGACTGACACCTGCGATGGCTTGTACTGACATACTGAAACGTCCGGAAATTTGAATGGCAGCGAAAACCGCGAATCGGTCGATCAGAAATTCAGATCGCTCAGAGACCGCCCCGCAGATTACCAATCAGGCCGCTTGTTTTCCAACTGAGCCGGGAAAACACGAGCGGCATTTCGTTGGTTTGGGAAGCCCGTAAAGTACACCCGTCGCTCCGCCGACGGGATTCTGGTCTGCCGCCGACGAAGCGGCGGGTGTACGGTACATGCCGCTACGAACTCCGCATGGCATTGATCGGGTCCAGGCGTATGGCTTGTGTTGGAGAGCGTAGCTCGAGACCCCGCGGCTTCCTTCGCTCTGCTCAGTCCAGCCCCGACCACCCAATCCATCCATTCGCCAAATATGATTTAACAAACTTCAGGCATGCACATCCACTCCCTGTCGGATCAAGTCCGCCAGTTCCTTCGTTGAGAGTTTCGCTGCCGCATCCGCACCGGACAGAACGCCATCGACGAGGTCGCGTTTTTCGTCGTGCATTTTGAGGATCTGCTCTTCAATCGTGCCACGCGCGATGATGCGATAGACCATCACAGGACGAGTTTGACCGATGCGATGGGCGCGGTCAGTGGCCTGATCTTCGACGGCCGGATTCCACCACGGATCCATGTGGATCACATAATCTGCGGCGGTGAGATTCAGTCCGGTGCCGCCAGCTTTTAGCGAGATCAGGAACGCATCGCTTTCACCGTTTTGAAACGCTTCGACTCGCTGCTGTCGCTGCGGGGGCGTTGTCTGCCCGTCGAGATACTGATACGTAATCCCGGCCTTGTCGCACGCTTCGCGAATCAGAGCAAGGTGCGACGTGAACTGACTGAAAATAAGGGGACGATTTCCACGCTCCTTCAACTGTTCCAGCTGTTCCATGAGCACGTCCAGCTTTGAAGACGACCCCGTCCATTTGTCATCGACCAGGCCGATGTGACACGATAACTGTCGCATCCGTGTCAGCATCTGGAGCACCTTGAAACGCTGATCGTGCGACAGACTGTCATCGCCGATTTCATCCAGCTCGCTGACCGCCGCCAGTCGCATCTGGTCGTAGCGATTGCGTTCTTCGGCTGACAAATCGACCATCAAGTTTGTCTCGGTGCGTTCTGGCAGTTCCTTGAGTACTTCGGACTTCGAGCGTCGCAGAATGAATGGTGCGATCACATGCGAGAGTGCTTCACGACGATCGGAGTTGCCGTCTTTTTCAATCGGCCCTGCAAATCGTTTACGAAACTGCTCCCACGAACCCAACACCCCCGGAGCAACCGTATGGAAGATACTCCAGAGTTCGCCGAGATGGTTTTCCATCGGCGTTCCTGTGAGCGCGATTTTCCAGTCCGCCTGAAACGTGCGAATCTGTCCCGCCGTCTTGCTGTTGCTGTTTTTGATGTTCTGAGCTTCGTCCAGAATCAGCGTGCCCCACTTGATTTCCTTGAGCAACTCCGCTTCACGCAGCGCAAGTCCGTAACTGCAAATGACCACATCGCCTTCGCCGACGTGATTCTTCAATTCCACGCGATCGATGTCACGGAACACGATCGGTGTGAGCGATGGCGTAAACCGTTCGCATTCGCGCTGCCAGTTGAAGCCAAGTGACGTCGGCGCAATAACCAGTGCCGGTCCGGACTCAACGCGAGTCAGCAACAGCGCCAGCGCCTGGACGGTCTTCCCCAGACCCATGTCGTCCGCCAGAATGCCGCCAATTCCCCAGTGAGACAGGCGGCAGAGCCAGCGAAAGCCATCGACCTGATAATCGCGAAGCTGAGCGTTCAACCCGGCGGGTGGCTCATAGACCGTATCCGTGGCTTCACGCAGTCGCTTTAGGCACTTGTCCCAATGTTTGTCAGATTCGACCTGAATATGGGCTGCTTCGAGTCCAGCGACGACCGGGACCGCGGATGCGTCCAACTGCAGCTTGCCGCGAGATTCGAGGCTGACATCGGACAATCGTCGCAACGCATTGCGGAGTTCATCGGCGACAGCCGCCCATTTGCCGGGACTGATTTCCAGCAGGCCATTCGTCGGTCGCCCGTGCATTCCGGACAGCAAGTCCTTGAGCGGAATTTCATGTTCACCGATTTTACAGGTGCCGCTGAGTCCAAACCAGTCGCGCTGGCGTGACACTTCCACTCGGACATTGTTAGCCGTCAGTCGGCCAATCACATCGAAGCGACTGACGGAATCTTTGTGCCACAGGACAATCAGTTCACCGCGTTCCACCGCCGCTCCGGCATCCGAAAGCAAATTGCTGATGTCGTCCGCATCCGCAATCCGCCATCCGCAACGGCTGAGTGGCACACCACGCTTCAGCTTGAGTTCCGTCGCCAGCTCCCGCATCTTCTGCACTTCTTCAGCCAGATTGCGAACGTATTGCACTGGCTGCCCATCAACGGATTCATGAATCCGCGCAAGCCCTTCGCCAGGCGACTGCAGCATCTGGTTGCGATCGCGGACCTGTATGGATGCGTCCAGCATCCCGTTCCGCCGCAGTTGCAACACGAGCGTCATTTGCCCCTGATAGGGCACTTCCTGGCCAGCAATGGATTCAGGCAGTCGCACCGTCATACACGAACGCAACGGCTCCAACTGTCGGATCAGCTCATCTTTCTTTTCGGGCGGCACGAGACTCGTGTGTCGTTTCAGGTGCGTGCAGATCTCACTGGAATGCGGCGGACCGGTGAAGTACACAACCCGACGCTGGTCCGGCTGAACAACAAGCACACCGCGCCCTGCATCGGCAATTGTTGAGCCACTTTTGTCAGACTGAAGATTCAACAGATCCGTCGCCGATGTGGAAAGCCTAAATCCTCCCTCGACTTCTTCGACGACAATCTCCAGCGGTTTCATCACCAGATCAAATGGTTCCCGATCATACGTGAATTGATCAGAACCCGCCAGGACACGCAGCGCCTCAGCGAGATCAATCGTCGGTGCCTGCCACCGATCCTGCCGAATCTGCTCCACCAGTTGATGATCGATCTGAGTCCACTGCTCACGAGACGATTTCAGAAACGCTTCAAGCGTGCTTTCTTTGCCCTTCGTCCAGCCACCGTTCTTTTTCTCCTGCTGCAGACACGGACGCAGATGAACGGTTTTGTAATAGTTGTCGATCTTTGTGTCCCACACAAATCGTGTCAGCGGCTTATCCGGCAGAGGCGATTCATCAAGGACCGGCAGAACCGTTTGAGCGTTTCGAGCTAGTGACTGCAGCATCGAAAACGTTTGCTTCAGTTCCCGCTCAGAGGAATCTTCACCGAGGATCTTCGTGACCAATTCGGATTTTGGATTTTTCAGCAAGACCTGCAACTTCTCCGCCATAAAGTACGTATGTTCGCAGAGATCCTGATGGCCGCAGTTGCAGGTGGCAGAAAAGGTGCGCCCCTTGAGATCAAAATTCCAGGACGCCCGAAACGTTGACGCGCCGCACTTTAAGACAACTTCGCAGCCTGCTTCGGGCGTAACAGACTTAACTTCGAGTGAGCCTTTGACCCGCAGGCCACGACGACGTTTATCAAGATTGTGAGACTGCAAGAGGCCAAGAACGGCATCTTTCCATTCGTCAAGCAAATCGGATGATTCTGAGTCAAAGTCCGGCTCAAACTCGGACTCCAGGTCATCGTCGTCCAGCTCGAGGTCACTGACCTGATTCGTCGAAATGCTGACTCCCATTTCACGAAGTAATTTCGCGATTTGAGGATCAGTCGCGAAGTTTTTGGCATTAAACCCGGGGACTCTGCGTCCCTTCTTTCCACGAGCCATTTGTGCGGCTTCCCTGCTAACTGTTCAACGAATCTGGCGGCAAAACACACGCCGCCACACGATATGCTCGCAGGAGACCCGTGGGCGTCAAGTGGCAACGCCGGAATTCTGACAGGATGGATGAGATCTCGCCCATGGAATAAAGACACCGATGATCCTGATCGATGTTTTCGCTGTCAGAAATTGCACCAAAGGCATTCCGTCTTGGTTTCCTTCACTTTGCCAGCCGCCGCCTTGTTGTCGATCAAAAATTCGTGCCGCTTCCAGCCATGTCGCTGTTCCCACTCAGAATAGAGTTCGCTGGGATAACCGCTGAGCATAAATCGGCCTTCGATTCCGGCCAGGACGTCAAGCAACTTGCGGTGCTGCTCCTCCGTCATTTCAAACGCATATTCGCCGGTGGTCGAACGTGTTTCGTGGACATATGGAGGATCGCAATAGAACAGCGTATTTTGCCCATCCTGTTTGCGAATGACGTCACAGGCATCCTGATTCAGGATGACCACATTCCGCAATCGCTGATGCACGTCGGGCAGACCATCGATCACGCCCAGCCACGCATTCACCTGTTCATTGATTCCGCCTCGGGTTCGGTTTCTTGAAAGTGTCGCAAAGTCCTTCATCAATCCCTGCCGAGACTGCCTAGCGAGAATAAAAAACCGCACAGCGCGATCAACGCGGTTTTCCGAATCCGCAGGCTCCGCGTCTGCTGAAGCGTTGAGCGCGTCTTCGAATTCCACCTCGCTGAACGGTGTCAATTCAATGCGTTGGCGAAAGGCTTCAAAGTCGTCCGCATTTTGTAGCACACGCCAGAAGTTCGTCAGCTCCCCATGCAGATCGTTCGCAACTTCACTGCAACCTTTTAGCGCAGCAGGAAGTTTTGGCTCGCCCGTTGACATCCAGTCCCGATCAGGATCTCGCGCCAGCAAAATTCCTCCCCCGCCAAAAAACGGTTCGACATAATGCAGATGCGGTGGCATCAGACCAACAATCCACTTGCGGAGGTAATACTTGCCTCCATGCCATTTGAGGGGCTGAGTCAGAGCTTTCATGTAACAGGTCTTCGTTGACGAGTGAAGTGCGACCAGAGATGCGGTACAATACAGAATTTCCGATGCAGAACAACTCGCAAAGTTGTTTGGTGGAACCTTATGATAAGCCGAAATTCGGTTGATTCCCAGCCTGTCTCCTGAAAGCGTAACGATGCCGCTGGAGTTGTTTCCGGACCTAAATGAAGAACCATCTGAACCAACGATGGATTTGCGATCCGAAGGACAAATCTATACGGGCGATGCGCGGATTGAGCTAAAGAAACTGGAGTCAGAGACTGTCCAGTCCTGTATCACGAGCCCTCCGTACTGGGGACTTCGAGATTACGGCATCGATGGGCAGATTGGTGCCGAAATGGATCTGCAGCAGTATATCTCTCAACTGGTCGAAGTGTTCGACGGGGTGAGAAGAGTCCTTCGTGACGATGGCACTGTCTGGCTCAACATCGGCGACAGCTATACCAGCGGTGGAAGAACATGGCGGGATTCAGACAAAAAAAACCCGGCTCGGGGAATGGATTACAGAGCCCCAACGCCAGTCGGGCTTAAACCAAAAGATCTGATCGGAGTTCCCTGGCGCGTCGCGTTCGCATTGCAGGATGCGGGCTGGTATCTGCGATCAGACCTCATTTGGAACAAAAACAATGCGCTGCCCGAATCAGTCAAAGACCGACCGGCACGCGTTCATGAGTATGTCTTTCTTCTCACAAAATCGGAACGGTACTTCTACGACCACGAAGCGGTCCAGGAAGCCGCAGTCAATGGGAAGAAAAGGAACTGCCGGTCAGTCTGGACAATCAATACGGAACCATTTAAGGAAGCACACTTCGCGACGTTTCCGAGAGAACTGGTCTCCAGGTGTCTGCTCGCTGGAAGCAAAGAAGGTTCACTTGTGCTGGACCCTTTTTTCGGCTCCGGAACGGTCGGTGAAGTTTGTCAGCTCTTTTACCGAAATTTTGTAGGCATCGAACTCAACCCGGAATACGTGGCCATAGCGAAAAGGCGACTAAAGTGGGCCTGAAACGTCTCTGAACCGCCATGAAGCATGAACATGGCAAAGCTGCTTTTTTAGGTTCTTGAGCTGAAGTTTTCGCTCAGTGCCGCCGTCAAAGTAGAGCTGATATTTGACGGCCTTCTTCCGGTCAAGAACTGTACAGTAACCTGGTTTAGGATTTTGTCGGCTTGCCATTCGCATCTCAAAAATTCCTCGACGACATTCCATCAACAGCTTCTTTGGTATCTCGACCAACTCATAAAAATGAACCAGTTGGTTTTGTTCATCCCGAGACGGAAAATACCGAAGCTGAAAGATGCGATCGTAGGCTTTCAGGTGCTCCAGAAACCGATCACGCAATCCCGGCAGATCTGATTCGGTCTCCCAACGCCCTTTGCCCAGTTCCATGAACTTGGAGATGTGCAGGACTTCCGACTTGATGTTGGAGTCTCCCTGAGTTTTGAGGGACCAGGCGACATCATCGACTGTAATGTCATGCCCCGGATGATTTTTGGGCGATCGAATGCAGGACCTATTGATTGCTCGAAATACCCGACACATTGCCGCCTCAAAGCGATGTTTATCCAGGTAGTCATCTGACAGGGTGTGATGGAGTCTCAGAATGTCCCCAAACGCTTCCAGGAAAGTAATGTCTGCGACGTCAGAGTCCTCATTTCGCCATGAACGGATTGGCTGCAGAAACGTCTCAATCATTGAATCGAGCAACGCGATCTGCCCACCAGAAAGAGCAGAGACCTTTGCCATGACCTCTTCCGATCGGTCAGCCATTGGATTGCCTCAGCTGACGAATCACCTTGCACGGATCAAGGTCCAGGGCTTTCGCGACGTCCAGAAACTCAACAATATCCAGGCGCCGCTCCCCTCGTTCGTACTTACTGACAAACGTCTGCAGACAATCCAGACGGTCAGCCAGCGCGGCCTGTGAGATACCAGCAGTCTTCCGGGCACCCGAAAGAATCTTGAGCAGCTTGATGTAACGCGGACTATGAGTTGACTGAGACATTCACCCAGTCTAAACCCAAATTCGGTTCAGCCCAAAATCGGTTATTCCGGCTCAATCACCACCAGCAAATCGCCCGTTTCCACTCGGCAGCCGGGCTGGACAAGGACGTCGCGAATCTTGCCGTCGAGTTCCGCGTTGATCATGGTTTCCATTTTCATGGCTTCCAGAGCGAGCAGCTTCTGGCCCTTTTTGATGCGATCGCCGACCTTGACCGCAACATTCACCACCATCCCGGGCATCGTTGATCCGACCTGGCCGGAGATTGCCGGATCGGCCTTGGCCCGCGATTCGCCCGTGGCTTCAACAGAGACATCCGCCACTGTGATCTCGCGCGGCTGGCCGTTGAGTTCGAAGAACACCGTGCGAGTTCCGTCCGCGTGAGGCGTACTCACGGAGACATATCGAATGATGAGTGTTTTGCCGGGTTCAATATCGATTGAAATTTCTTCGCCTGGCTCCAGCCCGAAGAAAAAGTTCGGCGTGGGAAGGATACTGACGTCCGCAAATTTTTGCTGATGCTTCGCGAAATCTTCGTAGACGCGCTCGTAGAGCAGCCACGAAATCACTTCCTGACCACTTGGTTCACGATCAAGCAATTCGGCCACTTTCTTCTTCGCCGCTTCCATGTCGGCAGGAGGCAGCGTTTCACCAGGACGCCCCACGAATTCCTTCTTGCCGAGCAAGACACGTTTCTTGACGGCATCCGGGAAACCACCGGGAGGCTGCCCCATGCCGCCGCTGATCAGGTCAATGACACTGGCGGGGAAGGCGATATCACGATCTGGATTCAGCACGTCTTCGCAGGTCAACTTGTTGGCCAGCATAAAGAGAGCCATGTCGCCCACGGACTTGCTGGTCGGCGTCACCTTAACAATGTCACCAAACAGCTGATTGACTTCAGCATAGATTCGGCAGGCTTCCGGCCAGCGGTCGGCCAGTCCCAGGGCACGGGCCTGTTCAAAGAGATTCGTGTACTGACCACCGGGCATTTCGTGACGATACAAATCGGCCGTTGCCGCGAGGGCCACGCTCTCGAATGGCGTGTAAAATTCCCGAGCGGATCGCCAGTATTCGGCAATTTCGTCCAGACGGTCCGAATTCAGCGCCGTATCACGGTCTCCAAATCGCAGCATTTCAACGAGTGTGTTGAGATTTACCTGTGACGTGCCGCCGGACATCGGTGCCATCGCGGCATCGGCGACGTCCAGTCCGACCTTGCTGCCCTCCAGAATCGATGCCGCCTGAATACCGGCAGTGTCGTGTGTATGAAAGTGAATCGGAATGCCGATTTCCTGCTTGAGAGCCTTGATCAGCTGCGACGCGGCGGCAGGCTTGCAGAGTCCCGCCATGTCCTTGATTGCCAGGAAATGGGCCCCCATCTTTTCAAGCTGCTTTGCCAAATCAACGTAGTACTTCAGGTTGTACTTCGTACGATTGGGGTTGGTGAGGTCGCCGGTATAGCAGATGGCGGCTTCGCAGATCGCTCCCGTTTCGACAATGGCGTCCATCGCCACTTTCATATTGGGCACCCAGTTAAGGCAATCGAATACGCGGAAGACATCAATCCCCGCGTCGGCTGCCTCTTTCACAAATACCTTCACGATATTGTCTGGATAATTTGTGTAGCCGACGGCGTTGGAAGATCGCAGCAGCATTTGGAACAAAATGTTGGGCACTTTCTCCCGCATCTGGACGAGGCGCTGCCATGGGCACTCCTTCAGGAATCGCATCGTTGTGTCAAACGTCGCGCCTCCCCACATTTCCAGACTAAACATGTCCGCACAAAGGTGCGCGTACGCGTCTGAAACTGCCAGCAGATCATAGGTCCTCATGCGAGTCGCCAGCAGCGACTGATGCGCGTCGCGAAATGTCGTATCCGTGATCAGCAGCCGCTTCTGTTCAAGCACCCATTTCGCGAACTTTGTCGCACCCAACTCCTTGAGCTTGTCGCGGGTTCCCTGCGGCGGCTTCATTCCTCTTGGAATGGCAGGCGCAGGTGCAGGCTCGCGCCGAAGTGATGTGGGGCGACCCTTAACAAGACTATTTCCATTGACGATCGTCTCGGCTAGATAAGTCAGCAGTTTTGTTGCGCGATTCTGGCGCGCATCGAAGTGAAACAACTCCGGCGTTTCGTCGATAAATCGTGTGGTGCAGTCCCCGTTGATGAATGTCGGATGCGACATTACATTGTCGAGAAACGGAATATTGGTCTTCACGCCACGAATGCGAAACTCCCGCAGAGCGCGATCCATACGATGAATGGCATCGACAAATCGACGACCTCGCGTCGTGACTTTCGTCAGCAGCGAATCGTAAAACGGATTCACGACGGCACCCGAAAACGCGCTGCCGGCGTCGAGCCGAATTCCCATTCCGCCGGAGGATCGGTAGTGCGTGACACGACCATAATCCGGCATGAAGCTGTTCGCCGGATCTTCGGTCGTTACGCGGCACTGGACCGCAAATCCATTCGTCTTGATTTCCTTTTGATCACTCAACCCGATTTCATCGTCCGCCAGCGCCATCCCCTGAGCAACGAGAATCTGACATTTCACGATATCAACATTTGTGATCTCTTCGGTGACTGTGTGCTCGACCTGAATGCGGGGATTGACTTCAATGAAATAGAATTTCTCGGCGTCCACATCCACCAGAAACTCAACGGTCCCCGCGCACGAATAATTCACGGCCTTTCCGATCTTGACGGCGGCTTCCAGAATGCCGTCTCGCAGCTTCCTCGACAGATTTGGAGCTGGTGCCAGTTCGACGACTTTCTGATGCCGACGCTGAACTGAGCAATCACGTTCATAAAGATGGACCAGATTTCCGTGCTCGTCGCCCAACAGTTGCACTTCGATGTGCTTGGCGCGATTGATAAATTTTTCGATGAATACGTCAGCGCAACCGAAAGCCGTCTTCGCTTCGTTACGAGCAGACTCAAACGCCTGATCAAATTCAGCGGCCGATTTGACGGCCCGCATTCCACGACCTCCACCGCCTTTGGCCGCTTTGATCATGACCGGAAAGCCGATCTCGGTTGCCTTCTCGCGGGCTTCATCGACGGATTCAATGGAATCCTTTGTGCCACCAAGCACGGGCACCCCGGCATTGATCGCGATATTTCGAGCGGCGGTTTTGTCGCCGAGTGACTCCAAACACGCGACACTGGGACCGACGAACTTGATGTCCGCTTCCGCGCACGCTTTCGCGAACTCAGGCCGTTCGGACAGGAAACCATAGCCAGGATGAATGGCATCAACGCCAATCTCCTTCGCCAAAGCGATGATGGACGGGATGTCCAGATACGATCGAATCGGCTCGCCCGTTTTTCCGATGCAGTACGCTTCATCCGCCTTAAATCGATGCAGTGCGTAACGGTCTTCGTGCGAATAAATCGCTACCGTGGGAATACCCAGCTCCGTCGCACTTCGAAATACGCGAATAGCGATTTCCGAACGATTGGCAACCAACAACTTCTTGAACGTTTGCATACCGAATTCCGCAGGACGAGGCTTGAGGCCCGTCAGTGACACAACCAGCCATTGATAAGGAACAGGACGCAGCAGAAGTCGTACGACTTCTGACGCGAGCGCCTGGGAATTCCGAATTCTCGCGAATTTGGCTACACGCACTCCCGCCCGCGTCGCAACATAACTCAAGTGACCGCGACAATCCACCAGCGGGAAAAGTGCGTGCAAAGTTGTCAGAATAGGAATTCCGACGGGGCTCCCGTCGCCACTCCGCCTGCAAAACCTTGATCGCACAAAACGAATCACTGGATTTTCCAATGACCAAACTACCCTGCTGTCGCATCTGCGGGCAAGCCCGTCGGCATCTTGTGCCTGCAAATCTCGTTCGAACTTCAGTTGCTGAGCTGATCCGAGCCGATCACCCGGACTGGACGGACGAGGCTTACATCTGTCTGGATGACCTCAACACATACCGGAGCCAATTCGTGGCGAAGGTTCTGGCAGAAGAACGTGGTGAACTGACCGCTGCGGAAGCCGAGGTCGTCCGCGCGCTGAAGGAACACGAACTCATTTCGGAAAATACAAATACCGAAATTGCCTCCGCGACCACCATCGGCGACCGGCTCTCCGACCGACTGGCTTCATTCGGAGGCAGCTGGAGCTTTCTGATCATGTTCGGCACGATCATGACAGTCTGGATACTGTTCAACTCGATCCACATGATGCAGCAGCCGGTCGATCCATTTCCGTTTATTCTGCTGAACCTGATCCTGTCCTGCCTGGCCGCCGTGCAGGCACCGGTCATCATGATGAGCCAAAATCGCCAGGAAACGAAAGACCGCATGCGAGCCGAACACGATTACCAGGTCAACCTCAAAGCGGAACTCGAAATCCGCCAGTTGCATTCCAAACTGGACATGCTGCTGACTCATCAATGGCAGCGTCTGCTGGAAATCCAGCAGATTCAGACGGACCTGATGCAGCAGATCGCCAGCGGCAAGAGCCCGACCGACCGAAGAACCAAATCTGAAAATGACTGAGACTCGTCGTGACGCAAAGTCTCTTGTGTCAGCACGCCCCAGCACTTGGCAGTCACACTCTTACGATCAGCCACCGCAAAAAGCAGGTCGAGCAATAACCGTATTAACTGCTGTTGATGACTATCAGAGGCGTGCATCTGCATCCATTCACGCCGTCTGACTCGGACTACAAGTCCTCGCTCGGATTCGCAAGAAGATTGCGATTACGGATTCGTCAGAGTCAAAGTGCCTTCGATCGGATTGCCGCCTTTGCGAAGAATCTGACACTTCATCGGGGCAGCATTGCTGATGCGGGCGTCGCGCAAAATGTAACGAATATTCGTCGCGCCCAGGGTTTCAAAGCCGTCCAGCCCCAGCAGGATATCGCCTTCATTCACAAACCGAGAAGCAACACTGCCAGACCGCACCGAAACGACTCTCAGACCTCCGTTGTAACGCACCGGCTTTCTGGCTCCGGGATACGCTTTGCCGGCGATTTCCGTTCGCTCAAATTCGCTCAGACTCTCCAGTCGCAGCCCAAGAAGTTCCCACGCGAGATTCATCACGCTTTGTTCCGGATCTGCAACGGAAACTAAAGGGGCTTCAGAAGTTTGACTCGACGATTCTGAAATGTCAACGTCCTGCTGTTGTGAGACAGCTGCGACAGGAACACCTGCGGCTTTACCGACGCCAATCGTCAGCTGCAGCGTCTGCTCACGTCCTTCCCGAGTGACAACGACATCGACGACTTTGCCACGCGGAAGGTCCAGCAGTGATCGTTCCAAATCCGTTCCGTCCAAAACTGAGATGCCGCGGACGGCACGAATCACGTCACCGTTCTTGATTCCACACAAATCAGCGGCGCTCTCCGCCGCGACATGTTCCACAACGAGTTTCTTCTCGGTGGACGACTTTATATCTTTGGTGGCCAAACCATGAGGCATTCCGTTCAGTCGCTCGACACTCATCAGACGCGCAATCGTTCGGCGGGCATCGTCAATAGGAATAGCAAAGCCAATTCGCTGGGCACCTGATCGAATGGCCACATTGATTCCGATAACTTCACCGTTCAGATTGATAAGTGGTCCGCCACT
>JBBQSE010000117.1:0-18553 GCA_038214195.1 Planctomycetales bacterium
GCGTTACTTGGTGCTTTCGTTTCGTTCGCGGAGCGAACGACGACTATCGCTTCGCGGAAAGCACGGCGTCATAAACTTCCAGTGTTTTTCTCAGCATTGTGTGCTTTTCAAAAACGTTTGGCCCCGGCACCGGGCGAGGCGACTGCGAGAGCAGCCCCGCGACTTTTTCTGTCAGTGCATCGAGGTTGCCGGACTCCACTGCTCCCTCGGGAAACTGAGCGGCGAGAATCTCGGACACGCCGCCGTGGTTGTAGCCAATGACCGGCGTGCCGATTGACAATGCTTCCGCGACCGTCCGACCAAACGATTCTGGTGTCGATGACAGGGAAAACACGATGGAAGAAATCGCATAGATCTGTTTCAGATCAGGACGCTGTCCTGTAAACGTAACCCGGTCTTCAATTCGCAGTGATGACGCCAGAGTCTTCATTTCGTCCGCGTAGGCCGTCTTGCGGGGATCCGTGCCGCCGACGATCAGGGCGTGCGCCGCAATGTTGCGGTCTCGCAGTCGCGCAATGAGTTTAAGCAGATCCTCGTGACCTTTCAGACGGGTAATGCGACCAGCCAGCGTCAATAGTGGTTGGTTGCGCGTCTGTGGAAACTGTTCGAAGAACGCGGAACGCCATGCCTCATCCGGCTGAAATCCACGCGGATAGGCGTCACTGTCGATGCCGCGATGAATCAGATGCAGTCGATCTTCCGGGACGAATGAATAATTCTTGCGGACATACTCAAGAACCGTATTTGACACCACGATGACGTGTTCGCCTCGACACATGACGCTGCTGTAGTGGCCGGTAGAATGCAGGCCGTGCAGAGTCGAAACGAAGGCTGGTCGTTTTGCGGCAGGAAGACTTTTCCATGCCAGCCATGCGATCCAGCCCGGCATGCGCGAATGGATATCGACAAGGTCTACTCCCTGCTCGACCATCAGTCGTCGCAGCCAGGGCACATGTCGCAGTGTTAAAGGCGACTTCGCGCCCAGAGCTCTTTCGAAATGTTCGCTACCGCCAGCCGTCAATTCCGCAACCATCCGCCCACCTGCGGAGGCGACAAGCGAACGATGCCCCGCCGCGACGAGTGCTTCGGCAACCTCCAGCACTCCACGTTCCACGCCGCCACCTTCGAGAGCCGGGAGAACCTGGAGTACGGTAAGTTTGTGAGGCGACATGTAGTCTTTGGGGGTCTTGAAAAGCAGGTCCTTTCTGCCGGAAAGGACTTTTGCCGCAAGGCGAACCGCGTTGGGACGAGTACTCCATCCACGACGACGGTTGTCTGGTGATTGGTTCGTCCTGAATCGCTGGCTGCGGCAGGAGGCGAAGTCCTGCCCGGCAGGCAGGACCTACATGGCTCAGCCGCGTTTCAGAATACCCTTGTCGAGTTCTTCGACAACTTTCGCCAGCACCGCTGCATCTTTGGTCTGAATTACATGCGCAATGCGGCTGGCGGGGATTTTCATGCGAGTCATCAGCTCTTCTGCAGACTCCCACATCTTCGCCTGCTTTTTGGGAGGAGCGAGGTATAAGTTGGTCACCAGTTCGGCCAGCCGCTGCTCGTCGATTTGATCTTTATTGTCGTAGTAACGCTTGATCACTTTTTGCTGATGCGCGCTGTAGTCTCGGTCTGCCATCTTGAATACCTGAGGAATGGATGTGATGAATTTGAAGGGGGGATTTTAGCGTCCGCGCCGGATCATCGGAACCTCGGTTTTTAGAGTAGATCGAGGTGCCTTGTTCCAAGGCTCCAGCCTCGGAACACACTGCCCCGAAGGCTCCTGTTTCAACTTCTGGGGCTTGGAGGCAGGAGCCTCCGGGCGGTCCGTTCCAGGGCAGGAGCCCTGGAACGAGTACAAGCACTCACGCATTTCGCTTGTAGAACGGCAGGGGGACAATTTTCGCCGGGACAAGCGTGCCGCGAAGGTTGACGTCCACTGCAGTGCCCGGTGTTGCGGACTCAACTGGCACGTAAGCCATGGCGATCACTTTTTGCAGGGTCGGGGAAAATGTTCCTGACGTCACTTTGCCGACATCCTGGCCATTGATTTGAATGGCTGACTCTTCACGGGCGATGCGGCGGCCTTCGAGGACCAGGCCGACTCGTGCCATTTTGACGCCCTGTGATTTGATCAACTCCAGCGCGGCCTTGCCGGGGTACTCTGGTTTATTGAACTTCACGGCGAACTGCAGGCCCGCAGTGAGTGGATCGATCGACTCATTCAACTCATGTCCATACAGCGGCATGGCTGATTCCAAACGCAGGGTATCGCGGCAACCAAGTCCAGCGGCCACGATGCCGTACTTTGCGCCGATGTCAAACAGCGTCTTCCAGACTTGTTCCGCGTCCGCTGATGGCATGACAAGTTCGAGGCCATCTTCGCCGGTGTATCCCGTCCGCGAAATCACACCGCTTGTGCCCAGAAAATTCGCGTCCTTCGCCGTGTAGTATTTCATGGCGGACAGGTCGGTGCCGATCGCTTCATTCACCAGCGTCAGCGCCTTGGGGCCCTGTACGGCAATCATCCCGGTCGAGAGTGTCTTGTCCGTGAACTCAACTGCCGCGAAGCCAGCGCAGTGTTTGAGCCAGCTGACGATCTTTTCTCGATTGGACGCATTAACGACTAGTTCCCAGCGATCGGGGAAGCGGTAGACCAGGACATCATCCAGAATGCCGCCGTCCTTGCCGCAGATGAGTGAATATCGCACATCGCCGACGTTCAGCTTCGAGGTGTCGTTTGTCAGCACGCCGTTCAGAAACGCCCCGCTTGAGTCGCCGCGAAACTGCAGGCGTCCCATGTGAGAAATATCAAACAGTCCAACGGCGTTTCGCACGGCGTTGTGCTCTTCGACAATCGACGAATACTGGACCGGCATTTCCCAGCCCGCAAAATCGACCATGCGTCCGTTGTGAGAATGATGCCATGCGTTGAGTGGTGTGGTGTGCATTTGTGTTTCTATGGTCAATTCGGAGTTCGGCTAAAATGAACTGAGCCGCAGATTTCAGTCTGTCGATCTTCAGTCTGCTGGCAGTTCAGGAAATGTTCGTTTCAACGCGCTTTTCACGAACGACGGCAATTCAAGGGCGGCGTGATCGGCAAGCTGTTTCAAATGTTCAAAATGGCTGACTTCGGTTTCCGTCCATGTCAAGTCCAGTCTGCGAATGACCCGAAGTGCAACGTGTGAATATGTTACGGGTGATGCCCAGTAGCATGATCGACAGATCGATTCATCCCGGACGTCACTCCAGTTTTGGCAGTGTTCGCAAGACCAGGATTTTGCCCTGTTGCACGACCCACAGACAAGCATGAAATCTGCGGACGTCAGTTTTCCGGCAGGATCACCACTGACTTCGAACGGGACACGATGGTCAATCTGAAGATAGCGAAATTCGTAGGCGGTCATGCAGATCGCACATCTTGCTCCGTCGCTGTCGATTAACTCCTGTTTGAATTCCTTTGGCCATGCGATCCGACCGCCAACTCGACCTGCACGCACTTCTTTCGGATCGCCGAAACGATATGCTCCGATACTACGGCCACTTGCTGATGCAACTCGAAATGTTTCCAGCGGGATTCCCTGCTCTCGCACATCCCGAGCGGCTCTTGGAGGATGCTCATAGCCGTAGGTTGAACTCAATTCTTCCGTGGTGACGTAACCGTGCTTCAGGATGTGATCGATGACTGTCTTTGGACGTTTCGCCTTGACGGATCGAAGTTTTCGGATGAATTCAGCGGGAAGGGCTCGTTTCGAGGAAGCCGACTTTCTCTTTCCCACAATATGTTCCTACCAAAGGGCAAGTTGCACATGTTTGTCCGTGCGATCAACGGAAATACCAGCAGCGAGCGCCGGCGAAAGGTAAAAGGCTTCAACGGTCACGTCCGTCCGGCCAAGCAGCGTCGCCTGAGTTGATCGACCGGCAACCAGTTCGATATGCGTGAGGTTTAGAGAATTCGGCATTGGCTCGCCGAAGACCTTTTCGCCGGTGCGACCATCGTAGGAAACTGCGTACATGATACTGCGATCATTGAGACTCGCCAGTTCATCGCAGAATTCTGAGTGCGTGATCCCGGGCAAGTATCGCTGATCACGATTGCCACTCACGCCCTGATAGGGCGGGTCCATATAAATCAGATCGGTGGATTCACATTTCCTCAGCACTTTGCGGTAATCGACTGAGGTCAATTTTGTCCGAGATCGCAGTAGTTCGGATGTGTGTCGGATTCTGTGTCGCATCTCCGTTGGACGCGCTCCTTTGCGGCGATTGTCAGGTGTATTATTGAATTCGCCGTTCGAGTTGTAACGAATCGCGGCTTTGACGCAGCGCGCGAGGATGTACAGGAAATCAGCTGGCGCATGGCTGGCATTGAATCGGGATCTGACTTCGTTGAAAAAGTCCCGCTCACGCCCGTCCTGTGCATTCCAAAGCGACTCGTAGCCATCGGCAAGCTGATCCGGAGAGCCAAGCATCGCTTTCCAAAGTTCAACGAGCGGCTCGTGGGCATCATTGACCCAGAAGCGGGTCGCCCGTTTCTGTGAGGCCATCGCCAGAGAGATGGCGGCCGAGCCAGCAAATGGTTCCACAAGCCGAGTCACATGTTCAGGGAAGTACTGAAGAATTTCCGGGGCCAAAAGTCGCTTACTTCCCTGGTACGGGATTGGTTGCGGTACGTTGTTTGGTCCATTCACGAGTCTCCTCCTTTTTCCTGTGACGCATCGTGTCTCCGTGACGACTTGTCGCAGCTACGCATCGGCCAGAATCGTAGCTCGCAAATATTCCCGGTTCAGTCGTGCAATATGCGCAACCGAAACTTCTGCTGGACAGGCGGCTTCGCATTCGGATGTGTTGGTGCAGGAACCAAAACCTTCCTTGTCCATCTGGGCGACCATGTTGATCACGCGGGCGTTGCGTTCCGGTTGGCCCTGTGGCAGGATGGCGAGCTGCGAAACTTTGGCGGATACGAACAGCATGGCCGAGGCGTTCTTGCAGGCGGCGACACAGGCACCGCAGCCGATGCAGGCCGCTCCGTCCATAGCGTCTTCCTGTTTCACGCCGGGAACCGGGATCGCGTTGCCGTCGGGGGCGTTGCCGGTGTTGACCGACACGAAACCACCGGCCGCAATGATGCGATCGAAGGCCGAACGATCGACGACCAAATCGCGGAGCACGGGAAATGCTGACGCGCGCCACGGTTCAATGGTTACGGTTTCGCCGTCCTTGAAGCGACGCATGTGGAGCTGACAGGTTGTCGTAGCGTTGTCCGGACCGTGCGCCTGGCCGTTGATCATCAAACTGCACATGCCGCAGATTCCTTCGCGGCAGTCATGGTCGAACTCGACCGGTTCTTCATTCTGAGCGATCAATTGCTCATTCAGCACGTCGAGCATTTCCAGAAACGACATGTGCGTGCTGACGCCGTTGAGGCGATAGGTTTTGAATCCACCCCGATCATTCGGTCCTGCCTGACGCCAGACGCGAAGATTCAAGTTGAGAATGTCAGTGCTCATGATTATTTGTAACTCCTGGTCGAAGGCTTCACGTTTTCGAAGACCAGCGGTTCTTTGTGCAGTGTCGGTTCTTCACCGGCACCGTTGAATCCCCACGCACTAACATAGGAATAGTCGGCATCATTGCGAGCCGCTTCACCTTCCTCGGTCTGATACTCTTCGCGGAAATGACCACCACACGATTCTTCGCGGGTGATCGCGTCGATCGCCAGCAGTTCGGCAAATTCCATGAAATCGGCAACGCGACCGGCTTTTTCGAGACTCGAATTGAGCGACTCGCCCGATCCGAGGACTCGCACATCTTTCCAGTACTGTTCACGCAGTTCGCGAATCTGCCCGATCACTTCTTCAAGGCCGCTGCGGTTGCGGGCCATCCCGCACTTTTCCCACATCAGCAGGCCGAGTTCGCGATGGAAGGAATCGACGGATCGCTTGCCGTGCACTTCCAGTAGTTTGGTGATTCGGCTTTCGGCGTCAGACCTTGCCTGAACGCACGCCGGGTGGTCGTCGGCAATCTTTGGAAGTTTGGTTGTCGCCAGGTGATCGCCGATTGTGTAGGGCAGCACAAAGTAACCGTCTGACAATCCCTGCATCAGGGCACTGGCACCCAGTCGGTTGGCTCCGTGATCCGAGAAGTTGGCTTCGCCCAGAACATACAACCCCGGGATGTTGCTCATCAGATTGTAGTCAACCCACAGACCACCCATCGTGTAGTGGACGGCCGGGAAGATACGCATTGGCTGCTTGTACGGATCTTCCGCCGTGATCTTGTTGTACATGTGAAACAGGTTGCCGTACTTCTTGCGGATGACGTCCTCGCCATCGCGTTTGATCGCGTCGCGGAAGTCCAGAAAGACTGACAGGCCGGATTCACCGACGCCAAAGCCGGCGTCACAGCGTTCTTTCGCCGCGCGGGATGAGATATCGCGGGGAGCCAGATTTCCGAATGATGGATAGCGGCGTTCCAAATAGTAGTCGCGTTCAGTATCGGGGATTTGATCGGCCGCTCGCTTGTCCCCTTTGGTAGTCGGCACCCAGACGCGACCGTCGTTGCGAAGACTTTCGCTCATCAGCGTCAGCTTGGACTGATAATCACCTGTCACTGGAATGCACGTGGGATGAATCTGCGTGTAGCAGGGATTGGCAAACAAGGCTCCGCGACGATGGCATCGCCACGCGGCTGTCACGTTACAACCCTTGGCCATTGTGGACAAGTAATAAACGTTGCCATAACCACCAGTGGCCACGACGACCGCATCAGCCGTGTGCGTTTCCAGCTGACCGTTTGTCAGATTGCGGACGACGATGCCGCGAGCCAGTCCATCCACGATGATGAGTTCCAGCATTTCCCGACGAGCAAAAAGTTTCACCTTGCCGGTCGAGACCTGTCGCATCAGAGCCTGATACGCACCGAGCAGCAACTGTTGTCCGGTTTGACCGCGGCAATAAAATGTTCGCGAAACCTGAGCTCCACCAAACGAACGATTTGACAGCGTTCCGCCGTATTCACGGGCAAACGGCACGCCCTGTGCGACGCACTGGTCGATGATGTTGTTGGAGACTTGAGCCAGGCGGTAGACATTGGCTTCGCGGGCGCGGTAGTCGCCACCTTTGAGCGTGTCGTAAAACAGCCGCCAGATGCTGTCACCATCGTTTTGATAGTTCTTGGCCGCGTTGATGCCGCCCTGAGCCGCGATACTGTGTGCGCGGCGAGGACTGTCCTGGAAACAGAACGACTTGACGTTATAGCCAAGTTCGCCCATCGACGCAGCGGCCGCTCCGCCAGCCAAACCGGTGCCGACCACGATCACCGTAAACTTGCGTTTGTTGGCCGGATTGACCAGCTTCATGTCAAACCGATGCTTGTCCCACTTCTGCTGAAGCGGACCATCGGGAACCCGCGAGTTCAGTGTGTCACTTGCCACGCGAACCATCGGAAGACCTCAGAATTTCTCTTGAAACCCAGCCGACTGCGGGCAGTCAGCCTTAATATGAATTTGAGTCATCACTTTTACTGTAGGCCCGTCGCTCCGTCGGCGGGAGACTGCCATTCCCGTCGGCGGAGCGACGGGTCTACTGTACTCACGGACGCCGTCTATGTCTTAAATCCTATTGCCCACACGATCAGGCTCATGAACCCGAACGCAATTCCCCACGCAAAAAGAATCCCGCCGATTTTGAGCAGCAGATTCCATCGCTTGTGATTGATTCCCAGAGTCTGCAACGCACTCCGAACGCCGTGCGACAGATGAATACCCAGGGCAATGAAACCAGCGACGTAGATCACCGCATTCAGCGGCGTCGTGAGCACCGACTTGACTGCGTGAAATTCATTGTCAACGACCTTGTCCGCGTTCATCGCCGCAGAATAATCAACGCCCGGATTTGCCTTGAGTTTCATGTCCAGGATATGCGTGACGAGAAAGGCAAGGATGAGCAGCCCGGTGAGCATCATCCAGCTGGAGGCACCACCGCTCGGCAGGATGAAGAGACCCTGCTTTGTTTCCTTGACGGCATATTCCTTTTTACGGGCGATGCTGTTCATCGCGCCGGTCGAGATAGCCAGGCCAATGTGCAGTACGAAGGTGGCAAACAGTCCCACTTCCGCTGCCGCCAGAAGCGGCCCCAGACTGTGCAGCGTGTGAGCGTAATCGTTAAACGCCTGCTCACCGGCGTACAGTTTCAGGTTGCCACCCAGATGTGCGATAAGAAATCCGCACAGCGAAAGGCCTGTGACGGCCATGAGCAATTTCTGCCCAACCGTCGTCGAGAGGGCTTTCACAAATGGCGACAGCCCGGGAATTCGGGCGAGCAGATGAGCCGGAATGCTCAGAATTCGAAGCAGAGCGTTCAAGAGTCCCGCTCCTCCCCGTAAAAGCGTTGGAATGGATGTACGTTGAACCAAAAAACGGTCCGCAGTTACTGGTCACGGAACCATTTCGACTGAGGATTATAGACTCCAACCGCCGAACTGCAACGCGGTCGAAGAAACGATTTCCCGCCTGAGAGTGGCTATCCACCAAATGCACTGTAACGCAGGACTCCACGCCGAAATGCGAAGCGATTCAGAGCAAACAATCCGACAATCCAGCCCGCCTGAATCAGTAACTCAACAGGCAGGTGTTCCTGCGGAATTTTGCCCAGCAGAATCGCGGTTGGCGTGTACGCCAAATAGCGAAATGGCAAATAGTCCACGAAGGGAACCCACTGCGAAATCAGTTCCAGGGGAATCATGTGGCCTGACAGAAAATAGCTGAGCATCATGTAGATGAAAATCAGCGAGCTGACTTCCAGAAACCAAAACGCGATCAAGCCGATGAGAGCTTCAATCAGGAAGCCGATGGCAAATGACATCATCAGTGAACAAATAAACGCACACATGACAGGCCAGCCGGGCCACGCAGGCAGATGCTCTCGACATAGCCAGAACACCAGGGCGAACGGACCAGTCGCAATCACATAGTAAACCAGCTTGTGTGCGACGCGGTGCCAGAACAAATGGTCCAGCATGTCAACTGGCTGAATCAGATACTTTCGCACCGAACCATCCGCGATCGACTCCGCGATGCCGGTTGAAAGGCCCGGCATACTGGAGAATGCCCGCGTCAGCATTACCAGCAGATAGTACGAGACCATCTGACTGAACTTGTATCCCTGGATTGAACGTGACGCGTCGTGATTAAAAATCGCGCCCCACAAAAAAATCTGTGTCACGATTGGCAGGAATCGAACAAGCGTTGAGAATGCGAAATCAGCCCGATAAGTCAGCCGTTCCTCAATTGCGGTGCGCAAAATGAGCCACTTCAGACGCAGTCGGGCCTGGATTTCAGTGAAGACGCCGTTTGCGTCATCGAGAGAAGTCGAGGCGGTCATGTCACTGCCCTCGACTCAACATCTGCCCTTGATGCGTCGTCCGAGGAAAACAGCTCGGCAATGACATCTTCCAGTGGTCGCTCGGCGACACTGATGTCATCGACGGACTGCTGGCTCAGAACGTTTGAAAGACATTCCGAGACGCGCTGTTTCTCGACCTGAATCCGAACTTTCGGTGGTCGTGATTCCAGAATGCGTCCGTAACGCTCAAGCCCCTTTGGAACAACGTTATCGGAAAATTGAAGCTCAATGATTTTGTGTCGGCTGAAGCGGTCAATAATTGCAGCCAGCGGGCCATCATGGATGACAATCCCCTTGTTGATCACAATGGCTCGATCGCACAGCGCTTCGACGTCTTTCATGTAGTGACTGGTCAGGATCACCGTAATTCGCTGTTCGCGCTGGTAGTGCCGGAGGAATTCCTGAACCCGCCGCTGACTGACGACATCCAGGCCGATGGTCGGTTCGTCCAGAAATAACACATCCGGTCGATGCAGCAGCGCGGCAATGAGTTCCATCCGCATGCGTTCGCCAAGCGACAATTCACGCACTGGCTGCGACATCAGTCGACCTACCTCCAGCAGATCCGTCAATTCATCCAGCCGTCGGCGATAGTCGTCTGCCGGGATGCGATAAATCTCCTTGTGGAGCCGGAATGATTCCTGGGCTGGCAGGTCCCACCAGAGTTGTTCCTTCTGGCCCGTGACAAGTGAGAAGCGGCGACGATACGCATCTTCACGTTTCCACGGCACGTGCCCAAGGACTTCGGCCGTTCCGGATGTTGGCACTACAAGGCCGGACAGTAGTTTCAGGGTCGTGGTCTTGCCGGCGCCATTGGGGCCCAGAAACGCGACCATTTCACCTTCTTCAATAGTGAAACTGACATTACGGACGGCGCTGACGATGTCGTATTCACGATGAAACAAACCGCGCACAGACGCCCAGACGCCCTCCCGTTTTCGAAAGACCCTGTACGTGCGACACAATTCCCGAACTTCAATCGCTGCCATTCCGCAGATCGTAGTGCAGTTGTCGGCGGGCGGCAAATATGGAGGTGCTGAAACGTTCTTCACTCATTTCTGATTGCGGCTGATCGTGGGTTTTGCAGCACCACCTGGTAAGGCGATCGGCAGGGATGACGTTACTTTCGGTGAGTCAGCCAGGCAGGCCGATTGCCATTGTCCATGCCGAAGGATGCATATCTGAGGACAGAACTGCCTACGTAGTCCGACCTGTCTCAGGTCGGATTCTCTCGGCGGCGTTACATATTTGGCAGATTTGTTTCTGCCGCTTGCCGAAAGACCGGACAAGGTGTCCCGGATCCAGGCAACAAAAAAGCCCGACGCTGGATTCGACCAGGATCGGGCTTATAATTTCTCGCAGAATCGATGCGGTGTCTAGTTTTCGGTCTTCACGGTCCTCAGACTCCGAAGGAGTTCCAGGTAATCGACGCTGATATTTACCAGTTCCTTGTTGTAAGCGTCGTTTCGGAAGATATCCGTTTTGTCGCCACCATTCGCTTGTTTGACGGCTTCTTCTTCTTCCTTCTGCTCCTGCTTGAGTTCTTCCTCTTCCGCCCGCAAGACGCTTTCATTCAATGAGATCGTCTTGTCATCCTTGCGTTCCAGGTACTTGGCGATCAAGTGATCGACCTTCAGGAAATCCTTGTCCGTCGTCAGACGTGTTTTGCTGTCGTCCTGGAGTTTGGAAACGATTGCATCCGTCACCTGAGCCGAAAATGGGGAGTAGCTGGCGCGTGTGATTCGATCGAAAGCGAGGGCGTTGTCCAGAGAGTCTTCGCCAATGTCGCGTACATTCAGCAGCGACGGCAGTACGATGTCGGACGTAACGCCTTTCGTTTGTGTGCTGTCGCCATTGACGCGATAGAACTTGCTGATTGTCAGCTTCAAAGCGCCCCTGTCCTGGTTTGAGAACAATGAGCGATTTGCAACATCCACAACATTTTGAACGGTGCCTTTGCCGTGCGTCGTTCTGTCGCCCACGACAATGCCGCGACGATAGTCTTTGATTGCTCCCGCAAAGATCTCGGATGCTGAGGCTGAGAATCGGTTGCAGACGACAACCATTGGACGTTTCCAGTACATGTCCGGGTCTTCATCGTCAAACGCCTGGACCCCGATATCCGGTTCCTTGACCTGGACGATCGAACCCCTGGGAATGAAAAGTCCGGAGACTTCGATTGCTTCCTGGAGCGCGCCTCCTCCGTTCCATCGCAAATCCACGATCAAAACCTGGACGTCCTGCCGATTGAATTCGTCCAGCACCACTTTTACGTCACGCGCGGTGCTCTTGAAATTTCCACCCAGCGAGGCACCCCGGAAGTCGCGGTAGAATGAAGGAATTCGCAGAATTCCTACCTTGCATTTCCGGCCATCGATCCAGTCGGACGATTCCAGAATCTTACCTTTGACTTCGTCTTCCGTGATCTTTACTTCCGTGCGAGTTAGCTCATAAACCACGGTACGGCGTTCGATGCCTGCGGATTCTTCTTCATTTTCCTCTTTCGGCTTCAGGACCTTCAACTGGACCTTAGTGCCTTTCTTGCCGCGAATCATGTCAACGACTTTTGTGAGCTTCATTTCAATCACATCGACAAAGTTGCCCGACGCATCGTGGGACACACCGATGATCTTGTCACCCTTTGCCAGACGGGCATCTTCCGCAGCCGCGCCACCAACAATGACTTCTTCCACGATCGTGTAGCCGTCGTCATATTTGAGCCGCGCGCCAATTCCATCCAATTTCAATTCCATATCGATTCGGAAATCTTCCAAAGTCTGTGGCGACATGTAGGTCGAGTGCGGGTCCAGGCAATGCGTCATGGACGACAGATAGAGTTCCAGAACTTCATGCGATTCAGTCTGATCCAGAAAGACCTGATTCGTGTGATAACGTTTGTGAAGTCGCTTACGGGCCTCTGCCAGATCCGTATCGTCCATTTTCAGCATCAGCAGATCAAACTTGATTCGCTTGCGCCAGCGTTCGTTCAATTCCGCTTCATCTTTCGCCCATGGAATCTCCTTTGCGTCGCGAATCATCTCCTCTTTGACCGTGAAATCGTGATCCATGTCGATGAGCGGATCAATTTGGGCGGCACGGGCATCCAGACGAGAGCGGAAGCGTTCGTAAACGGTGGCCGCAAACTGCACGTCACCTTTCAGGATTTGGTCGTCCAGAGAATCCTTCTGCTTCGAAAACTCGTCAATGTCAGATTGCAGAAAGTACAGTTTTTGCGGATCCCAGATTTCGATGTACCGATTGAGCAGCTTTTCCGACAACGCATCGTTGATCTCGGGATGGTTAATGTGCTTTTTGGACACCATCGCAGCCACGATCTGAGCGGTCTTGCCGTCTTCGGCTGTCAGGACGACTTTTTCCGCCGCAGTTGCGGAATTCAAAACGAGTGTCATCAACGCCAGCAGCAAGGTGCAACGGCTGATGGTTCTGAGCGTTGTCATACAAGCTTTCCTTCGACAATCACACATTGGGGAACAAGAAAGTTCCGGGGTGCGGAATCACACGCAAAAAAGACACAGAAAATGGTTCCCGGATATGATTGTTCACGATCCTGAAGGAACACGCAATCCAATCGTAGACCAGTCGCCCGTTTTGGGGCAAGAGCGTCTGCCGCATTGCCTCCGTTTTTTGTGAAGTCGTTTCATCGCGGCAAGGCGACTTTCGGTCGCGCCGGTCGAAGCGTCAGAGTTCCCAGCATTTGTTCCGGGGATCCCGCGACGAGTTTCTGATCCTCTTCTGCGAACGAGAAAATCAAAGATATTTGCTCACCGGTTTTCGCCGAACACAGATAATAGTCCCAAATCAGGGCTTTGGAGTTCGCTTTGCCGACCGCGCGGACATGGTGAATTCTCCAGCCGTTGATGTCGGGATGGATCCTGGACGACTTCACCAGCCCTTTTCTTTCTTCTAGTGCGGCCTGAACTTCCGCCAGATATTCCTGTTCAGAAGTCGCGTCCCCTGCCCTCACCGTCGCGGCAGGTGCCAGATTGCACTGAGCTACCAAGGCTCCGTCTTGCAGCATTCGGAGCATTACCATTTCAGGCGTCTCATGGAAGACGTGCCACCTGCGATTGTGCAACATTAAAACTCGCCACGGCGTTGCCAGAGTCAGCAACAACTGACGATCCTCAGGCAGTTGCTTCTGCATCGTTTCCGCAACGACTGAAAGTGCCACCGGATCTTTCTCATCAACCAGCGCTTGAGTCCACTCAATTGTCGCGGTGACGTCGAGCCCCGGGCTAAACGGGCCGGCTTCTCGTTTTTCTGACTGCACAGCTTTGAGCATCCGAATGATGTGTCGCGTTCGATCGAATGTCAGCACGCCGTTCAGGGTCACTTTTGTGGAAGATCCCGTGACCGCGCCCTCAGCCTGACCCTCAAATGCCACGACTGCTTCCGTGTCAGAAAGCGACTGCAGGCGACATGTGGCCGACTGCGATACCGTCGCATCAATTCCGACCAGCATGGGAACAACCCAGGTGTCGGCATTCCATTTTTCCTGCTGGTCTTTCAGGTTCCGTGCGGGAAGCAAGTCCGACGCGACAATCGGATCACAGGGAATCTGCAGCAGGTCCAGTTGAGGCCGCGTTAGTCGAACCTCGGGACTCAGTTGCAGCAGTTGCTCTGCCGTTCCGTAGAGCAAAATACTGTGTGCGGGTCGGGGAAGAGCGACCGTCGTCGATCGCTGGTCGCCGACGGTCGTCTCTGTTTGCGCCGTGCGAAAATTTCGCACGGCACGAATTGCAAACGGACCTGCGGCGTCGCAGGGAAAACGCCGCTGATCGAATGAAAACGTTCCGGAACTCGCGAGTTTCCAGCTGGAGGTGCCGTTTGGACTTGGTGTGATCAGCTTCCCGTCGATTTGCAGCGAATAGTCAACTCGCTTAACTCGCGTCGGATCAATTGTCTCGACAAGTGAGATTTCATTCGTCGCGGCGACATTCAGCTTTTCATCAGCCGGAGCCACAGAGTGCATTCCGCCGCTGATGATGATTGCCGCTGTCACGATGCGGGTTATCAGCCGCGACTGTAAACTGCTGTCGCTTTCCTTCATGACTTTGCCACTCCATTCGGCCACGTCTATTCTTCTTGCAGACAATTTCGCGTCAGGTTACCACAAATCGCGAAAATTCCCGTATCGACGCATCTTTTCGAGTCTGCGATATTGCCGCAAGGGCGATTTAGAAGTCCTCTGGAATCTTCACGTAATCCGCATAGGTCAGTTTCGTCTTTTGAGGCGATTCAGTTGTCATGGTCAGACTTTCGTGGAATGGATTCAGTGCTGGAGGTCTCGGGCGATTTCATTGACGGAGGTCAGTTGTCGGCTGAATTCCTTCGCGGCTCGCACAAGTCCGTTCGCATCCAGTCCGAGTTCCGCCAGTAATTCATCGCGGTCGCCGTGTTCGACGAAGTGATCAGGGATCGCCAGCACGCGAAATCGTTCGGTGTTCAGCCCCTGCCGATTGGCGGATTCCAACACCGCGCCGCCGAAGCCACCCATCAGACCATTTTCCTCGATTGTGATGACGAATCCTGTTGCGGCGGCTCTTGCGACGACGGCGTCATCGATCGGTTTCACGAAGCGCGCGTTCACAACGCCGACGCTTAGCCCTTCGTCTCGCAATCGCTCGGCCGCGGCCACTGACTGCGACAGCATCGTCCCGCAGGAAAGGATGTTACCATCGTGGCCCCACGACAAAACTTCGGCCTTGCCGAGTTGAATCGGAGCCACATCGCGGGCAACCTGCTCGACCTTCGTCTTGGGATATCGAATGGAAACCGGCGACGGGCTTTCCAACGCGAAGGCCAGCATTTCTCGAACCTCCAACTCGTCACCTGGCGCGGTGACGACCATATTCGGGAAGATTCGCATATAGCTGTTGTCGAAGACGCCATGATGAGTCGGGCCGTCCGGACCACACAGCCCCGCTCGATCCAGACAGAAGATCACCGGCAGATTTTGAAGTGCAACTTCCTGGAAGATCTGATCAAAACTTCGCTGCAGGAATGTGGAATAGATATCGACGATGGGTTTCATACCGGATTTTGCCATCCCACCCGCAAATGCCACCGCGTGACTTTCGCAAATCCCGGTATCAAAGAACCGATCGGGGAACTCGTCCCGAATCCGTTCCAGTTTGTTACCAGCGCACATCGCCGCAGTCAGAACGCAGACTCGCTCGTCTTCACTCATTGCCTCGTGGATCGCATCGGACATCACCTCGGTGTACGAAATTTCGCTGGATTTCTTCACCGGAACGATTTCATTCTCCGCGTCGCGCTTGAACGGCGACGGAGTATGGAACTTCACCGGATCCTTGCAGGCCGGTTCAAATCCATGACCTTTTTCCGTGAACACATGCAGCAGCACTGGCCCCTTGACGTCCCGGACCATTTCCAGATAGCGACGCAGCGATTTGATGTCATGACCATCGACAGGTCCGATATAGCGGAAACCCATTTCCTCGAACAACATGCCGCCATGCAGAAATGATTTCAGTGCGTCCTTAAATCCGCCCAACATCTTTTCGGTCGATTCGCCAAGCAGCGGGACTTTGTTGAGCAGCCATGACACGTCCCGCTTCAGTCCGTTGTAAAACGGAGCAACGCGGGCCTTGTCGAGATAACTCGCCAGCCCGCCGACGCGCGGACAGATCCCCATTTTGTTGTCGTTTAGAATGACCAGCAGGTCTTTCTTTAGACCAGCGGCGTTGTTCATCGCCTCGAACACAATCCCTGAAGGCAACGCGCCATCGCCGATGACGGCGACCGACTTCCGGCCGTCTTTAAAGAGAAGATCATCCGCTGCCTTCATGCCAAGGACCGTTGATACACTGCTGCCAGCGTGGCCGGTGACGAAGAGGTCATATTCGCTTTCGGCCGGATTCGGATAGCCCATCAATCCGCCACGATGACGAATCGTGGAGAACTGATCGAAGCGCCCCGTGACTAGCTTGTGCGGATAAATCTGATGCCCTGTGTCCCAAATGAGACGATCCTTCGAAAAGTCAAAGGTCAAATGCAACGCGATGCAGAGTTCAATCACACCGAGATTGCTGGCGAAGTGAGCCGCGCGGTCGGAAACGATCGTGAGCAGTGCTTCACGAATCTCATCAGACAACTGGACGAGATCCGTATCGGTCAGGCCACTCAGATCTTTCGGTGACCGAATTCCACTCAGTATTTCAAATGACATGCTTGTCTTACCTTAATGATCGCGTTCCACGATAAATCGGGCCAGTTCCTTCAGCCAAACTGCTCGTTCGCCAAAGATCTCCAGAGCCCGACATGCTTCATGCACCAGTGCTTCCGCCTTTGCGCGGCTGTCTTCAATTCCCAGCAAACCAGGATAGGTCAATTTTCCAAGATCCGCGTCCCGACCGGGTTTCTTACCAAGTTTCGATTGATCGCCGGTCACGTCCAGCAGATCGTCAGCAATCTGAAACGCCAGTCCAATACAGTGTCCGTAATTGCGGAGCCGATTTCTGCTTTCATGATCCGCCTGAGCTGTCACGGACCCCAGTTCCAACGCCGCTGCAATCAACGCTCCGGTTTTCATTTTATGGATTTGGCTGAGTTCTACTACGCGAGTCTCCGGAGATCGGTTGGACTCGTTCTGCTCAGATTCCAGCATTCGTGAAGGCGGTACTGCCTGATCTTCGGAAAAATCCGCTGAATCTCCACGCTTTTCAACCGCAGTCGCTGACGATATACAACCCGTTGTTGGAGATGTTTCGGCTTTCCGGTCTCCGTTTTTCGCTCCGACATAAATCCCGCGTTCCGCTTCCAAATCCAGCACCTGCCCGCCAACCATCCCCGCTCCACCGGCGGCTGAAGCGAGAATTCGCGTCAATTCGGCGATTTGGCGACCTTCGCCGGGGCTGGATGCGATCGATTCAAACGCCCGTGTCAGGAGGCAATCTCCGGCCAGCACCGCGAGTGCCTCCCCAAAGACTTTGTGGCTGGTCGGGTGTCCGCGGCGGAAGTCGTCATCATCCATCGATGGCAGATCGTCATGGATAAGCGAATACGTATGAATCATCTCGATGGCACACGCAGCCGGGATCGCGTCCTCACACCTGCCGCCACAGATCTCGTTCGCAAGCAGCACCAACACCGGTCGCAGACGT
Organism: Planctomycetales bacterium; assembly: GCA_038214195.1. Lineage (GTDB taxonomy): Bacteria > Planctomycetota > Planctomycetia > Planctomycetales > Planctomycetaceae > SXXK01. Next base: position 17,543 of record JBBQSE010000117.1, read on the forward strand.
TTGCCCCCTGCCATCAAACTGTATTCGACGGCACTTTTCAGGCTGGCCGGCCAATTCACCCGCTTCAATTCTTCGCTCAGCGCAGCCTCGATGAGGATTCGTAATTCGCTGAGATGGGCGTTGAACGCCGAGCTTGTCATGTCAGATGATGCCTCCGGATTCCATTCTCCGCAGGACAACCCTGCCGCATCGGAAAGATGAAGCATAACGTTTTACTGTATGTCCGGGAAAGCGACGAAACTGAGCGAGAAAATTTGGGTCCTGGTGAATCAGTACTCTTCGACGATCTGAGCCGACTGCCACAGTTCGCGAAACTTCTCTTGAACGTATGGATTTAGCTGATCGGCGTAGTTGATGGGCAGCAGATTCACTCTGATTAGTTGAATCACATCGTCAAGATCGCGTGGCCGGTGCGGTGCGGTCATGCCGCTGGCCAGTTTTAATTCCAGGAGCGTTTTTAGTGAAATGTAGGGGATGGTTCCTTCCAGTAGCACGGCCACCGACTCGGGCTCAGGAAACACCACGGGCTTTGGCAAACCATCGCCCGGATACTGGCCCACCATCAGTGCGTCAATACTGACGTCACAGACCGCATCACGAAAGTTCTTCGATCCTTCAAACTTATCCACCCAACCGCGACCGATATAACGCTCCTTGAATCGCTCCAAATCCTCTCTGCGAATCAGAATATCAATGTCCGCCGTCGTCCGCTTATGGCCATGCGCATTCGCCGCCATCGCCCCCGCGATCGCGAACGGAATCTGCATTTCCGTCAACGCCTTGGTGAGACGCCGCATCGCTTCGTGAATGGGTGACTGCTGCATGAAGAATGCATCCGCTCGTTTGGCGACTTCTAAAATGGATTCAGACATAATGAGGCATTCTAACCCGAACACGCATTGTCCGAAAGTGTTTCATAGTCGTCGTTCGCTCCGCGAACGAACCGCAAACACTTGCGTGGTCCGTTTCGTTCGCAGAGCGAACGACGACGAATTGCCGCTGCATGCCATC
>JBBQSE010000118.1:0-18537 GCA_038214195.1 Planctomycetales bacterium
TATGGCTCGCCGCAAAAGTAATGCAACAAATCATCTTGACTCGATAGCTTCGTGTATCAGATAACTCGCTCATCATGGATGAGCGAAAGAATTCAACATTTGAATTGCGTGTGCGCGCCGTAAGAGCAGTCCTGCGAGGCAGGTCGATGTCTGACGTTGCCGATGCTTATGAAACAGATCGTTCAACTGTCTGTCGCTGGGTGAAGCGGTTTCAAGACGAAGGTGATGACGGATTGGAACGGAGGCCCACAAGTGGTCGACCAAGAACTCTGGAAGATTTGACGGAAAACGAACTTCGAGCAATCGTTCTTCAGCCAGCTTCAGATTTTGGATACGAGTCTGATCTCTGGTCAGTAAGACGACTGCATTCTGTGATTCAAGCAAAGTATCGGATTCGTGTTTCCAACGACACGATCTGGCGAAGGCTTCGAGAGGCGGGCCTGACGTATCAAAAGCCAGAACGCCAGTATTACGAACTTGATGAGGAATCTCGACAAGATTGGTTGCGAACTGATGTTCCGAAAATTCGCAAAACTGTGAGGAAATATAAGGCAATTCTCTACTTTCAGGACGAAGCAAACGTGTCGTTGACGGCATTTCTGGGGAAGACGTGGTCACCGCGTGGCCAGACGCCGAAAGCGAAAGTCACCGGAAAGCGAGGCGGTGTTGCTGCGATGTCTGCCATTAGTCGACAGGGCAACTTGTTGTTTCGACTTCACAACAAACGAATTGCATCAACTGAAGTCATCGATTTTCTAAAGCAAATGTTGACGCATCACAAGCGACGTCACCTCGTCGTCGTCATGGATCAAGCGCCGCCGCACACATCGAATCTCACGACGAGCTTTATCGAGAGTCAAGAACGCCTGCACGTTTTCCATCTTCCCAAATACTCACCTGACTGGAACCCCGACGAAAAAGTCTGGAACCACCTTAAACATCAAGAGCTGACACGGCATCAAGCCAAGACCAAAGAAGAATTAACAAATCTTGCCCGAAGAAAACTCCAAAGCATGGCAAAACGCCCAAGCCTCATGCGAGGCATCTACTTCCGCTGTTGTGTTGCAGAACTTTTCGGATGAGCCATAAGTCCGGTCGGCGGTGTAGGAGCCAAGTTGAATGCTGCGCAGGAGTTTGCCAATCGCCACGCCACCAACGATCAGCTAATCGAAGTCATCCTGTGCGAGAGTCAGGCGAAGGAAATCAACGCGCATCCTGGTTCCGCCGAATTCCGCCCTCAAATTTTGGGAGCGACGACGCTGGGTGATCTGCTGCGGCAGATGCAGGCCGACGAAAAACACGAGCGTCTGCTGGAGGCGTTGTGTGCGGCGAATCGCAACGAATTGGAACAGCTTCGACAACCCGTTCCAAAAGGCAAACTCCTGCAGCAAAGACGTGAAGAACATCGCCTGGACTGTTACGTCTGGCCTCGGTACACCACAGAGGTCCTCAAGGCGGACACAAGTGGTGAGCAACCTCATCAAGTCGTGGAACGTCTTCCAGTGCCGGGCTCCGGTTCCGCCGCCCTGGACCATTTGCTGGAGCAGCTTCTGGACGGCCATCGGGACTTAGTGATTCACGACGATGCGGGAGCCGGCAAAACGGTATTCACGTATCAGTGCCTGGAAGCTCTCAGTCGCTCTCTCGATGATGCCAGTTGCCTGTTTGCTCGTCGCTGGCCGCTGGTGATTCGTTTCCACGGACACTGGCCATCACGAACCACTTCACAGGGAATCACCCGCCTGACAATCCGAGAAGCCGTTGCCACAACTTTTGCAGCGCAGATTCGGGAGTACGCGAAAGCCGAATGCTCAGACGAAGCGGCGTTGAAATCTGTGGACTATGCCCTGCAGCAGAGACGTGTGGTGATCATCGTGGATGGCTTCGACCAGTGCAGCCCGGAAGACCGCACCCATTTGGCGGGAATGCTGAATCCAGATACCACACAAGACGCCACAGCCGCAGCAAACGCAGTCGACGCCTCGCACTGTCGCTGGATCTTTGCGGGACGCAGCTACGTGATTCAGAGTAACACGCCGCGACTGTTTGATCATCGACTCTGGACTTACGCCCGAATCGAACGCTTCAATCAGCAGGAGTGGGAACAATACTTCCGCATCTCCGGAGACGGCACGACTCGACTGGCAGACCGCTGGCGAGAAATGGTGCCGAATCCGCAAGCGGTTCAGGATCTGTTGGGACTGCCGTTGGTACTTCGCGAAATCCGCAGCATCATTGAAGACCCGGACGACCCGGATACGCACGCCGCATTGCCCGTTTTCTGGACGGAGGGTCAACTGCACGATCATGCGTCGAAGATCCTGTTGACAAGAGCTTTGCGGCAGAAAGGTCTGGAGACTGATTCCGCGCAACTTCACCGACTTTGCGAAGTCATCAGTCTGCTCGCCTTTCAAATGATGCTGGATTCAAAAGATTACAACGGCACGGTCGCCAACGATGACGCTCATCCGACGGCGGTTAACGAATTCCTGGATCGCGCAAGAAACCGCTGGCTCGCGGCAAAGCAGATTCCGACCAGTGAAGTGAACCGGACGGACAGTCAGCGACGACAGGTGCTGGAGTATGATGTTGAACTCGCCATTTTGGAGAAGATTGAACTGGCGAACCGTGCCGTGATGGATGCGTTCAATCACGAGTGCCGGTCATTCCGCAACACAAAGTCAATGGAATGGTACGCCGCCCGGTATTTAACTCATTCGGCGTCGCCCGAAGACGTGTTTAGTACTGAACAGCCCGCCGCCATCAACTTCATCAATGTGCCGGAATGGTCCAACTGCTGGAAACTGGCCATCGACATGCCGCGACGCGCTGTGAATGAATCGGTCATGGCACGATCTTTGTCAGCTTTGTTTCATGAACCGAAATCCGGCACGCGTCCGACGGAACTGATGTTCATGGCGTGGCCGCTGTTCGAATATGACGAGCTACTGGCTCGGCAATTGCAGTATGTGGTGAAGGATGCTGAGGGGAAAGCGACCCGAGATCATGGCCAAACGCTGGTCGAGCAGGGATTCATCACTGAAGAGCGTCTGGAATCGATTGCCCGTGCTTTGATCTTGCCCACCGCAGACAAATACCTGACAGAGTTTCGAAAGACATCACGTAGCTTGGCGCGGGACCTGGACCGCCACAGTCGTAAAGACCCACCAAAACGGATCTACGCCTTGCCGTCATGCTGGCGGACGGGACTTCGGTGGCTCATAAAATTTGAATGGATCCTGGGCACACCATGGCAAAATGCCCCCAGTCGAATCAAGTGCCAGACAATGTTGCAGTGCCCACCTCAGTCACGCATCGATCAGGTTGGTGACGACGCATTTGTGGGCTGGATGGGCAGTCCAGATAATGAACACACGAGTAATTACGAAAAGCCTCGCCATCGAATTCGCGTCACGGTATTTCAGATGCAGGCAACCGCCGTCACACGAGGCATGTACGCTCACTTCGATGCACGATGTCCGAATGTTCATTCGATGAGATTCGCCTCACCGGCGGATGCCACGCTTGGGGACGCACCGAATGCAATCCTTTATCCGGTCATCTGTGCGTCATGGTACGACGCCTGGATGTTCTGCAAGTGGCTCGGACCGGACTATCGGCTTCCCATGGAATGCGAGTGGGAGCATGCCTGTCGAGCCGGGACAGAAACGGCCTATCATTTTGGGAGTGGCTGGAATTACACGCAGGCCAACTGCGGTGGAAACTATCCCTACGGCCACGACAACAACGGGAAGGAACTCGACAAAGGGCCTTTCCGGGGACGAACAACGCCCGTTGGCCGTGACCGATATCCGTGCAATACATACGGCCTGTTTGACGTGCATGGCAATGTCTTCGAGTGGTGCTGGGATTGGTTCGACGGAAATTGGTACGAAAGACGAGTCGAGGCATTCGAGGGGCACGACGGGAATCGCGACCACGTCTGCCAGCGTGACAACGGCCCTGCATCTGGGTCTTCTCGTGTTTTGCGTGGGGGCTCGTGGAGCAGCCGCGCATTCTTCTGTCGTTCTGCGTTCCGCCTCGGAAACTCGCCCAATGATGATTTCTACACCCCTGGTTTTCGTGTGTGTCGTGGTTAGTGTTCCCCCAGTCATCCTGGTTTCTCTGGTGTGCTATTTCTCTGTCCTCTGACCCTCTCCACTCTCTTCCCTCTGATGCGATTCCTGCGATTTGCGATTCCCAACGCCGCAGTGACGCAGTCACAGCGCGCGAGTTGAAAACCAGGTCCTGCCTGCCGGGCAGGACTTCGCGGCCCCGCCGCGACCTGAGTGCGGGCAGCCTTCTTAAACCGGGCCGGTATTTTCCAAATCACATCGCGCAGGTTCGCCTTGCGGCGAAAGTCCTGCCCGGCAGGCAGGACCTACTGTGAGTAGACGTAGGTCAGGCTCTGCCTGACAAAACCAACCGCCCCAAATATGTCAGGCACAGCCTGACCTACGTGTTTTTCTCAAATCCATAAGTCATTTGTGCCAAACATGTTCCGTTCCGTACTGTATTTTTTTCTAAAATCGCTTCATCCGAGGTCGCTTTCACCCGCATTTCATTATCAACGTAGCAGTAGGTCAGGCTCTGCCTGACGCAACTGCCGAGAAAATGTCAGGCAGAGCCTGACCTACGCCTTGCGCAAGGCCAGAATCCATCCCAACGAATAAGGAGAACCGACCGTGTCCAATCCATCCCATTCCAACCCTGAAAAACGCGAGACCGTGACGGACTTGCTGGCGGAGATGTTTCCCGACATTTCGGCGGCGTCTGGTCCACCGCCAATCCCAATCGACAAAGTGCGTGACATCCTGGCCAAGATTGGCGGGCAGAACCGCCTTGCCGAAATGTGGAAACTGAGAGCGAAAGACAATTCGAACCCTATCGCCACCGTGCTGAGGAATGGAAAGTCAGTGGACGTTGTCATTGAACGCCCTGACGGACTTCCGCTGAACGGAACTCTTCAGATTGGTCCGACTTCGACTCTTGCTGGTGACTCCAGTACCTCGGGATCGTTTGATAACTTCATCCCGTCGCTGGCAGCTCGCAGCAAAGAGCAGATGTTCGGACTTGCCGCTGCCAGCCTGTCTGCGAATGACGGAGACGATGAACCGGAAAAATTTTCAACATCGCCCCTGGCCGACGAAGCGCCTGTCTCAAAACCGCTGTGCCTGATCATCCCACGCTGGCCGCGAACCGCCAGCCTGCGTGGCATAGATGTCGTCCCGATTGTCGATGGTGTCGAATCACCGTCCGAGACAGTCGTCCTCACCGCTCGCCGCATCACGAACGGATTCGAATTGGATTACCTGCCGGAAGAAGAATCCGTGCTGATGTCCAACAACGTCGCCATTCGCCTGGCAGTCGTTGAGGAAGGAGGCGACCATGTGTGAACCAACTGATGAGCAGCTCGTCGCGGCCGTGCGAGGCGGTGACGCAGGAGCATTGGGCCTGCTGATGGAACGACACGAAATAAAGTGTTTCAATAAAGCAATACGTATCGTCGGTAACGAACACGATGCGAGCGATGTTACGCAAGAAGTGCTTTTAAAAGTACAGACAAAGCTCGACCAATACGACCGTAGCAAATGCGTGTTTGCCGCATGGCTACTGACGATGGTCGGAAACGAATCGCTGATGCTACTTCGACGAAGAAACAGAAAGTGCGAAGCGAAAGAATCGACGGACCATCAAGATCCCCCGGATCTAGCGTCATTGCTGCGGGTTCAGCAAGACACGAGTGATTTGCAGAGAAAGGCATTCGACGCCCTTCACAAAGAGGATCAGGAAATACTCATTCTGCAGAAAAGCGAGAATCTGCGTATAGGGGAAATTGCTGCAAGACTTGGCTGCAATGAGAACACTCTAAAAACTCGGCTGCAAAGGGCACGACGAACGGTTATGGAGAATTATGAGCGACTGATTCGTGAGGAAGCGAACGCTACGGTTCGGGAATGTTGAACTAAAACACTGTTCCGGGGATGACTCTGGAACGGTGTTTTTCTTTGTTCTGCGTGAAATGAAGTGCGCGGGTTAGAAATCGCAGATTTCATGGACTCGTGGATGTCATCGGGAAGTGTAGCAAACCACACAGGCCCAAGAATTCCTGAAAGCCAACTGGAACACTGCGATTCGGCCCAACGGGCCACAACATGTCAGCCTGGAGCAACGCCCCAGGTTTTGTCGGCAACAATGCGTTTTGCCCTGAAAAGGCGAGACAAAACAGCATTGTGGAACCCTTTGTGACGTGCGTTTTATCACTGGCGTCCTTCGGGTCGGTAGTGGACGAGGCAACGAGTCCTTCTGCTTTTACTGACGCCAGGGACTCGTAGCCTCGTCCACTACCAGAAAGTGACGCGGCGACTCAAGTAATCAATCGCACGTCCCTCCACACACGGCTACCTGCTGTCGCCACATCCGTGGCTCAATCGCAGCTTCGGTGTCAGACGGCCGTTCCTTCGACGGCGCGTACCCGAAAGTAGCAATTCCTCGCCGATTCCTGCGACAGGCCGCTGGGCAGCCAGAAACGTCCGACGCTCCGCTGGCGTTCAGGAAACGTCTGGAACGAGACGCTCTGCGAATGGGCCACAATCGGAGTTCCCACGGCCAGCCCATGACTGTCTTTCGGCTGCAGTAACACATCCACGTTGACGGTATTGCCTCGATTGATCGGCATCGTGATTTCCGCCAGACAACTGTCACCTTCGCAGGTCAGCAACAAATGCAAATCGGCATCGTCGTGCCAGGTTTCTCGGAGAAGTCTTGTTGTCATGGTATGCCTCTACTTGCGGTGATTGGGTGTTTCAGGAGCACAAGGATCCACTGTTCATGTAATGCAGCAGCAGCGGTGATTTGGCGTGATGAAATTGGTTCTCTCCGGGACTTTGCGAAAGCTTCTAAGTCCCTTCTCCCCCGAAATCGGGGGAGAAGGTGGCCGGAGGCCGGATGAGGGGCTATCGCAGTGCGCACGACGAAAACGGCGCTGTCCAACCAAAGTTTGAAAACCGTGTTCGCCAACTTGCTTTTCTTCACCGAAACTCATCGCGAACCGCATTCCATAGTCAGGAGGCAACAGAACTGTTCTGTTGTCGAACACAACTATGGACATTGTGGAGAAATGCCATGCATGCGGCAGTTGATGATGCCTCTGCCAGGTCGCTTTTTACCACCTCAACGCCGGTCGATACACCGCCAACAACGGTGTCCCGCACGTTTGAATCACAGGAACTCAGCGACAGGCTGACCAGTGAAGCAGACGCCGAACGGGACGATCGGGCAAAACGAGCGTTGCTGGATGCACTTGGCAGAATGGCAGAATGGGACTGATCCAACTTGCTGATCAGTCAGACTTTACGCAGTGTGGAATGATGTTTGAAGCGAATTGCGATTGTCCCCTCTCCCCCGCATTCGATTCTCCAATTTCACACCCATTCCACGGGGGGAGAGGGCCAGGGTGCGGGGGAGAAACGACTGCTGAAGATTGGCACTCTGTGTTCAATCATCGTCAGCCCCCCTCATCCGGCCTGCGCCCACCTTCTCCCCCGATCTCGGGGGAGAAGTGCGTGGTGGAGCGTTCTGCCACGTCCTTCGATTTCATCGACCGTCGCGCCGCCTGGCAATTTCCCGAGTCACAGATTTATGACACCCATTCTCCATACATCAAAGCAAATTGTGCCCACGGTTCTGATCATCAATCAGCCGGCGTTTCTGGAATGCGTGCGTCCGGTTCTTGTTGAAAACGGACGCTTTGCCATCGGAAGTGTCCGGCGACGTCGGACGTCACGATCACTGGAACTGATCATCGATCACTGGACCAACTCTGAAAAACGACCAAACGGCCAAACGATGGCTCCGATGCTGGACTGGGCCGTGATGGCGGCCAATTCCGACAATGTTGTTCCCGTCGAGAACCTTGTTCAGATGGTTCAGCCGCGTCGGTCGCATTTACTGGTCGCACTGTCAGTCGACCCAACGAACTTCGGTGCGTTATCCGTGCTGATCCATGACGAAGGACGTTGCTACAGTCCCGATCGGATTCAGTTTATTGGACACGGCCTGTTGACTTTGCCCAACGCTGTTCCCGGATCGACATCGGATCAGAACCGTGACCACAGCACTGAATCACCGGACAGTTCCACGAAAAGGAGAATCCTCGCCGCACTTCGATCCTCTCGCACGGTTGGAGCACTCAAGCGATTGTATGGTCGGCTTTCTTTGATGCACGTCACGATAATTGGAGCAGGCCGAGGAGCCCAGGAGCTTGCTCGACAGCTCGTCGCGGCGGGTGTACGGCGTCTGACGATCATCGATGGCGACACGATTCAGCCTGAGAACCTGGACGCCATGCCGATGGCTCGCAGTGCGGATCTCGGGGCCAACAAAGCCGTGCATCTGGCCAAAGTTCTGCGACGCAATCAACCGGAACTCACCGTCACCTGCGTTCCGCATTCGGTCACTTCCGTCGATGGCGTGCGAGTCCTGCAGGGATCTCGATCGGACACGGTTTTTTCATTCATTGACAACAACACAGGACGCCTTGCCGTCTCTCGTTTATGCCAGGAGGCAGAAATGGTCCACGTGGACCTCGGCACGCTAATTGAATGGCAGGACGACCTCCGCACCATGTCTGCCGATATCCGCTTGCTGGAACCGAAACGCGGCTGCGTCGCCTGTGTGCCGCGCATGGCCAATCTCGATCAGGTTCTCTACGAACTGGGAGCCCCGGAAGGCAGTCTGCACCGAGGTCGCCGCCGTGAATGGAACGACGAGCGAGCCGGAAGTCTGCTGCACCTGAATGCCCTGGCCTGCAGCCTGGGAATTGAACTTTGGTTCCGCTGGCTGAACAGCGATATCCGGACATCGCACTGGCTGCGGGTGCGCTGGCCTGCAGATTCAATCCCTGAGATTCATGAAGCTCCGGTGGGGCCGGAACCGGACTGTATCTTCTGCAATCCGGAGTGACCGACGACCAGATTAGCATCTTCTGCGACCTGTGGAATTCAACTCTGTCCCTGCTCCGATTACCATCTGCCGCAGAAACATTAACGGAAAGCAGCATGGCAGACGACAGCAACCTAATTGAAGCCCTTCAGCAAATTGCGTATCAGCCGTACCTGACCAGAGTTCGATGGCTTCAAAAGCACATCACAATGGGGCGGTGCGCCCTGCTGGAATGGGCGGCCGATCAGCCGCACCAGCCGGATTTCGATCGAGCTGGTCTGGCGGAACTGTTGGATACGCAGACATCTCTTCAGCCGGCACTGCAATGGCAGGCGCGGCTTTCCGACGGACAAATCAAAGTGTTCGCGGACTGTTATCCGCTGTATGCCGCTCGACTGTCACTGATCAACGCATTTATTCAGGACGATGCAAACCTGGAAAGTGCGATTCGGCAGATGGCAAAGGTGGTTGCACAATCATGGCAGTACGTCCCTGTTACCGATAACCAGCCTGTTGATCGTGCCAAACAACCTGTGATCGGTCTTCAGACGCCGAATCATCTTGAGCCATCGTTCATGAAGCAAATCACCGCCGAACGATGCCGCAGCGTCCTTCGTGACATCGCGACAGCGACTGGCGGCTGGTCGCATCCCGGAATTCAGATGGCGGGAGAGATTCTCGCTTCACTCAGCGGAGACCATCGCAAGCCGGAAGTCACCGTGCGAACAAAAATCATGTTTGCATGGAACGACTATGACAATCCGCAGGGAGTTCTGGCGGAAATCATTCTGGAACGACTTCCCGACGGATGTGGCGTTCTATTGCCGGACGCCTATCGCTGCGGCTATCTGAACATGGATGGCAAGTTCTCAACGGGGTTGCAGAATGCACTCTGGGCGGTTCGCAATTTCGCGGCGTCTCATCTGGTCGGCAGCACGATGTGCCAATTCGACTGGCGCTGGTCCATCGACCTCCACACCGCCGTGCAGACACTACCACTGGAACCCAAAGATCGTCCGTTGCAGTTGCCACTCTTGGGGCCATCCGCAGAAGTCGCGTTTGCCTGTGCGATGATAGCCTCTCACGTGGACAATCCGGACAATGCTGGTGGACATGATCCGCTGGATCCGCATGTCGGCGTGACCGCCTCGATTGCTTCGCTGACATGGGGCACTGACAAGTTGAAAGGCGTTGGGTCTGTCGATGTCAAAACCATTGTCGGCCCCATGCAGCATCGACATCTGTTGGAAGTTGTGATTGCCAAAGATCAGGACAAGACCCTGATACCGAAAACAAATAAAAGGCTTGCATTTCCCGAAGCCGATTCACTGGCGGACGCATACCGCCTGATGACACGGCATCGGCGGTTGACTCGGGGCGTGAATGCGGTTCTGCAGCGGGAAGCAAAACGACTGCTGAAGAGTTTCTGTACGCCCTGGATCCGCCCGGCGATTTGCGAGATTGTTGCAGACGACAAACGCAAAGATCAGAAGTCTGAGGAAAACGTGGCCTTGTCCGACGTTATGGCCGCTTCAACTGAGCCGCCTGTTGACAAAGCGACGTCCAAAAAGCGTGCCAAAAGACGATTGCTGAATCGACGGCAGCGAGTGCAGCTTACGACCGGACAATTGGCAACTCGATCGTCAGCGGCCGCAGCGAAAGATGATCAGGAAGCAACCGACAACTGGGTTGGCAATCGAGTCCGTTTGTTCGCCGACAGTGGACTCGGAAAATCCATGTTTATTCTTTACTGTGAATATCGGATTGCTGCGTCCGACAACGGATTGCTTCCACTGCGTCTGGGACGAACGACGGGGCTGGATTCTTCACTGGGCGACATTACCTGGAACGGAAATCCAGACGGCGTCCTGGACGCGCTGGCTGATCGACTAAAATCGCCGGTTAAGCAATACCTTGAGATGGCCCGAACAGATGGGGGAAACACGTCGGCACTGCGGCAGAAGGAACTGGACATCAGTCAGGAAGACGTGCGGACCTGGTTCCGCTGGATGGTCAAACAGGGAAAAGTCGTTTTTCTGCTGGACGCCCTGGATCAGGTGAGCGACGGGGTGCCGGGATTGGGTGCGTTTCTGGGAAGCGGAGATCGCACAGAATGTCCCGTGATCATGACAGGACGGCCCGAAGTGCTGCGTGGTCGGAAAGAAGCGTTTATGGACAACCTGCACTGGCGCACGCTGGAACTGCAACCGTTTAATGATAAGCGGCAAAAAAGATATCTCGGAGAACTCGCCGATGAATTGATATCCGGCAGCGATGAAGTCGACTGGCAATCAGACGCCGATGAAATTCGCAGGCACCAATGGAAGGATCTGCTGGAAACGCCGTTGCTGTTGCAGATGTTGAAGCAGATTGCGGTGGAAGAAAGTCCTCTGGAACCTGCCAGGCGGCTTCAGGACATCACCAGCCGGTATGAACTGTACGATCTGGCCGTCCGGCATCTGATTGGCAAGGGGTGGACGTCCATTGAGGCCGCGCGGCAGGAAGACCTGCTGGAATCGAAAGAGCGGCTGCGGGAAATTCTGGGGCAGGTGGCGTGGGCGATGGCCCGGCGGCATGATCCCACGAACTTTATTGAAGGCCCGGAGTACACGAAGCTTCGCGAGGCTTATCATCTGAACAAGGACGGTAATCTGAAGGCGTTGCATCAGGTAGATGTGATCACAGAATATCAGGTGCTGGATCGTGCCGACGAGGGCGGGCTGGCGTTTCGCCACAGATCGTTTCTGGAGTTCTTTGCTGGCTGCCACCTGATGGATGAGGTCAGTGAATTCGATCGTGACAGCGGCGAGGATACAATTCGGGATCGAGTCCCCGCCGATTCACGTCGCAAGATTCTGTCGCAGATCCACGAGACCTGCGATCAGAATGGCAATCTGCTCTCATTCATGCAGGGGGACAACAATGACCGGCCCTCGATGTGGCGCGACACGCTGCGATTTGCGCTCAGTCATGCCAATGAGGATCGCCGGGAGGAGTTGGCCCTGGAATTGATCGAACTGGGAAATCCCTGGCTGGTCTATCAGAGTCTCCTGCGGGACACAACTCCGTTTTCCGCTGCGGTCCAGAGTCTGAGTCGCTGGCTGGTTCACCGGGACTGGCCGAATTGGTTTGATTATCGCCAGGCCGTCGGTAGTGATATGGAAGTTCAGACCGGTGTAACAAAGGCGGCGGCAGCCGGTGCTGTCGCCGCAGGCCTGATCGACCTGAAGTTAGTCACTGATCGTTCCACGCGTGATGCGGCGTATCTCTATTCATTGCGAGAACTGCTGCCGGATGGGGTTTCACTGTACGCCTCGATTTCAAAGGAAGCGTGGATCAAGGACGGCTTGAAAAGCCTGTGTAGCGGAAAGGGCACGTTTGATTTCACCTCCAGTTTCGCCACGATTCAGGCGGGCACGTTTGATCTGAGCGGGTACACGGATCACGCATCCATTCATCCTCAGCAGCAGCAGATCCCGGGATTTGAACTGGCCGATTTCCCGGTGACGAATGAATTGTTTGAGTTGTTTTGTCCGACGCATCGCCGCCAGCGGGATCAATACAGCAATCAGGATGATCAGCCGGTGGTGCAGGTGAACTGGTTTATGGCCACGGAATTCTGTGCGTGGCTTTCGGCCCTGACTGGCGAGAAGTATCGGCTGCCGACGGAATGGGAGTGGGAATGGGCCTGCCGGTGGCACAATACACGACCGGAGACTTTTTGGTGGGGATCAGCAATGCGAGACGACATCTGTTGGTACGCCAAATCAAGTGGCTATGTTGGTAGCCGTGGTCGTGGAGATACAATTGCGGCATTGAAGAATGCGGGAGAACATCATCCGAGCGATTCTGCCGGCCCAGAACTGCTGGACCTCTCCGGCAACGTCTGGGAATGGTGTTCGAACCCGTACGATGCGAACGCCGATCCGAGTGCTCCTGGGTCTTCTCGTGTTTTGCGTGGGGGCTCGTGGCTCTACGACGCAGACTTCTGTCGTTCTGCGTACCGCTTCAGCTACTCGCCCGACGACCGTAGCTACTTCAGCGGCTTTCGTGTGTGTCGTGGTTAGTGTTCCCCAGTCATCCTGGCTTCTCTGAGTTGCTGTTTCTCTGTCCTCTGACCCTCTGAACTCTGTTCCCTCTGAACGCGGCGACGAAGTCGCCGCGCGCGAGTTGAAAAATGAAAACGCGAATTCCTGATACACCGCTGTTTGTGAAAGTTCATGATTTCAATGTGTGGCTGCTGAACCACACCCGACGGTTTCCAAAGCACTTTCGCCACACACTGACGGAACGGCTGGAAATGCTGGCCTTTCAGTTTGAAATTTCCGTAGGTCAGGCTGTGCCTGACACAAACAGCTGAGTTTCCGTAGTCAGGCTGTGCCTGACACAAACAGATCGCACTTGTCGAAAATGTCAGGCACAGCCTGACTACGTGATCTACTGTTGTTTGGAGATTCAAAATCGCAACTCCGGGATATGCTGGCGGCACTCATAGAACGACTCGCAGGAATTCGACTCAAGTTGCACCGTCACAGGACAATCAAACTCTGCTCACGTCCCTTCTCCCCCGAAATCGGGGGAGAAGGTGGCCGACAGGCCGGATGAGGGGACTGCCTGTGCGAGTGGCGCGGTTGCATAAACAGTGTAGCCTCAGACTTCCGCATAGTGTCCCGCTGATACTGCGTGTACTCAGGTCGCGGCGAGGCCGCGAAGTCCTGCCCGACAGTCAGGACTGCCGCTCGCCGTAGCAGAGACCGGACGCGCTCTCCACGCAGCAAACAGTCATACCGTAGGTCAGGCTGTGCCTGACACAAACAGATCGCAACTGTCGGGAAATGTCAGGCACAGCCTGACCTACTGGCTACTCGCTTCGTCGCCACGTTCAGAGGGAACAGAGTTCAGAGTGTCAGAGGACAGAGAAACAGCAACTCAGAAAAACCAAGATGACTGGGGAACGCTAACCGCCACAAACACGAAATCCAATGTAGTAGCTACGTTCGTTACGCGTGTAGTCGTGGCGGTGCGCAGAATAACAGTTGCTTGCGTAGCTCCTCCACGAGCCCCCACGCAAAACACGAGACGACCAATGAGCGTCGTCCGAATCCCGATTGTCTATAGTCCATTCCCAGACATTGCCGTGTACGTCAAACAGGCCGTATGGGTTGCATGGGTAACTTTCGCAGCCAACAGGTGTTGTCCGCTCAAGACACGGCCCTTGCCTAAGTGTCTTCCCGCTGCTGTCTGTCCCATGGGGATAATTTCCATCGCAGTTCGCTTGCGTGCCGTTCAGGCCGTCACCAAAATGATATTCCGTTGTCGTCCCCGCGCGACAGGCATGTTCCCATTCGAACTCTGTGGGCAGCCGGTACTCACTTCCGAGCCATTTGCAGAACATCGATGCGTCATACCAGTTGGTACACAAGATCGGAAAGTCCTCGTTCTCGGCGTACTGCTCAAACGCCGACGCTCGCTTTGCCAGTGTCGATTTCAGATCGCCGTCTCCCCAGTCTGGAGCGACAGTGCTGTCCTGAAACACCGAATCAAACCGGGCATACATCGCCCGCGTGACCGTGGTGGCCTGCAGCTGGAATGGAGCGATGGCTTCGTTTTCATGGCCTTTGATCGCGGGGTTCACGGCCGGGCTTACATGATGGATGCGTACTTCTGCAGTCAGTCGCTCATAGGCCTCCAGCAACGACTGCGGCGGACATTGCAGAAACGTCAGGCTCTTTTCCAGTGATGACTGTTTCTGCCACTGCGAAAGAACGGTGGCTCGTTCTGCTTCGTCGGCTGGCAGCGGTACTCGTCTTGGGAGCCCAGTGGAATTCGAGATCAGAACTGTATCCAGCCGCGATTCAATTCCACCCAGTAGTTCCTCGTTGTCTCGTCGAAAGTCCGTCATGGCTTGCAGCCGCTGTTTCACGACGGCGTGATTGACTCTAAGTTCTCCCAAGAGCAGTTCTTTGCCCAGATAGTGCAGTTGTTTTTCATCAAATTCGGTTCCTTTCACCAGCTTGCCGCTAATTGGATAGCGGCGTTCCCGCAGCAGTGGCAAATCCAGTTCAAACAGATGCCAGGCTTTATACATCAACTTGGTCGGGCGAATATCACGGCCCGGATACCGCTTGGGGTGTCGAAACAACGCCGAAAGACTGCGACTGGTGACAGTGTCATTGATCACCGCGTTCCTGATGACCCCATTCTGATCCCGATCTGACACGGGCTTCTGAGGCATGTTGATCGCCAGTTCCCATGTCTCCTGCCACTCAGGATCGGTCGTGTGATTCCAGGCACACAGTGTCGCAAGGTTTTGCGTATCATCCTGAAGGTCAACTTCAGGCATGTCGTCAGCGACGCCGCCTGCCAGGATGTCCCATTGGGTTGCATAACACGTTAGATAGCGTGCGGCATGGCATTCGACCATCTTCCGACTGCGAAACGCGAGCTTCGCGTCACTGTAGGCTTCCGTGACTGATCGATGACTGAGTTCAATGGTCTTCAGAACTTCGATGGCCCATTTCCAGCGAACGTCTGCTTGTGCCAGATCCTTCTTCAGGGACTCCAGTTTTCGAATCGACTTTTCTGATTCCAGTTTCTGGTCCAGTTCGTGGTGATACCGGTCGAGACACAGTTCCTCAAATCGTGTGATTCGGTCGTTCCGAACCTCGCCGTTAAAGTTCTTCATCAGCATCAACTGAAATGCCATCAACGTGAGCACGTGCTCAAGTTCTGTCAGCTGCTGTTCAATGGAAAGGACCGGAACGTCAATCTTCTTTTCGATCAAACGCGTGGCAACGGCTTTGGAGTTGGCTTTCAATGCCCGGGCCAGCAGTTTTCGGGACGTTACCAGGTACAGATCGCTGAGTGTAAAGAATGCCGGAACGGGTTCGTGATTCTCACGTGCATCGTCGATCAATTCGCGAATCATCCAAAGAACCATCGGCAGTTGCAGCAGATCCGCCATCGGCCCACGGTTTTCTTCGCCACCAATGGCATCGATCCACTCCGGACCGATCGCACGGCCATTGGCATCGACTCGGGCAAAATACCGGTCCTGCTGAGACTGTTCAAAGGGGTCAATGCGCACCCGCGTCCAGCGATTGTCCTGAAACAATTGGTCCGGTCCTCGAAATTCGTCGATGGTGTGGACGCGGCTGGTGAGAATCCAGTGACACTTGCGCGCATCTTTGTGCGTGTTGAACACGGTGGCCACATGTTGCTGCTCTACGTCTTCAAACTGATCAAATCCGTCCAGAATCAGTACAACGCGATTTTCATTCAGGGCATGGGCGACAATTTCATCGACAAATGGCTGGCTCGCGGCATCTTTCCGTCCAGACTCTTCGGCAAAGATCTTCGAAAGAAGTTCAGGAATGGTCAGTGGCCTGCCCCTGTCCACAAATTCCCGCAACCAGCGTCCGTCCAGTCTGACAACCAGCACCGGCGACTTGTGTCCGAAGAGCCTTTGATGATGCTTTGGACTGGTCAACAGGTGCCGAATGCGGTGCGTACAAACGGTCTTGCCAGCTCCCGCATTGTCGTACAGCACGATCGGACGCCCAGGCTTTAACCATGCGGGTCGCGCGGCGTCTTCTGATTCTTCATCGGCGACCGGCAGTGGTGTGCCTCGGATACTGAACTCAAGGAGGTTCAGCAGTGATTCATCCTGTTCCTTTTCTGTATCGCCCGGAATGTGAATCTCTTCGCGTTCACGACCTTTCAGCGTGGCCATCTGCCCGGCTTCATCGGCAGAGGCTTCATCACGTTTTTGAAGTACCGTTGGCGGCCCCTCGATACGCATGTTGGGTTCGATGTAGCAGTCAAAACGATGGTCTTTCTCAATGTGGTCTGTTTCTTCACGGATGGCCTGCTTAACCTGCTCCCACTGAGCATGCATGCTCTCCGCATGTCGCTGTATCTCGTCGTCCAGTGTCTGATTCGCAGTCAGTCCGATCACCAACTGGCTGAGATTTTCGACTGGTGTCACTGTTGGAGATCGACGCCCAGGATTTGCCTTTCGCCATCGTATCTCGTCCTGTGAGTGAAGAAAGATCTCTGCCAGTCCATGTTCTTTTTGCCACGCGGCGTTAATCTTGGGAACGATGCCGGCGACAGAGGCGAATTTCACTTCGGCTGGATCCAGGTTCTTATGGTCCGGTTGTTGCAGCAGCTCTTTGATGGACGCAAAACGACACGTGGCGGTCCGCGTCGAGTCGAGTGATTGCTCGTTCGCCGTGATGATCATGCCTGCGACAATCAGTCCGTCCGCTGAACTGCCTCCCAGCGAATCCACAGTCAGTGGCAGGTCTGCGGAAATCCTCATCGCCGCAAGATCGTTGAGCATTGTTTGTCGGCAGCAGCGAAACCCAAGTCGAAAACTGTTGCACATACTGGGACTGACCGGACAGACACCAAAACTTAGTGGATCAAGGTAGACTCCAACTCTTGGAGCACGGACTTTTTCAAGCAATGCGGGCTGAACGTGTCCTTTGCGATTCCGAGCGTCATAGAACATGACTCGAAGTCGGTTGTCACTGATGTTTTCACTTGTGTCCTGGCTGTAGATGCGACGCAGCAAGTGATGCAGGATCAGCCATGTGGAAACGCGGATTCCAGATTCTCCGAAGGTGCCGCACAGCGTCATTTGATCGAGCATGTGTGCCGCAAGATCTTTGGATGTATAGTCCACGACGATGCAATCCAGGGGTGTGACGACGTTTGGCGTTTTTGCCGTGCGTTCTTCCGTAAGCGGCCATGCCTGATCGAATTGTTTGGCGGCCTGCTGCAAACAGTCATTCCGTCCCTGCGATGATCGCAGGATCGCCGCCAAGACGGCGTAAACGACAGCATGAGCCAGCACACCTGCATTCGAGTCTGGCCGAATTTCAAGAATTCTGTCAGCCCGATCCCGCAGAAATGAGATTGCTGCGCGCGTGGCGTTGTCTCCAAGTGCCCATCGAGCAAATTCAACAAAGACCACACAACGCGGCAGGGCTCCGGCAGCGTTTTGGGACTCTCGTGTTGGAAATTGCTGAGCGAATTCGATGAGATTGGTTGTGCCTCGCCAGTGACCAGCAAGTTCAACGTAACCGCTCCCGTTTCCAAGCTGCGTCAACGATTCTGCCGCGTCAACCAGGAGTTCCTGCATTCGTTCTGGACTGGGCTGAGTTTCAGTCACACGCGCCTCACGGGGTTGGAGCCTAAGGCGATCGGCAGAAAACGATTTACCACCAGAAGCCCGGCTTCTTGAAGAAGCCGGGCTTCTTTTTGGGTATGTCACCATCTGCCGATCGCCTAATTGCAAAAAATGCCTGCGAACATCAAAGATGCTCGCAGACATTGAGGGTTGATTTCAAGTCAGTCCAGGCGGATTTCCTGATGCCATCTGCCATTTGGCAAATGATCGTCAGCAGCGATCAATGTTCAAGTGAACTGAGCGATTGGCAGTTCGCGATCACTGTGGTCCATCTGGTGACTTGCATCAAAGCGAATTTCGGGTGTTGAGCCGGTCGCTTTCTGTACGGAGTCCATAATTTGATCCAGGTCAGTTGGACCGGTTGCCCGCATCACGTGCAACGCAGCTGCACCCAGTGC
>JBBQSE010000119.1:0-18237 GCA_038214195.1 Planctomycetales bacterium
GAATCCCGATGCCTGTGTCTCGCACGGAAAACGCCAGCCGAGTGATCAATTCGTCAGAATCAACACGGCTGACTCCAACTCCCACTTCGCCACGTTCCGTGAACTTGATTGCGTTTCCGGCGAGGTTCACAAGAACCTGACGCAGCCGACCGACGTCTCCCACCAAACAGTCTGGAACATCAGGTGCGGTATGCCAAAGCAGTTCCAGATGTTTTTCATGGGCTCGAATCGCGAGCGTTTTCATGGTGTCGCCCAGCGAATCGCGAAGCCGGAATGGACGGTGATCGAGTTCCAGCTTGCCCGCATCAATCTTCGAGAAATCAAGAATGTCGTTAATGATGCGGAGCAGCGAGTCTGCGGATGATTTGACAGTATCAAGGTACCCACGCTGCTCCGCAGTGAGCGATGTGCCCATAGCCAGGTCGGTCATGCCGATGATGCCATTCATCGGCGTGCGAATTTCGTGACTCATATTCGCCAGAAACTCGCCCTTGGCCTGACTGGCTCGTTTTGCCTCAGCCAGAGCCAGTTCCAACGCGGACCGAACGGTGCAGCGTTCGATCCCCACGGCGATGCTGTCCGCGATGACCGCCAGCGTGGCGAAGGTCGCCGTGGACAACGGATGCCGGGCGAACAGGGCCATCACTCCGACCAGTCGATTGTCCACAATCAGAGGGTGCCCGGCGAATGAGACCATCCCCTCGCTTTTTGCCCATTCCTGGTCGTCGATGTGCGAGTCACCCACGACCTCGTTCGTGAAATGCGGAGCCTGTTCCTGAGCGATCAGGCCGATCTTGAGTGTGCCGATTGTGACTCGACCGTGTGCGCCATCAAGGTGTGTGTAGAGTCCGGCGCTGGCCTTCAGTTCCAGGATCTCGCCGGATTCGGAAACGGTCCAGACGCGAGCTAAGGCCACGTCGAGGTGATGGACGACGGCTTCGCAACAGCCCTGCAGGATCTCACGCAGCACGCCGCCGGCGGTCAGAGCAACTCCGACGCTGGCCGTCAGTTCGGCGAGTTGTGTGCGTTCGGCCAGGACGGCTTCGGCCTGTTTGCGGATCGTAATGTCCCGGACGATGCCCGTGAAGATACGACGGTCATCCAACAGGACCTCGCTGACACTGAGTTCGGCTGAGAACACTGTCCCGTCTTTCCGCAGCGCCAGCACTTCGCGGCCATGCCCAATGACTCGCTTTTCACCTGTGGTGAGATAACGCAGCAGGTAACCATCGTGCTCACTGTGGAATGGTTCCGGCATCAGCATCCGCACGTTGTTACCGATGAGTTCTTCCGGTCGGTATCCGAACAGCCTCACCGTCGCCGTATTGGCAGATTCGATCAGGCCACGTTCATCGATCGTGATCACGGCGTCCGTGGCACCATTGAAAATCGCCCGCATTCGCTGTTCGCTGTTTTGCAGGGCAATACTTTCCGTCTTCAGTCTGGCGGCCAGAGATCCAAACGACCTTGTGATCTGCCCGAGTTCATCCCGCGTATCGACATGAAACTGCGTACCACCCGATTGATCAGTCAGCATACGGACGGAGGCTGCATCGAGCTGCGTCACCGTGCGCATCACCGCCAGATAGAAGGCGACAAACAGATAGACGACCAACAGTGCGCAGCTGCATGTGCCCCCAACCACAAACATTCTGCGATTCTTCAAAGCAGAGACGCGGGTCTGCAGAAGTCGATCCAGTTCCGAAGACGTTTGCGTGTAGAGTTCGTCAAGCTCCTGGAGCGTTTTGGATCCGTGCATCCACACGTTATCAGCGAATTCAGGAGAGTCAGTGGGGGTCTGAATTTCGGCGTTGATCAGGTCGAGAAATTGATTTGCCGTAGAAACACTTCGTTGAACCACGGGTTTCAGTCGCGTGGCCAGATTAGGGTCTTTTGTCTCACGGAACGATGTCTCAAAGTGATGATTCAGCGTTGCCAGGCGTGTGGCAATTGCGTCAGCCGAACTTTTCAGGCGAAACTTTGCAATGTCCGCGTTCGTGGAATTCTTCGCGAGGCCTGCTGCGTAACCACGCGTCTGTCCGATTTGCTCGGTCAGAAGTGGTAACCGATTGACGACAAGGTCCATAAGGTAAAAAGAGTCGAGTTCGGGATCAAGAATCAGATTTGACTGATCCCCCGCCTGGTTCATCAACGCGATCACGTCGGAAATCAATTCGGTATGACGATTCTTCGCATCGGCGGGATCTGAGATCGTCGCAGCCTTGTTCAGGGACTCATATTTCTCCCGAATTGCTGACCACATGATAGTTGTTCGCAGCGACCCGCCAAGCTTTCGATCAACGTCATCGATGCGTTTTATGTCGTTTGCCAGTCGCTCTTCAACCCGCTGCAGCGCCGCAGACATTTCCGGGCCGCCCGCTCGAGACCACGTCAGCCCTCGATGATCCCGCAGATCGGACGCGAACTCATGCACGACCGAAATGTATTCGTTTCCAAGTTGCTCATTCACGGAAAATTCGATGCGTTCGTTCAGTTCGCTGACGAGAAACCAGGCAAGCAGTCCCAGAGGCAGAGCGAACAGAAATCCAATCAATCCAAATTTGCGTGGATAGTGCAGATGATTCAAGAGTCTCACTGCGGGAGCGAAGAAATGATTCATGAGACGATGCCCTGGCGAAGATTTCTAAGAGATTTAGGCGAGCGCCTGATATCAATGTACCCAGGAACCGACATTCTTTCCCGTCCCAGGCGACAAGGAATAAAAGGCCCCTATTTGGCGGCATTGCAATTCCGTGTGGGCGAATCGACAATCCCCGGAATATGACGAACTCCTTCGATTCAACGAACTTCCTCGGACAAAACGCCACGATTATGGGACTCGGGCGTTTTGGTGGTGGGGTCGCTGCTGCCAGATTTCTAGCGCAACGCGGAGCGATTGTCACGGTCACGGACCTGCGAACTGAGAGAGAGCTTTCCGATTCACTGGCACAACTTAGCGACGTTTCCATAGCAAGGCTTGCACTTGGTGAACATCCTGAAGACGTGCTGACTGACTGCCAGCTGCTCGTCGTTAATCCTGCCGTCCGCCCGGAGAATGAACTGGTCACTCTGGCCAGATCTCGGCAGATCGATGTGACCACCGAGATCGAACTGTTCCTGCGTCACAATCCCGCTCCCGTGATCGCGGTCACTGGCAGCAATGGAAAGTCCACGACGACTGCAATGATTCATCACTTTCTCGTCGGGGCAAATCCTGATTTCGATGGGAGGGTCTGGCTGGGCGGAAACATTGGAATCAGTCTGCTGAATCGAGTCGGAGAAATTCAGTCCGAAGACATCGTCGTGCTGGAGTTGAGCAGTTTCCAACTCCATCTTCTTCGCAAAAAAAAGTTTCGACCTGACATCGCCGTGCTCACAAACTTTTCGCCCAATCATCTGGACTGGCACGGAACGGAAGCAGAATACCGAGGTGCCAAACAGTCAATTTTCGACGCTCAGGTTTCAACCGATGTGGCGATCGTTCCCGGTGCGGCGAATTGTCCGGATGGAGATTCCGGCGATCCCCCGTGGCGCATTCGCGGACGGCGATTCGAATTCTCCCTCCAGGACTCCGGTGCCGAAGGCGCTGTTCTGGAGGACGGGATGATCATTCTGCGGAACCAGGGATTTGAAGACGCCATCAGATTCTCGGTGCCGCCGCACATCCCGGGGCGTCACAATCAAATGAATATCGCCGCAGCCGCCTGCGCCGCATGGATCGCCGGAGCGGATCCAACGCTGTTTTCCGCCGCGCTCCTGCAGTTTCAACCATTGCCGCATCGCCTGCAATTGGTCGCGGAACGTGAGGGGCGAATGTTTTGGAATGATTCAATCGCGACAACGCCGGAATCCGCCATCATGGCCCTCCGCGTTTTTCCCGGGCGCGTGATCCTGCTCGCGGGCGGATATGACAAGGGGCAGGATCTCAGCGAATTCGCCGCCGAAATCAGAGCGCGGGCCGCAGCCGTCGTCTTGATGGGTCAAACAGCCACAGCGCTCCAGGGGTTAATTTCAAGTGAATCGACTCAGCTGCCAATCTCAATTGCCACGGACTTTCCGGATGCTTTTCGGAGTGCGGTTGCGTTCAGCCGACAAGGCGATATCGTTCTGCTTTCTCCGGGCTGCGCGAGCTACGGATGGTTTCAGGATTTTCGGGAACGCGGAGACATTTTCTCCGCCATGGCAAGGGATTGGAGCCCGGACTCATGATTGATCGACATCAATTGAAGACAGACAACGTGTTAGTTGGACAGCACCAGTTTTGGCGGAAACCGAGCGTTTTTGCAACCCGAGGCGTGAGCGAGGGATTCTGCCTAACTCGTTCCCTCGCTTACGCTTGGGGCTACTATTTCAAACGCACCAGCCGGAACGCATGGCATGCCATGGGGCTCGCACTGCTTTGCGTGGTGACGATTTCTGGTTGTGGCGAGACGGAAGTGGAATCGGAAATGTCGGCTGCGGACCTGGCACGCCGCGCGGCTAAGAACAACACCACGACGCTGCGAGCCGACCCCGAAGTGCTGCGTGAGCAGTTGGGTACGAATGAGATGGCAAAATTTTTCGTCGAAGGAAACGATGTCGTCAAAGCCAATCTGTTGCGCTCTGGGTTGCGTTCTGTCGAACCACTCCGAGGACTTCCGCTCCGTGCCCTCGATCTTGGTTTTACATACGTCTCTGACCTGACACCACTCGTCGGAATGCCGCTCGAGAACCTGATTCTGGAAAACACACAAGTCGCGGATCTGACACCATTAAAGGGCATGCCACTTAAAGTGCTCAAACTGCAGAATACAAAAGTCACCGACTTTGGATTCCTTGAAGGCATGAAACTGACGCATTTCAATGTGCTGAATCTTCCATTCAGTGATTTGAATTCCGTCAGGGACATGCCGCTGAATACATTGTGGCTCACTGGTTCGAAAGTCACAGACCTGACACCGCTCTCCGGGTCGCGGCTGATCAGTTTGGATGTCGAACGCACGGAAGTCAGTGACTTGAGTCCGCTCTCGTCTGTGGCGTCGCTAAGGCGACTGAATATCGTCGATACAAAGGTTACCGACTTGAGTCCCCTGGCTGGTCTGAGCCTTGAACGAATCGTCCTGTCGCCCGGGCGAATCCACAATGGAATCGACACGATTCGAGCAATGAAGAGTCTTAACTCTATTCAGACATCGATTGAGGAAGATCTGAGCGCCGATGAATTCTGGAAGCGTTTCGATCTCGGCGTCTGGGATGATTCGAAGCAGCCTGAAACTGGAACTTCGGATGCGCCGAGTGATCCCGTTAAGCCCGATGAGCCCACGTCCCCCGTTAATCCATAGGGAACCACTGTGAGTCAGGAAATCGTCCGGAAGATTATCGCCAACGTGGAATCCGCGTTGCTGGGGAAACCGGAAACCGTTGAACTGGCGGTGGTGACGTTGCTTGCCGGCGGACACATCCTGCTGGAAGACGCCCCAGGGCTGGGCAAGACATCACTGGCCCGCGCCCTTGCGAAAACGCTGGGCTGTGGGTTTACTCGACTGCAGTTCACGCCGGACATGCTCCCCAGCGATATCCTGGGCGGCAATGTTTATCGCCCGGGGACCGGGGAATTTGAATTCCGGGCGGGGCCAATCTTCAGCAACGTACTGCTGGCTGACGAAATCAACCGCACGACACCACGAACTCAAAGCGCTCTCCTTGAAGCGATGAGCGAACGACAGGTCTCAATCGACGGCACGACACATGCGCTGCCAAATCCTTTTCTGGTGATTGCGACTCAAAATCCGTTTGAGTTCGAAGGCACTTATCCACTGCCGGAGAATCAACTGGATCGCTTCATGATGTGTTTGAGCATTGGGTATCCCGACCGAAAGTCAGAATTGGAAATCCTGCAGCGCCATCGCGACGGTCAGCCGGTGGATTCGATTAGTGCTGTGGTCGATTCAGGTCCTTTTGTGGAATTGCAGCGACAGGTTCAGGCAATTGCCGTCGATAATTCCCTTTCGGAGTACATGCTGGAGATCATTGATCAGACCAGATCTAACAACGAATTAACGCTCGGCGTGAGCACACGTGGAGCGCTAACGCTCTATCGCGCCGCGCAGGCGATGGCGATGGTCGCGGGGCGCGACTACGTGATCCCGGACGACATCAAAAAGATTGTGATTCCCGTCCTGGCGCATCGTGTCGTGTGTCGCGGCACGCTGCGCGAGGGCCATCGTGAGCGTGCATCACAGATTCTGCGTTTGATCATGGACAATGTGGCGGTGCCTTCATGACAGTCGGCAGCCCTGCAGGAGATCTCAGTCAGACAGCCGTGATCATTGTAGACCACGGTTCACGTCGAAGTGAAAGCAACGTGATGCTGCGCCTGGCTGCCGAACGTTTTGCACGGAACTCTGCCTACACAATTGTCGAGCCTGCTCACATGGAGCTGGCGGAGCCTTCAATCGCCGTCGCCTTCGATCGGTGTGTCAAACGCGGTGCTCGGCGTGTCGTGGTGTTTCCCTATTTTCTGTCTCCTGGTCGACACTGGACAGAAGATATTCCGCGATTGGTGTCCGTCGCGGCACAGAAACATCGCGGCGTTGAATGGCTGGTGACGGCCCCGTTTGGCATGCACCCGAGCATGAATGCAATCATCAGCGACCGGATTGAGCAGTGCCTTGAGAACGCGACCGCGTCGCTGAAGGACGCCCCATCGAGCGGCTGCGACGTATGCGAAGGCACGTCAGGCTGTCGGATTCGCGTGAGCGAAGATTCGTAGAGCGTCCCTTACCGGATCGCACGCAGGACTGGTTCGGCTGGCAATTGAGAACATGCGAGTGGCAGACTGTGATCGACTCCAGCGCCATCGACCGGTGTCCACAAGGCTTGCCAGTGTGTCCATTCGGTCGTCGATTCAGCAAAGAGCACTGCTTTGCGATCAGCAGGAAGAATCCCTGCCGCCGCCGCTTCATTGCCTGGCGTTGGTCGCACAACTCCGTTTCGAGACAAATCGACAGTTAGCTCTTTATCGAAGTGGCCATCAGGCCAGATCGCAAATCCATCCGCGTCGATATCGTATGGATGATCGTGGATCAGATTGGCTTCCAGCTGCTCTCGAATCAGGTCAATCCCTGATTTCCGGTAAAAACCCTGCAGTGCGTTCTGGAACGATCGTAACTGGTCTCCCGATGCGAATCTCAGCCAGCCGGGAACGGGGACAGACGCAGCAACCCAGCCACTTTGCTCCTGGAACAGCAGTCGGCAGGATTGACTTCCCAGGCGGCTGCATTCGACATCCACATAGAAACTGTTCGACGCCGCGTGAATGGGACCGCACTGCAGTCCCGTGTCTTTCCAAACCAGGCACGACTTCAGCAAACTGATGAATTCTCTTTCGACAAAGCTGCGAATGGCTTTTTCAACATGTTCCAGCTGATCGCCTCCCGCTCGACGCGCGCTAAAGCGGCGAAGTGACGCTTCCTGATGTTCAAGACGCCGTAGTCGGCGGAAGAGTTTGGGCAACGTGCCGGAATGGAACCCCGGCCGCAGCAGTCGAGCGACCGTTTCTCCATGACTGCCTACTGCCATCGGCGTCAGTTGGTTCTTTCGATTCGACTGATACAGACGCCAGTTCTCCTTCAGTTCCCAAACGAGGAACCCGAAAATCCCGGGCATAAAGAAGATGTTGAATCCTGTGAAAAGCCCCGCCATCCAGACTCCCAGATACGGCCTGAACAGGTGCAGCATGAATTCGCCCACCAGCGTAATCATAGGCAGGAACATCTTGTGAGCCACGGTGACAACGGGGAAGTGCTTCACCGGATGCAGCGTTGGCTCAATCAAAAGATTGACGTAAATGCGAATAATGAACGACACGAACGACCAAATCACCCCCAAACAGGCTTTGGCCACAATCGACAACCAGCTTTCATCACTGTGAAATCGCAGCACCTCATCGACCGCGTACAAGAACCGTTCGATGAAATTCAGCACCATGCGGAACATGTCGATAATCCAGTCGATCACCGCCATTACGACGCGGGCTCGCAACTTGTACCACGTGTTGCCGACCCATTCCGCCGTCAGTTCCTGCGCGTCCTTACCAAGACGTGAATTGAGCGCCATGCTCAGCAGAATGGCGATGCCGCCGGTCCACCAACCGCTCAACACTTCGCCTGTCAGTAACCACGGGATCACTGCAGTTCCTGCCAGTGACAGAAGGGTTGGCATCAATACAAGACGCCGGATACGAACGATTGTGCGATGCCGGAGCAGTGTTTGAATCAGCGGCAGGTGAATGACCTTTAGCGGCAGGTCAATCAAAATTCGTCGGAAGAAACGCCACACCGATCCCACTGTGCGAAAGAACCACTTGCGAAACCGCACCACGTGGATCAGGAACATCAGCAGAAAGCCGATCACCAGCACCCACGACGCCATCTCCACCAGATGTGCGACGATCTGCTCGCTCGCATCATCTGCATTCCGCAGATTTACACCGATCGATTCGCGAAGTTCGGTCGTCGCTGTTCCGCTGAAGCTGGCTTCTGTGTCAGGCTCGTCGAGTGCGGTCGTCGGGGTCGTCGGGGTCGCGTCGAGATCTTTGGTGTCAGAAGCTTCGCTGTCCAAAGTCGCAGCAGCAACATCATCTGTCACTGGAGCAGCGTTAGCTTCGGTCTTGCCGGAGGGATTCTGTTCATCAATCGATGCTGTTTTCTCACTTGCCGTCGCGCCTGCGTTCTTTGATTTGGGGGCGTTGAAGAGACCGGCCACGTGAGTCACACCTTCCACGATCACCAGGGCACCGCCGAATGGGATGATCAGGAACTGCGTGGCGAACCGACCAGCCCGAGTTCCGAAGAACAGAGAACTCGTGATCTGCAGCCAACGCAGGTAAAACTCGCCGCGACGGTACACTCCATCCAGCGCCACATCCAGTCGATCATCGGCCCGCAGCAGGTGGTCACCGAGATAGAGTTCCTTCAGTTGAGTCAGGTCTGGCAGCTTGAGGTCATTTTTGCTGATCGCGTCCCGTAAATAACCCATCGTGAGATAGCCACGACTGGCGATGCAGTCGAGCGAATCCTCGACGAGCTTATCAAAGGCCACCTGTTCCGGCACACTCTGTGGTGTCAGTTCCACCTCAATCAGCGTCTGACTGAGTGCGGGTCGCATCCGTGTCCGCATTTGCTCTTCCGCCAGTCGCGCGGCGTCGTGCAGTAGTTGAGTCAACCGGTCCCGTTCAATACCGCTTAAGCGTACATAAACAAGCCGTGACGCCGCGCTGGCCAGATGTTTGGCCATCGTGACTTCACGCAGATTCGTCAGCGGCCGACGCAATGGCCGCCGACCGCGACTGACGATCCATTTCACCAGATCTACTTTGTAGGTGACTCGTTCGTGATCCAGGCAAACCTTCTGAAGGTCATAGAGCAAACGCTTTTCAGAGTTCCAGAATCCATGAACCGAGTTGGTCGCGAGTTCCCATAACGATGAGTGCCAGTTTTCTGTCTCCTCCTGACGAAACTCGATCGCCCGTCGCAGCCGTTCCGTCAGATAATGAATATCGGCTCGTGCTTTTTCGGTTGCCGCCGTGCGTTTATCATTGGAAGTCGCGCGTTGTGACGCCATCATGGCGTTGACAATCGCCGCGACGGTGTTGCCCCGTTCGTTGTTGCGTTCCCGACGTCGCAGCAGTCGCAAGTAGGCGCGGTCGGACGGCATGATTCCGGTTCCAAGCGTCCAGTTGCGTCGTGTGGTGAGGAGAGACGCTTCGTCCCGCGCGACGTGCGGCGTCAGATCAGGATCCGTCGCTCCGTAGAGTCTGGTCCGGATGAAAATCTCTTCCGTCTTCACATCACGCGTCAATGCTGACTTCAGATGCGGTCGACCGGCTAGCGAAGGAAACCAGACAGTCAGCAGATCCGGCTCAAATCGCTGCAACTCACTGTAAAGGGCGACGAATTCTCGCCACGCTTCAACGCGTGACTCGGGTTCAATCAAGCGATGTTCACTGCGGAGTACGAAGTGGGCTTCGTCGAATTCTACCTGGCCGATTTCGGCGATGCGTTCCTGCACGTCAGAACGCTTAATTGTCGTCCGACATTTTTGCAGCAGCTCGCGGTCGATCTGAGCGTGAAACAACCGTCTCCAGACCTGCTGCTGGAGTTCCTGCAGCGGCCAGTGTTCCAGTTCACCTTCCTCTGGCTGACTGATGAGCAGGCAAGTGTTGGGGAGTTCGCTAAATGTGATCAGACCGAGTTCATCGGGATGTGTCAAATGACGCACATCGTCAGCGGCTACGACCTGGCTTTCCGTATGAGGAATCGACGCGGAAAGTTTCGCGAACCCGAACTGCTCGCGAATCACACGGCGTATCACCCGTCCTTCCACCAGGAATGCCGACGAATCCGCGCGTGTTAAGGCTCGTCGCAGTTCTTCGATTCGGGATACTTCTTCGCCCCGTGACACCGCAAATCCCTTCAAGCCTCAACAGCCGCCCGATGTCGCGCCAGCAACTCCGCAATCTGGACGGCGTTTGTCGCCGCGCCTTTGCGAAGATTGTCGGAAACGCACCAGAATGTAATGCAGTTGGGATGTGAGAGGTCTCGACGGATTCGTCCAATAAACACTTCGTCACTGCCGTCACACGTGGATGGCATCGGATACTGGCCGAGCTCAATGTTATCGACGACGGTGATTCCCGGCGTGGCAGCGAACAGCGAACGAGCTTCATCGACGGACAATGGACGTTCGGTTTCCACGTTCACTGTTTCACTGTGGCAGTTGGACACGGGAATCCGGATACAGGTGGCACAGATCTGAATGGAATCGTCACCCAGGATCTTACGGGTCTCGTAGACCATTTTCAGTTCTTCGCTGGTGTAGCCATCCTGCTTGAAGCTGCCGATCTGCGGAATCGCGTTGAAGGCAATTGGATGTTTGAACACCTGGTACTTGTATTCAGTCTTGTCGAGAGCCGCGCGGCTGCCTTCCATCAGATCGCGGGTGCCCTGCAGGCCCGCTCCGCTGGTCGCCTGGTATGTGCTGACAACGACGCGGCGGACTTTGGCCGCATCGTGAAGCGGCTTCAGAGCCAGTACCATTTGGGTTGTCGAGCAATTTGGGCTGGCAATAATGCCCTTCGCATCGATCGCCGCCTGAGGATTGATTTCCGGAACCACCAGCGCGACGTCCGGGTGCATTCGCCAATACCCGGATTCATCGATAACCGTGCAGCCGGCTTTGATCGCCGACGGAAAGAACTCAGCGGCGGTTTCGTCCGGCGTGCTGCCGATGACCAGGTCAATTCCCTTGAAACAGTCGTGCGTCAGCTCTTCCACCGTGATCTTTTTGCCCGCGAAATCGATCTGTTGCCCGGCACTGCGGGCGGAGGCCAAAAAGCGAAATGTCTTCGCCGGAAACTTGCGCTCCGCCAGCAATTGCAGGATAATGCGCCCTACGGCACCAGTCGCGCCGACCACGGCCACGGTGTTAAACACGGAAAATTCCTTCCATTCAGATGAGTGATTCTCGGAGACGGTGCGACATCTTAGCCGCCGTCACTTTACAATAAACCGCCGGTAGCCGCTGGTCGCGGCCCCCCGGAAACGCTGTTTTTTTACCGACCTGTTCAATTCCGGGGCGGGAAAATATCGTTGTCAGTGAGAATTTCCAAATCCGGCAGACAATCTTGTCGGAAGTTCGTCTTTTGGTAGAGCCGTGAGCAGCAACGAAGTCGCCGACTTTCAGGTCAGTTTCAGGAAATGTGTCGGGCGACTGACGCAGCAGCCTGAACGTGCGCTCACGGAGATGTTTGACCTTGCAGCTCAGCGACTGGTTCGCTTCGCCATGACGATTACGGGAAATCAGCCGGATGCTGAAGACGCGTTGCAGGGGGCTTTTTCGCGAATCGCCTTTCGGCCACGGCTGCTGGCAAAAGCGGATGCTCCCTGGCCGTATTTGCTTCGATCCGTTCGGAACGAAGCTCTGCGGATTATTCAGAAGCGAAAACGGACGGGGCCGGAACTGGGAGATCACGGCTCCGGCGAGGAAAGCGTTGAGTCTCAACTTGTCCACGAAGAAACAGCCGACAGTGTCCGGAGAATCCTGAAAACTCTTCCAAAATCTCAATACGAAGTTGTTATCCTTAAGCACTGGGAAGAATTGACCTTTGCCGAAATCGCCGAAACTCTTGGGCTGTCTCAAAATACTGTTGCCAGTCGGTATCGTTACGCGATGGAAAAACTGCAGCGAAGCCTTGAGTCGCTGGTTCGTTAGTCCCGATTCGATCACCCGCCTGAATCTGCCCGCCTCCTAAGATATTGAATGAATGAATTGACATGACTGATCCCTCAAATCGAATTCCGGAACCCTCGCTTCCGGAACACAGCCTGCTGCAGGAAGCCGGGCCGATGCCTGTGCTGACGTTTGGCCTGCGTGATCGTGTGCTGTTGAATTGTCACCAACAGGTTCGATACGGACGCTGGGCCGATCGCTTCCGGATTGCCGCCTCCGTCGCGGCAGCGTGTTTGCTTGTGTGCGTGGTCTGGCACTTCCGTTCGACCGGTTCGCAATCTCAGGACGATCCGCTCGATGCAGTACCAGCGCAGCAAACCGCCCAGCAGGGTACTCCAGCCTACGTTAGCCCAGGTTTGACTCAGGAGGACGAAGACTCGAAAGCGAAGCCGCTGCCTCAGGGAGGCCCCTCACTGCGTCGCGAGATCTCCCCGGAGACACACGATCTGAACCAGTTGATCGAAAAACTCCAGCGACGAAGCAATGCCCTCTGCGGCTTCCTGCCGTACTGATTGTTTTTTTTCAAAATTGTGTGGGCTTAAGCATTGAGTGGTCAATTTGCGCCGTGACTGAAATCAGCCGCAGAACGCTGGCCTCACGGTTTTCGCAGAACAGGACGCTAGCGCGTTCCGGCTGATAAGACAACCCAATCACGCCGTTACTGCGTGACTTTTTGCCGCGTCAGAATTTCTGGTACGGTTTCGTCATATGACGAAAGCCCCGTGACGAATTTCAGATCTTCCAAAGTCTTTTCAGTCTCCGCCACGCTGCCTGCAACCGTATCGACCTGCGTCGAGATAGTCTCCGGGTCACCCTGACTGATGCTCATTTCCGCCAGCGAACGGATGCGTGTTTCCAACCGCTGCTGTTCTGCTCGCACCAATTCATAGCTGTCACGAGCCTGACCGAAGTTGACCAGTCGCTGTTCGCAGGTCTGCAGATTGTCTTTCAGCGTCACCAAGATTCGCTCACGCTGAGTACCGGCTGGACGCTGGGTTTCGCGTTTCAGCCGTTCCTGAACCTGGTTGAGGTCTTTCTGGATCTGTTCGGCATTGGTCGTTTCAAAAAAACGGTTCAAAGAGAATTCGGTGTAGAGCAGTTTTAGATACAGCCAGAGTAGCTTATCGAGTCCATTCATGCGGAGTTCGGCGATGGATCCGTCCTCGGTCGTGCTGTTGGCCGCTTGATAACCCTGGCCAATGGATCGCAGTTCATGGCACTGTTTGAGGATCTCAGTGAATCGGTTTTGCAATCCACGTGGCAACGCGGCGAACATTTTTCGCATCCGTTCGCCGATGGCGGCCGCATCCTGAGTTCGCGTCGCTTCGTTTTCGATCACGTCCACGTAGTTTTGAAAACGGGGATGAGTGCCGACAAACCCCAGCCAGGCAAGTTCTGCGGCTGCTACCAGGGGTAACCCAATCGCGGGATTTCCTGACAGCAGCGAAAAGCCGATCCCGCCAGCCAGTCCCAGCAGGTTCCAGTGGTTTGTAAAAGCTTTGCGGATGTATCGAAGGAGCGACACGGAACCAGCAATCCTCAACAGCGAAAACGGGCGAATTGGTCATCAAACAGCGGCGACCGAACGGGATCTTAACTAACTGACCGGTTTCAGGAACTGTCAGAAACGCGAGGAGTCCACAATCGGACCAATGAAAGTCGCCGATCACGCTGCGGGTGGCCTGCCCAGGAACGGAACACATCACGTTCGGTGCCGGAGATGCCACCGAATCACGTTGTCGCGGTACCCCAAGGCGAATGGTCGAGGCAGATCCTCAATATTGACCGCTACTTGAGTTCTCCAGTCGATAGTGTGATTCGGATTTTCAATCAGAATGGGATCGAACGGGCACGAAACGACAACGCCGCAGCACCAGGAGAACCGCTCTCTTCGGAGTGTCAGGCGCGGGCAATTCGGCCTACGATCCTGTGACGGGGGTCAACGATTTACCCGGAACGCCTGGGGCATGCAATCTGACGATCACGCTGCTGCCACTAATATGAGAGCGTGATGATCAGCTCCATCTTCGAGCAGAACGCGTTCGCAGCAGATTGGCTTCTTCGTCGTTGACGAATTCCTGTTTTACCGGATCAAACGTCAGCTTGCGCTTCAGGATCCAGGACATGGCGGCCGCGTGGCAGGCGACGTGCGAATTTCGCATGACGTTCGGGTTCGCCACCGTCGGCTGACGAGACTTCACACAGTCGAAGAAGTTTCTGGCGTGGGCGGAGACATCCAGTCCCTTGACCTTTGCCGCCTTGTCCTGCAGCTCGCGACGCAGTGAGTCGGACGAAACTTCCGTCCCGCCATTGTCACCCGTTTCAATCGAACCTTCAGAACCGACAAATCGCACGGGGCATGTGCCAAGTGCTGTGTTCCAATTCGGGCCGCGATCACCAAATGGATTGGGCAGGAAGTCGAGAATCAGTTTCACGCCGTTTTCGTACAGACAGGTGATGCCGGTCTCGAACGGTTCGAATGAAATCGGAGTCGTGTCGTCCGCCTGATTGGCCCACTGGCAAAGATCGACCGTGTGAGCGCCCCAGTCCAGCAGTCGGGCACCGGAATCAAAATCGTAGTAGCCGCGCCATTTGCCTTTGACGTAATCCTGGTTGTACGGACGCCATGGAGCCGGGCCAAGCCAGAGATTCCAGTCGCACTCCGCCTTTGGCGGCGTGGGTTCGCCGGCCAGCCAGCTGTTATCAAGCGTCGGCACGTACACGGATGCATACAATGTATGCAGTTTGCCAAGTTTTCCGCTGTGAGCGATCTCCACGGCCTGCACAAAGTTCGGCACACTGCGACGCTGAGTCCCCGCCTGGAAGACACGCCCGGTGGCATGCATCGTCTCGGCGAGTTTCTGACAGAGTTCAATGGTGAGACCACAAGGCTTTTCGCTGTAGACATCTTTACCAGCCTTAGCCGCCAACATTGACGCGTCGGCGTGCCAGCGGTCGCCGGTCGCAATCAGGACGGCATCAATATCCTTGCGATCCAGCAGTTCGCGGAAGTCGCCGTACAGCTTGCAGTCGGCCGTACCATAGTGCGTATCGACAAGAACCTTGCCGGCATCCCGACGACTGGCCTGAACATCCGCGATCGCGACGCACTGCACATCGGGCAGCCCCAGCATCGCGGTCAGGTCGTAAGTGCATCGCGGCCCGATGCCGATAACTCCCAGCGTGATTTTTTCACTGGGAGCAACAGCCCCGCCACGTCCCAAAACATGTGCTGGAAGAATCAGTGGCACTGCCGCCGCCATTGAGGCTCCAAGGAATTGCCGTCGTGTTCGCCCGTACGCCTTGTCCATATCCGCATCCTGTTTCTGAACTGAAGGGGTCTGTGTTGAAGATCAGGAAGAATCGTTCTAACCTCGCGCCGCCCGAGAATCAAGCTGGAGACCGCGCGTCCGGGGTTGGACTTTGCGGAAAGGGTGTGAATTTGCCGTGGGGCAGATTTGCATCCCGCCTGATTTTCACAGCAATGGCAGGTTGCAAACCTGCCCAGCGGCAATTCTTTAATTTGGCGAGCGGCAGAAACAGGTTTACCGTAGGACGGGCACTTCTGCCCGTCGAAGTCCGCGACGGGCAAAAATGCCCGTCCTACAGCGGGTAATTCGTATTCTGCCGCTCGCCTTACCTCGGCAAACTGAAGTGGACGAGTGACAGAAGACGGCGATGTTTCAGCCGACTTTTTCGATGTAGAACGAGCCTGGTTCGCGGTCCGGCGTCAGAAAAGGGCACGCCGCCTTCAGATCGTCGAAGTGTTCGTGCCGCAGAAAATTAAGTGCGCCGATGATCTTCCAGTTTGGATTTCCACTCAGCAGCGCCTCCATCAAATACTGTTCGTTCCAGAGCCGCACTCGATCGACGACCCAGTCTTTGGGATAATCGCGAGGCGTAAAAATATCATGAATGTGGACGATGACGCCCTTCTTCAACGCCGGCAGGATCTCAAGAAATTCGCACAACACGTCCCCCTGTGGTCGAATCACGTGGGAAGAATCTATGAATAGCAGATCGTCAGCCTCAAGCTGCGCAAACAGAGATTTTTCCACCTGTTCGACCCTTTGGCGGCGTACCGTCACTCCACTGCTTTCCAGCCACGGCGTTTCGTACGGTTCGACGCAGATATGCTCGCAGATGTAGCCGGGCTGCTCCTGCTTGTTCCTGCGGACGGCTTCAATCACAAGACGAGTGGAGTTGCCGCTGCCGATCTCCACGACTCGACGCGGTTTTTTCAATCGCACCAGATTGTAGAGAAATTCGGCATCACCCGAATCAAAGTAACCGTTCCCAAAACTGTATGTCAGATCGTCTTTTCTGGGAGCGGTAAACGGAGCCAACTCTTCCCCAAAGCGAAACTGCCGCAACAACTCGAGCTGGCCCGAGACGTTCATATCGATCCCTGGCAGCAATCGATGCTGATCGAGCGGCTGGATGAGCAACCCAAAATCGATCAGGGGCTCGTAATATTGATTGTTAATTGGAAAAACGCCAACGCTCGAAAGAACTTTGCGACAGACCGGGAATCGTTCCACTCCGGCTCGACGCAGCAACCTCATAATGACAGCCGCAGGAAATACAAACGGTGCCAAACACAGATCCACGCACGGCAGCGCCGCTTTGATCAATTTTTTCACGAAGCCAGCCTCAGGGAAACCAAGGTTACGAAAACTCCACGTCTGGAAACAGGTTAGCGATTCTGAGACGCAGCAAGACAACAGAAACCGACACGATTTGTGTGGGAACGCTAACGCTTTTGTGGACTCGTGTCAGCACCAAACGAGTTGCCCACTGAGACCAATGACCGACGTACCGGCAGATTGACGTGCTCCCAGACCACAACAGCTCGTTCGAAAGTTGGCAAGACTGTTACGCAACATATCGGCCATCGGGCAGGATTTTGGAACTCCGGTCGCAGCCAGCAAATCAGACTGTTCTTTTCTTCTTCGGCAAGCTCGTGGTTGAGAGCGACCAAGCGTTAGAGAATTTCTTCGTCGGTCAATTCCTATGGCCAGCCGTAGGCGTCGAACACGGCGGCATCGAGTTCGTCGTGAATCTGTTTGAGAACGCTCACGAGACATTTTTCATGAATCTGTTTTTCCTTGGCTGTCAGCTCTTCGCCGGATCGCAGCTTTTCGAGAACGTTGTACATGCCGGTCATTGTCAGATCGAAATGACGTTCCTTTAATCGTCGTTCATTGGCATTGTTCCAGGGCCAAGCAATTCCAGTTCTGAGAGGGCCGTTCGCACGTTGGACTCTAACCGAAGAAACGCAGGCAAGACCCGAAGTATTTCGAATTGAACCATGTATTCCGCGACGAGACGCGGCTTGGGTTGGAAAGCTTTCAAGCGTCGACCAGAGAGCCCACTCGCACGTCGCAGCACATTCTGCAAAGTTTTCTTTGGATCCGATAGTCGCTCAATATCTTTCATGGTGGGTAACTCCAGAGGTTCACTCCCATTCGGATTGCCTGAAGCTTTTCGAATCGCCATTTCCTCGGCAAGTAACCATGCTTCTGACATTCGGACCGGAATTACCGGGACGTAAGCCCCGAGACAGGCAGCTTCATTCCATGCGTTCTCGATCTCGTGGATACGATTCTGTGGATCCTCTTTCTCGGCGTCTCTGTGAACAAATATTAGCTCACAGGGATAGAATTCCAATGCCGCTACCAGTCGGGCCTTAAGACCGGTGGGACGTGTCGGTAATCCACGCAGGTCAGCCCAATATGGCTCCACGGCAACATCGTTGGCAACGTGCGCACGAATCAGCCAATCCAGATGTCGGATTAACGCTTCATCGGAACTGCCATCACCCAGCAATGTGAACCGCAAACGTCTCATTTAAGTAAGGGCTCTTCCTCGAATGGAAGCGTTCTCTGCGTAGTGTTAAACAGCATTTTGACTTTTCGACTGTGCGTTTGAGGCACCGCGCCCGCTTCGAGATCTGTTTGAATTACT
>JBBQSE010000120.1:0-18178 GCA_038214195.1 Planctomycetales bacterium
AATGCGGCAGCGATCTCAAGGCACGTACCATTCGATTGTCTTCAGCCCGGACGGAAAGATGGTGGCCATTGCCGCTGACGGACAGAGCGCGGGCTTATGGGACTCTGCAACTGGCGTTGCGCTGCGAGATCTGTTCCCGCATCGCGGAATCACCTGCGTGGCCTTCAGTCCGGATGGCAAACGTCTGTTTACAGGTGGCGATAAAGCCGTTCGAGCCTGGGATATCGAGCCGTTGCCCGCTCCCGCGAATCTGGAGAACTGGATTGCGACACTTACGAAGCTGGAAAAACCGGGCGACTCGGCAGCCACGGCGGATGAAGAATCCCGGATAAAAAACGAGAAAGTACAATTGGAGATTGCCGAGTGGAATATCACATTGAGGCAGCGTCAGGCTAAACGCTGTCGCCAATATCAGTGGGCTGCTGCGAAGGATGCCGAGCAACGCGGAGAATGGTTTGCCGCAGAATTCCACCTGCGCAATCTGCTTCAGGCTGATCCGGAAAACGCTCAATTGAGCGAGCGACTGCGGGTTGCTCGCGATCATCTGAAATAACGAAGTGCGCGTGTATAATTCGGCTGTCCCATATTAGTGTGATCAGCGGGTCGGGAGTCTTTTTCGGGCGAAAGCGTTAGCGTTTTTCACCATGCAACTCGCCGAAAAAGACTCCCGCCCCTTTTCCATCGCACCGCTTTTTGTGCCTCCCTTGGCGCGTGTCAGGAAAGGGACAACAATTCCCCACGCGGCAGCCGCGTCGTCGGACGTTCTTTGATTGCACCTGTTTTAGAAGCGATTTTTCTCATGGAACTGCACCCCGTTTCATTCCCGATGAGGTATCCATGAACTGGAGTGTGCCGATCAACGTCGGCTGGCGACTGAGAGTGCTGACGGGAACTTCGCGCGGGCAGGAATTTGATTTGGCACCCAGCCAGTATGTGCTGGGAAGTCAGGCACCTGCAAGTATCGTGATCCCGCATCCCAGCATTGCCCACCAGCACATCTACCTGGACGTGCGTCCGGATTGCGTTGACGTTCGACTTTTTCGATCGGGACTGACATTGCTGGTCAATGACAAATCCAGTCAATCGGCAAGGCTCAGTTCAGGCGACAGAATTACCATCGGGCAATTCGAGTTTCAGCTGATCAATCCGAGCGCTCCACCACGTCCCAGCCCAGTGCCCTCGAACTCACCCGTGTCTGCACAGTGGTCGAGGTTGTCCGCAATGTTTGGCACGTGGCAACGCTGGCAGAAGGTAGGGGTGGTCACGTCAGCCATCGCGCTGACGTTGTATGGACTTGAAGCATCGACGGGCAACCCGAACCTGGTGCCGGTGACACTTCTCGCGATGAGTTTGGTGGTACCGTCTGCGGTCATTTTCTTTTTGATTGACCGCTATGACAAAACAGGGATTTCCCTGCGAACCCTGGCGATCACGTTTCTGGCGGGCGGATCAGTTGGAATCATCGCGACCGTCATCACGGCTGAAGCCAGCGCTATGATCGCTGGCGGATTATTTCTCGCACCGCTGTTTGCCGGACTGTACGAAGAACCGGCAAAACTGCTGGCGACATCGTGGCGATGGAAACATCCGGTCTACGATCGTCCGATGGACGGATTGATTCTGGGAGTTGTGAGTGGCCTGGGGTTTGCCGTCTTCGAGTCGGCGGGATACGGCCTGCAGGCGTTGATTGAAGGCGGACAGGCGGGCCTGCTGTGGGTCATGGTTCTGCGGGGTGCAACATCTCCCTTCGGACATGGATTGTGGTCGGGAATCGTTTCCGCAGCGTTTTGGCAATCGGGACGTGATTTGCGCAAGGCGGTCAAAAACCGCCAGTTTCAAATTGCTCTGCTGTGGGCGATTGGGCTCCATGCACTTTGGAATGGCGGATATTTGCCGGGCATGATCATCAGCGGTTTTCTCAGCGTTCGCGAGTTTCGTCGTCTGCTCGCAAATCGCGGTTATCGGAATTAACTCATGGTTGCTCCCGCAGCGGTTTGGTTTAACAAGAATCTTTCCAGCACTTATCAAGTGATCGAGATTCTGCGCCGAAAACAACGTTCCGATGAATTTCGCATCATCTGCACGCACACGCATCCTGACTGCCCGGCTCTGCGGCTGGCGGACGTGAGTGAACTGGAGCCGACGGGACTCAGTGAGACCGACTACCTCGACTACTGCCTGGACATGATTCGTCGTCACAATGTGCGAGTTTTTGTGCCGGGCAAGATGCTGACAGCCGTGGCGCGGGAACAGGAACGCTTCAAATCTGCTGGCACCACGTTGTTGATGGCGGCAGACGCGGCGACGTTGCGGTTGCTCAAGGATAAATTCCAAACGTACGAGGCGGTCCGTCAGACTTCATTGCGATTGCCGGAGTATCGTCGAGTAAACTCGCTCGACGAATTCGACGCCGCGTATGCCGAACTTCGCGTACGGCACGAACGAATTTGTTTCAAGCCGACCGAGTCGATGTTTGGACTTGGCTTCCGGGTAGTGACGGAGGACGGCGGCTCGCTGCGGAGATTATTATCGGGAGACCCGTTGGGAATCAGCCTGGATGACGCTCGCCGCTGCTTCTCGGAGTCACCGCGATTTCGTGATGTGCTGGTCATGCAGTATCTTCCCGGCGCGGAACGGAGTGTGGACTGTCTGGCTCAGGACGGACGACTCGTTCGCTGCGTCGTGCGTCGCAAGCCGGACGTTTCTGAAGGCGGACAACTGCTGGAGTCCAATCCGGAGATTGAGCAGGCCGTGAGTCAACTGACATCGCATCTTGGACTGACGGGGCTGTTCAACGTGCAATTCAAGGACGACGGCGGAGAGCCCTATCTTCTGGAGATTAATCCTCGCATGTCCGGCGGATTGCCGATGGCCTGTCTTTCGGGCGTGGCGTTTCCGCTGTGGGCCATCCGTTTGCTGCTCGGCACGGCTCTTCCCGAAGACGTACCGCAGCCTGTCTTCGGCAGTCGCGTGAAGGAAGTCGGACGGGCAATTTTACTATGACAGCGACTTCAATTTTTGGCGGACCAGCCGTCCACGAAACTCGACTACGCAGTGGTGTACTGAGCGTGGCGACTCACACAGCGGAGCTTCCGCTGGAAGAACTCTGCGGCTTCGGAAGCCGCCGCAGCCGACGCCGCGGCTTTGTGTTTGTCAGTAAAGTGCTCGGTAAGCACTGGCCCGTGCGGCCGCATGTCTTTCAGGACTGCTGCGACCGCCTTGCCGTTCGACTTGCCGATGTGAAGGGGCCGGCGGTGATGGTCGCGATGGCCGAAACGGCGACTGGACTCGGGCACGGGATCTTCGAGAGCTGGCTGCGTCACACCGGCCGCAATGACCTCCTGTTTTTGCAGGGGACGCGGTACGCTCTGACGCTGCCTCCCGCGTTGACGTTTGAGGAATCGCACAGCCACGCGACTCACCATCGACTTTACGCGCCGATTGATGCGGATGATCGGCAGTTGTTCAACATGGCTCACACGCTCGTCATCGTGGATGATGAAATGAGCACCGGCGCGACTGCCGCCAATCTGGCTGCTGCGTACTACCGCCACAACCCGTCGCTGCGTGAAGTCATCTTCGTCTGCCTCACCGACTGGCTGAACGATACATGTCGGGCCGGAGTCCAGACGCGTGTCGGCGTCTCCGTGCGATTTGAATCTTTGCTCCGCGGCACATATTCTTTTCAGCCGGATCCTGCGTTTGATCCCGGTCCATTACCACTGGTTGATAGTGATGATCATGACAAGACCTTCTGCCTGCCCGCCAACTTTGGCCGAGTCGGCCTGCGTAAGGAACTTCAACTTGATGAGCCAGCCTTAATCGCGGAAGCGAACCTTGCGCCCGAATCAAAATTGCTGGTGCTGGGAACCGGTGAGTTTCACTATCCGGCATTTCGGCTGGCCCGATGGCTGGAGCGACAAGGCTGGGACGTAATGTTTCAGTCCACCACGCGTTCGCCTCTGCTGGTCGATGGCGATTTGCACAGCGTGTTTGAATTCGTGGACAACTATCACGAAGGCATTCCGAATTTTCTTTACAACGTGATCGACCGGTGCTACGACCGGGTACTGGTTGGCTATGAAACCGATCCACTGCCCGCCGAACATCGTCTCTGCGAATTACTGGGGGCCTGTCGCATCACATTTGACAGCGCCAGTTTTGGCGAAAACCGTGCATTTTTGCAGCCCGAAGCGTGAGCGAGGGATTGTGCCTAACTCGGTCCCTCGCTGACGCTGCGGGCTACCACTTCGGATAAAGTGGCGCTGTCCAAATAAGGATCGCTCGATCAACAAGTCAGCGGGGCTTGATCTTCCGAACCTTCAGTCAATTGCCTTATTCAAATACGAAATCTCAAGCACCGGATTTTCATGCAAACCTTCGTCTTCCTCGATCTTGACAACACGATTTTTCAGACGCATGGCAAGTGTCCACCGGAAGAAGCATCGACATTGATTCCAGCAGCGTATCACCGGGACGGCAGTGCTTTGTCGTTCATGAGTTCCCGGCAGCAGCGGTTGTTTGAATGGTTGTCATCTTCGGCGACGGTGATTCCAGTCACGGCGCGCAATGAAGATGCTTTCCGCCGCGTGACACTTTCGTTTCGACATGCGGCGATCCTGGATTTTGGGGGCGTGGTGTTGCTGCCCGATGGCCAGCTCGACCAGCAGTGGGATGACCGGATTCGGCCGATGGTCTTGCCACTTAGCAGCGAACTCACGCGAATTCAGACGGCGCTGCAGGCAACCAGCGACGCTCTCTCGCTTAATGTGCGTGTCCGGGTCATCAGCGATTTTGATCTGCCCCTGTATGTGGTGGCGAAGCAGGTCAATAGTGACGTTGCCGCTCTGAGGCAGGTCCTCAACGAATACACTGCGCTGACGCACGACGAACGATTCTTTGTGCATTTCAACGACAACAATCTCTCGGTCGTGCCGCGTTGTCTTGGAAAACGGCAAGCTGTCAAATATGTCCTGAATCGTTATGACGGCGGCGAACCGGTGTTGACGCTGGGGCTGGGAGACAGCCTCTCCGACGCCGCATTTTTGGCTGCCTGTGACTTCGCGATGATACCTCGCGACTCGCAATTGCAGCGTGCCCTGTCCACGTGTGAGGAGGCTGCGGGATGATGTTCAGCGGCAGCTACGACGCAGCGGACGTCATTTTTCTGCTGAAGCCGGTGCAACTGTCGCTCACCCCGGTGGGCGAAAAGGAACGACTGATTCAATCGCGAACGCGGCACTACAGCGAGATGCTCAGTCCGGAGGCACTGCCGTCGGCCGAGTATCTGCGGCTGTTTTATGAAGCACTGACGCGTCATCAGCGGCGGTTGGCAATTGACGTGAGCTGCCTGGCTCGGCGTATCGCAGAATTGCAGTCAGGGCCGATTACACTGGTGTCACTGGCCCGCGCAGGGACGCCAATCGGCGCGCTGCTGAAGCGTGTCCTGGAGCGAAAACTTGGCAGGAAGGCGAGCCACTATTCCATCTCGCTGATTCGGGACCGAGGTATCGATACGGTTGCACTGCGATTTCTGCTGCGGGCTCATCCGCCCGCATCGATCGTCTTTGTGGATGGCTGGACCGGCAAGGGAGTCATGTCACGCGAGTTACGGCAGGCGCTGGAATCGTTTCACGCCAGTGATGGCATCCGTCTTAACGCAGGTTTGCACGTCATCGCAGATCTGTCCGGAACCGCAGCCGAAGCGGCAACGTCGGAAGATTACCTGATCCCATGCAGTCTGCTCGGAGCGACGATCAGCGGACTGGTGAGTCGTTCGATTCTGAATTCCGACGTCGTCGGACCGGACGACTTTCATGGCTGCGTTCTTTATTCAGATTTCGCAGAGCACGATCTGACGCGATGGTTTCTTGATGTGATGACGGCTGAAATCGAACGGCAATGGTCAGCGGCTGGTGACCTGAGTGAGGTCATGACGGACGGCAAACGGCAACGACAACGCGATTGCTGCCAACAGCTGCTGGCGGATATGGCGGAACAATTTGGGGTCCGCGACGCGAACCACATCAAGCCCGGAATCGGTGAAGCGACGCGAGTCCTGTTGCGTCGCGTGCCATCACATTTATTGCTGCGGGACAAAGCCAGCGAAGACGTGCAGCACCTCCTCGAAGTGGCAAAACGTCGAGCTGTCCCGGTGTTGGTCGATCCTGATTTGCCGTACCACGCGGTGTCACTGATTCGAGACTTTGGAAAAGAGGATTCATGAGTTACCTGCAACTGGGAGCTTCGTTGTATGTGCCCGCGACTCGTGGAGATCTCGTCGAGATTGCAAATCACCAGCGCTTCCCCGCACTCCGATCGGTAATTTTCTGCACCGAAGACGCGATCGCCGAGACTGATGTCCCGCTCGCCCTGGCCAACCTTCGGCAGCTGTTAGGACAGCTCGAACCAGTCGGCCTGCGCCGCTTTGTGCGTGTGCGAAATCCGGATGTCCTCAGCTTGCTGCTGGAAATTGAAGGGATAGACCGACTGGATGGATTTGTGCTTCCAAAGCTGACGCCGCACAACCTTGCCGACTATCTGCGAGTCGTCCCGTTGACAAACAGGCAATGGCTGATGCCAACTTTGGAAACGGCTGAGGTCTTCGATCCGACAGAGATGCGAGTCCTTCGGGACTTGTTGCTGGTGGAACACGTACGAGAACGTGTGATCTGCCTGCGAATCGGCGGAAACGACCTGCTGCACCTGCTTGGGCTGCGTCG
Source organism: Planctomycetales bacterium (assembly GCA_038214195.1). Lineage (GTDB taxonomy): Bacteria > Planctomycetota > Planctomycetia > Planctomycetales > Planctomycetaceae > SXXK01. The sequence goes on from JBBQSE010000120.1 coordinate 6,723, forward strand.
TCCGCGAGGTCGCACGATTTATGAAACTCCGCTCGGGCCGACGATCTCCCAACTGGTGACAATTTTTCGTCCGGCAGGTTTTTCACTCACTTCGCCCGTGTTTGATCGGCTGGATGACACCGAGACGCTCGCTCGCGAAGTTCGGATGGACGTGGAATTCGGCCTGCTCGGCAAGACTGCGATTCATCCGCTGCAGATCCCGTTGATCGAGTCCCATTACTGCGTGGGCGAAGTCGACTGGGAATCGGCGCGAAAGATTCTGCACGCCGACGCTCCACCCGTCTTTCGCCATGCCGACGCGATGTGCGAGCCAGCGACCCATCGACACTGGGCCGAAGTCGTCCGTGACCGCGCCCAGATTTACGGCGTGGATTAGCATCGAGCGATTTATTATTGTCTCATCAGCCGCCACGCGCGTCCGGTTCCCTGAAAACCGGGAGCTAACGCTCTGCGGCTGATATGATGGAGCGTACGAATCGGCGGGATGTATTGGCGGACGGGGAGATTCAGGTTGTGCGCTGCGTAAATCGGTGCGTTCGTCGGGATTGAAGTTCTCGGGTTTGCGTTGATGATTATCTATTTCCACTGCATTCTGAAGAGTCGGCGCGATGTCGTGTCGATGTGGATGGATGACGAGGTGGCGTGGCAGTGGTGGACGCGCAATTGAGTTCAGCGCCCAGGAAATCGCTGGGCCGAAAGAAACTGGATATCCAGCGATGTCGCGGAATTCTGCACGAGGTCAGCAGCGGCGTATCCAAGCACGCTTGTGAATTTGAATCCGTGTCCGGAGAAACCTCCGCCAACGACCAGCGGCAAGTCCGGCATTCGATTGAACAGGAAGTGTCCGTCGGGGCTCATGGAATACATGCACATCGCCGACTTGCGGAAATTCGTTTCAATGTGAAGCAGATGATTGGCAACAAACTTTCTGACAGGCCGTTCATCGTCCGGACGAATGTCGCGCGCAATCTTTGACGGGACACCGACGGACTCGCCGCCCGTATGTTCGCCGACTTTGATTGTCTGGCCGTCAACACTTGGCAGTCCATAGAATTGGCCCTCCGGCAGATCGAAAAAGAACATTGGAGCCCGATCATGCTGAGCCCAGTCAGCGGATTGAATGGGGTACCAAAACAGAGGCTTACGTTTGACGGAAATCAATGTGGAATACTCCGGCAGCAACTCCCCGGTCCAGGCTCCGCAAGTAAGCACACCCGCCGCTGCCGAGTAGCTTGTTCGATTGGTCTGTACGGTGAGACCATGAGCCGTCCCTTCGACTCTCTGAACGACCTCGCCAGGACGCAGTTGAGCCCCGTGCCGCATGGCCAGCCGCAGATTTGCCGCGACGCATTTTTCGGCCCACAGAAAACCGGAGGTCGATTCGACAGACAGGGTATGATTCGCAGGAATTCGGAACATCGGAAATCGCCGCTGACCTTCTGCCGGCGTCAGAATTTCAAGAGGCAGTCCATGGAGACGCGCGGATTGTCTCGCTCCGGCCGTGACTTCGGACTCCAGGGAACCTGAAAGCAGCAAGTCACGCTGTTCCATGAGTGTTTCGCCGGAAATTGATGAGAGTTCTTCCCACAGATCCCAGGCTCGATGCAGCAGCGGTACGTAGTCCGGATGCTCGAAGTACGCCTTCCGAATGATACGAGTCTCGCCATGCGAGCTGCCCTGATCGTGTGGCGGATGATACCGGTCGATACCAATCACCGTCAGGCCCCGGCTGGCAAGATGGTACATCGCGGAAGCCCCAAAGCCTCCGCAGCCCATCACAATCACATCGCAGGTTTCCGATGGCATCTTGTTCTTTCTGAGCACCTGAATGAACCACGGCTTTGGACAGCAGCCATCCTGACGTTACAATGCCGGCACAATTTTTTCCGGGTTGCTTGACACAGGAATGACAATTCAATGGCAAAGAGTCATGGCGAACGTTTTGTGCAGATTGTAAATACCGTCCGTCCACAGGTCGCGGAATGCACTGTGGCGGACGTTGTGGCACGGCAGAAAAGCGGAGAACAGTTTATCGTTGTCGATGTGCGCGAAGAAAGCGAGTTCAACGCGGCGCGAATTCCCGGGGCCGTGCATATCGGCAAGGGCGTAATCGAACGCGATATCGAGGAAAAGATTCCCGATTCTGCCGCCTCAATTGTGCTCTACTGCGGCGGCGGGTATCGGTCGGCTCTGGCTGCACTGAATTTGAAGCACATGGGCTACACGAATGTGATTTCCATGGATGGTGGATTCCGGGGATGGAAAGAAGCGGGACTGGAAATCGATTCCACTCCAGGCCATTCTCCCGGTTCTTAGGACCCGTAAGACGGGCGGCGGATGACGGCGTAGCACCGAAACTGTGGGCTAGCGCCCAGCGGCTGATAAAAGAAGTTGAATTGAGCAATTGTTTGTTTGGGAGCTTGAAAATGTTCAGCGGATCGTCTGACCTAACTAAACCGCCCGGGGCCTTCATGCGTTTCGTAGTGACAGGGACGATTTTGCTGTCGTTTGCAGGCTGCGGTGGTGGTTCATCGCCGGCTCCGGCACCGGATCCGACGACGCCGGTTACCAGCACATCGCCTGTGACGAAATCCGTCACTCAGCAATCAGCGGACGCCAAAAGCAAATCGAACTCAGCGACAACATCGCCTGCCGAGAAGATTGAGTTCAAACCTCTCACTCTCAATGCGGTCGGCGGACCATCGACGGACACCACGAGCGCTGGTTCGAAACCAGATCCTGAGAAGCAAATTCGGACAATCATTTCGAAACTTCAGCCACTGCAGGTATTGCTGGGAAAATGGCGAGGCACAACGCGGCGCGAATTCGAAAACTTCAAGGCGGTTGACATTCATGAATGGGTTTGGGATCTGCGGTCGAAGCCGGAACAACCTGCTTTGACAATTCAATCAGACAAAAGTCCCTACATCAGATCGGGGCGGATCACATGGGATACGGAGCAGAACAAGTTCGCGCTCACGGTTTCCGACCAGTCCGGAGAGACTCGACAGTTTACTGGTGACTTTACGGAACCGGTTCATGAAATCGTCGGCAGTGATGACAAGCTCCACAAAGTGTTTCGTCTGGAATTCAATCAGAACCCGGGCGAAGATCAAAGCGAGTTGTGGCAACTGGCTTTCACTCAGCAGGAGAACAATCGTTATCTGCTGGAAGTCGGCAAGCGACGCGCCAAAGCCGATTTTGCCCGATACGATACCGTTTCAACGCAGCGCGAAGGAACATCGTTCGCCGTGAGCGACACCGGGTACGCAGACAAGACTTGCATCATCTCCGAAGGACTGGGCACTATGGAAGTGACGTACAAAGGTCGCTCGTATTGGGTGTGCTGCTCGGGATGCAAAGCGGCGTTTGAAGAAGATCCTGAAACATGGATCGCGCGCGCAGCTAAGAAGGAAGTCCCGAAGTCAAATTAGATGCTTCGGCAGGAATCGATTTCCATGACAGGCCGTTCGAACGTTCTTGCCATTGACATTGGCAACACCCGCGCTAAGTTCGGCGTGTTTCACGTGGGACCGGGGCATGCGATTGAGGCGATCCGCATTGTCGCGCGCGCCCTCGAACAGACAGCTGACCTTGCCGGTGATCTGGCCGCCTGGTGGAAAGATCAAGAGCTGCATGCTCCCGTGCAGACGATCCTGGCCGGCAGCGATCCTGATCGGCGTGATCTGCTGGCCAGTCGCTGGCCGTTTGGCTGGTCTCAACCGACTGTCGTGACAGGCTATCAGCAGATTCCGATTGGAGTTGATGTTGACATTCCCGGGAATGTCGGCATCGATCGTCTGCTGAATGTCTTTGCAGCCGGCTGCCTGCAGACAGTGCCTCGCCCTGTGATCGTGGTGGATTCAGGCACTGCGACGACCGTTGATTTGATGACGGATGACCGGACATTTCGCGGTGGCAGTATTTTACCGGGGCTGCGACTGGCGGCTTACGCGATGCATGACTATACGGCCCGACTCCCACTGCTGAATGTGGATGACGAGCCGTCAACGCTTCCTGACGTTCCTGGACGAAATACGCAGGATGCAATGCGGGCGGGCCTGTTGATTGGTCAGTTGGGAGCCGTGCGTGAACTGGTGCAGCGTCTGTCAATCGCCGCCGACACACGATTTCAGCAGCAGACTTCGCCGGAGCTGATTATCACCGGAGGAGGCGGTCGGCAGTTGGTGCCACACCTTGCGGATGCAAGCTACATCGACAGTTTGGCGCTGCACGGCCTGGCGCTGCTCGCGGGGCAGGCAGGCCGCTGAAATTAAAACTGTGACTCGGCAACGCAGGTTTTCCTGAACATTTGCAGCGTCCAAACGATCAGAGTCGCGATCAGTGCGAACAGCAGGCCGCCGGCTGCGGAAAGATCAGATGTCATGCGATCCATGTCAACGCCGAAAAACGATTTTGCGATCAGCTGGATATAACTGTGAACGTTGTCATGAATTCCCATGGCACGCCGCACCTGAAAATGCCAGTCCGTGCAGATGCAGTAACCAATTCCCTTCCAGGCACCCATCACGAACCAGGAAATCAGAGTCGCCCCGAGGCAAATAATGTGCATGACACGTGTGCGGCGAAAAATCCATCCTGTCAGGTTAAAAACCAGAATGACAGTGTGAAAAATGAAGAACAGAATATTCAACGCGGCCAGCATGATGTCACTCGTTTAGTCCTTATGTTCGGAAGGAATCCGACTTCCGTGAGGGTCAAGCTCCGGAGCTGCCGTGACGGAATCCAGACGATCTCGCAACTCGCGGTCTGTGAAGTGTTCGAGCTTCTCAGCCTGATGATGAATTCGGTCCACCGTGACTCCTCCCTCAAGGACAAGATACTGCTCCCACAGCCGATGCGACCGCACCAGTTCCGCTCCCAGCCGACGACCCGCGTTCGTCAGGCGGTGGCCGGATTCTGACTGAATCACATGACCAGTCCGAGCGTGCCGGTTCATCAGCCACGTCGCCAGCCAGCGGCGACACAGCAGCACGGAGCACAGTTTTTGGACCGACACAGCACAGTCCGGCGACCTTTCATCCATGCGAAACAGCAGCGCGATCAGATCCTCGGACAGAATTCGCAGCGCCAGTTTCTGTCGCCTCACGATTCGCACAATCACGCCGGCGCGCGGTGATACAAGTGATGCCCCGAAGAATAGCAGGCCAGCGCAAAACGCCATCATACCGGAGGTGCTGGTACTCTGATATCCGAACAGATGTGGCACATTGACCGCCGACAAATGTCCCAGCACGGCTGATGCCATTGCGACGATTGCACTCAGGAAAATCATCATGCCGAGGCGGTCGGTCAGCAGATACGCCGTTGCGGGCGGGACCACAAACATCGCAACCACAAGAATATTGCCGACAGTTTCAAAACTTGCCACGGCCGTGACGGCCACAATCACCATCAGCAAGTAGTGCATCAGCCTCGCGCTGAAACCGATACTCGTCGATAGTGCCGGATCAAAAGCGCTCAGCTTCAGTTCCTTGAAGAACACCAACACGAACAGCAAATTGATGATGGTCACGCACCCCAACACGACGACAACACGGGGAATTGATTGGCCAGCGATTACGACGGTATGCACAAACATACTTTCAATCGCCCCGTAAAGCACGCAGCCTGGATCCAGATCGACATGATCCGCCGCCTGCACAATCAGCACCAGCCCGATCGCAAACAGTGTTGTAAACACAACACCCATCGACGCACCTTCGTCCACTTCACCCAGATTTCGGATCCATTCCGTGAACAGGGCCGTCAGAATTCCCACAACGGCGGCTCCGACAAACATCGGCAGACTTGAACGACTGCCTGTCAGAAGGAACGCCACTGCCAGACCGGGAAGAATCGCATGGCTAATTGCGTCACCCAACAGACTCATCCGCCGCAGCAACAGAAAGTTCCCCGGCAACGATGCTGAAACAGCGCACAGGACGCCTGCCAGCACAATCCAGCCGTCGTAGTGCCACGACCAATTTTCGATCAAGCTCATCGCAGCCGCTCCGTCTGACTGGAAGTCTGCGGATCACCGACAACTGTGGTCGCAGTGTTTGTGTGGGCGTCGGCGGCGATTTGTTCGAGCGGATGCGGGCTCGGCACCACACCCTGTGTTGCCCGTTCCTGTCTCAACAGCTCTTCCAGCCGAACAATGAGTTCCGGCTCCAGGACATGTTCGATCGCGTCGGCCGCCTGATCGACTCGCCCCGGCGCGACGTCTGCGTGTGTGATGAGGTACAGTTCCCACAAGCGATGTTCATGAACGAGTCGAGATGATTCGGCCAGACCGGATTCCGTCAGTGACAGGCTTTGGTCGTTGTTTCGCACGAGCAGACCATTTCGCAGGCATCGCCTGATCTCACGCCGCAGTCGAAAAGATGACCATGAACGCATCGAAAGCAACGACGCAAACGGCACGTTTCGTCCCGCCGCGACGCCCGGTGCCTCCTGCATTTCGAGGAACTCATACATCCCGCGCAGCAAGTGCTGGTGATCGACAGCGCGGTTGAGTTGCCAGCGCCGAGCCACCCGAACCAGAATTCCGCGTGACCCGCCGAGGAACATGCTTAGAAAGAACAGGCCACTACAGACAATGACGATCATCGGGCCGGATGGCAGATTGGGAAACACGGCACTCATTGCGGATCCGACAAGTCCCCCAGCGCCGCCGATCCCGGCGGAAATCAGCGTCATGCGTTTCAGGTCGTGAGTCCAGAATCGCGCTGCAGCCGCTGGAATGACCAGAAGGGCGATCATCAGGACCATGCCCACGGCCTGCAGTCCGATGATGGTAATCAAGACAACAAGTGCCATCAGAACCAGGTCCAGGAGCACCACCGGATACCCACGGGAACCGGCGAAAGTGTCGTCGAAACACAACAATGTGAGTTCTTTGAACAGAAGCGCCACAATGATGAGCGACGCCAGTGCGGCTCCCGCGATCAGTCTGGCGTCATCGGCGACTATGGACGCTGTTTTGCCGTAAATAAATGTCTCAAGTCCGGCAACGTGCCCAGCGCCCTGCTGTGCGATCGTCAGGATCGCGATGCCAGCGCCGAAGAATACGCTGAGAACAATACCGAGCGCTGCGTCCTCCTTGAGACGCGTTAAATTGCGAACGTATAGAATGGCTGCCACGCCCGCGATACCACTCAGGGCAGCTCCGGTGAGCAGCACGGGCAGTGATTTTCCATCCAACCCAAACATCGGGGCCAGCAAAAATGCCAGACCGACGCCCGGCAGAGTCGCATGGCTGAGAGCGTCTCCCATGAGGGCACGCCGACGAAGCAACGTAAAACTGCCGACTATCCCTGCCGCCAGTCCGAGCAAACCAGTTCCCAGCATCACGATCCGCGTGTTGTAGTCCCGCAGCGAGAGGACTCGCTTCCATTGATTCCACTCCGGCCAATCGATGGATCGGTCAGTCAGGGATTCTGCAATCGTGACACTACCTTCGAACAATCTTAAATCAAAAATCGAAAATCGAAAATCCGGGGCATCCGCCAGACTTCCGGAGCCGAAAGCTGTGAACAAGGTCGTCAGCATCAGCAGCAGGCCGATCAAAGTGTTCGCTCCCGGCGGCGCATGGCTTCGGTGGCTTCGTCGAGCAGCGTCAATCGACCGCCGTACGTTCGTTCCAGATTCTCTCGTGTGAACACCTCATTTGTCGGACCGCTGGCCACGACGCGCATGTTGAGCAGCACGAGTGAATCAAAATATTCCGGAACGGTGTGCAGGTCGTGGTGAATGACGAGAGCCGTCTTCCCGGCATGTCGCATGTCGCGCAGGATCTCAACAATGGCCTTTTCCGTTGCGGCATCGACGGCGGCGAATGGTTCGTCCATCAGATACAAATCTGCATCCTGCACGAGCGCCCGCGCGAGGAATGTTCGCTGCTGCTGCCCACCGGACAGCTGACTGATCTGACGGTTGGCAAGTTCGGCGATGCCTACGCGCTCCAAGGCATGCAGCGCGATGTCGCGGTGTTTACGGCGTACCGGCATACACCAGCCGATCTTTCCATACAGACCCATCGTGACGACGTCCAGAACGCTGATCGGAAAGTCCCAGTCCACACTTTCCCGCTGCGGAACATAGCCGACCCGAGCCCGACTTTTCTTGTATGGGCGGCCAAAGACCTCCACGCGCCCCGAGGCTTTTGGCACAAGATCCATGATGGCTTTGAGCAACGTGCTCTTGCCCGCTCCGTTCGGTCCGACGACACCAACCAGTTGTCCGGGCTGAACTTCCAAATCCACATCCCAGATCACCGGCTTGCGATGCCATGCGACGGTGAGGTCATTCACGGAGAGCGGCACGGATGACGTCATGGTCGCTCCGAGGCAGGAGACAACTTGCCATTCAGGCCACCAGCTGGCACCGTTCCGCCCAGGGCTCCCGTAACGATCGTGATATTGTGATCAAGCATCCCGATGTACGTTCCTTCATACGTGCCTTCCTCGCCCATCGCGTCCGAGAACAATTCGCCGCCGACTTTGACGTCGTGGCCCCGGGATTTCGCTCCTTCGATCAGCGCCAGAATATTTTTCCGTGGCACACTGCTCTCGACGAACACCGCGCCAACTTTGCGATCGACCAGCAGATCGACAAGTTCGTTGATCCGCTGCAGCCCTGCTTCAGATTCCGTGGAAAGTCCCTGCACGCCGATGACTTCCATGTCGTACGCTCGACCGAAATAATTGAACGCATCGTGCGACGTCAGAAGAATGCGATTCGATTTTGGGATCGACGCAATCGACGACAATCCGTACTCATGCAACGCCTGAAGCTGCTTCCGAAAGGATGCGGCATTCGCTTTGAAATCGTCCCCATGAGCTGGATGCAGCTTGCTGAGTGAATCCACAATCACATCCATGCAACTGGACCACGCCGCGACATCCATCCAGACGTGTGGATCCGGATGACCATGTGCGCCCTCCGGCGTTAGCAGCATTTCCGAGGGCAGTCGGGAGGTGATCGCAAAGACTGACCGCTGCTCGCCGATCTTTGTCAACGTATCCTGCAGCCGACCTTCCAGCATCAGACCGCTCGAAAACACGACGTCAGCGGACAGAATCTTCTGCATGTCATCACGCGTCGCTTTGTACAAGTGCGGATCCACGCCCGAGCCCATGAGTTGCGTCACCGTGGTATGTTCGCCGCCAATTTGCCGCACGAGGTCTGCGACCATCCCCACAGTCGCCAGAGCCCTGATGGGAGCTGTATCGCTACCTGTTTCAGGCGGTCGAACGCTCGTGTTTTCACACCCCAGCAGGCAGAACAGGAGGCCAAGGATCGCCTTGCAGATCGTCACCGCCGCAAACGAACCGTGGTTCGCGATGGTGACAGAGTTGCGTATTGCCGGCATAAAGAACAACCTTCGCCCGCAGGATTGATTAAAAACTATTTCCATCGCTGGAATCGTCCGAAAATTGAGTCCGTCAGCCTTTCCAGGCTGATTTGTTTTTCTACATGTCAGGCTGGAAAGCCTGACGTACATTGCGGGATCTTATTTCGGGACTGTTCCTTCAACACCGGGTAATTCCACTGAGCTTCTCGCCAGCCAGACGGAAGTTTCTAAAATGTAGCCGTGGCTACATTTCATCGTCTCGAAGTCTATCCCGTCTTTAGATCCGGTCAAGGGTAAGCTTAAGGACGACCCAATATCTCACGAATTGGAAGTCTTGCCTCGGTTTCATCGAGATTTTGCGTTAGCCATCGGCGGTCGGACCGGGGCCAGGGCAGAAATGCCTGTCATACAGCGGGCAGATCGATTTCTGCCGCTTGCCGAAGTAGACCGAAACTGTTCAACAGACCGACTACGGAGCCGCGTTCACGGAGAACGGTTGAGCGGGCGTCCAGGGGCCGATGGTTTCAAATCCATTCTTTATGGCTCGGGCTCGAACCCACCACCTGTAATCTCCCGGCGGGAAATTGACGGTCGGTGTGTATGCCACGGTCGTCTGCGTGTCGTCGCGAACAAAAGGTAACGTATTGATGTTGCCTCGGGAAATCCAGATTTGATAGACCGTCGCACCGGGAACCGCATTCCAGCGGAAGACAGGGCGAGGCCTGTCTGTTGTCGCCAGCGGCTCGATGAGTTGTGGTACCAGTGTGATCTTCAACTCCAGCCGCTCCGACCACAGGCCGGGAACCCCCACCGAGTTTACTCCCCTCGTCCACAAGTGATACGTTCCCATTTTCAGCGGCGATGGCGGAGTATACGTAGTCGTCGTGATATTTTGTTCTCGGATGAACTGCCCCACATGATTGGTCATATCGTTTATCCACAAGTCATAGCGGACGGCACCCGCGACAGGCTTCCATGTGATCTGGGGTTGGCGCGATGTCGATGAACCGTCCTTCGTGATCCAGATCACCGGGCCGCTTACGGGTGCGACAGGTTTTGACTGAGTCTTGAAGAACTTCACGATCAGCTCGGGAGCCTGTCCTGGAAACGCGTGACCGATATTTGTCACCCAGGTAATGACTGGATTGTTGCTTACAGACGGGAACAGCGTGCCGACGTTTTCCCACGTTGTTCCTGTGGCGCTGCATTGATTAATCGACTTGACGACATCGAACGTGGCTTTTTGGAGGGCGTAACTTTCGATCCCGTCGTTGGTTGATGCGATATGCAGCAGCGGCTTTGGCGTCAGTTTTTGAGTGAATCCATTGGCAACTCCGGCGCACGGTGCCATGGCGGCAAACACATCACCACGCTCAGCCCACAGCAAATACGTGAAGTTGCCACCGTTGGAAAATCCGGCGCTGTAGATGCGCGATGAGTCGACTTTGTAATCCTGGCCGAGAGACGCAAGTACGGCGTCAAAGAGTTTCAAGTCCCGATCGCCCTGGTCGCCTTTGAACCGCTGCCAGCCCGACAGGCCGCCATTTGGATCGATAAACTGTCCCGGCGTTTTCAGGCCCTGCATGTAGACGACGATCGCCTCAGGCCAAGTGGTATGGTAGTGATAAAGCCCCGAGGCTCCATACATGGAATCGCCGTGGTGATGGAACGCAAACACTACGGGAGCAGTAACGGTCGTCGCATTCGACGGAACAGCCACAAGCGCTTCCCGCGTGACGCCCTCAATGGTCCATGTGCGGCGGACAGGGGTGGCCGCATCCGCACTTGCGGACAAAAACAATGCCAGAATGCAGCTAACAGTCGCTATGAATTGCTTGCGGCGGAGACTCGTCCCATCCATTTGGTTTTGCTTCTTTCGTTCCCGGCCATACATCATTGCTTCAGGCGAACTATGCACGTTCCGGTTGGAATGAGGCCACAAGCTACGCGGACCTGACAGCGATTACCATTGCAAAGTAAACTAATTCTCGCAGTCACTGGCAGAACAAACGAGATCAAACCTCGCGATGACAGTGTCTGAGGCAAGGGCTCTGTCACGCTGACACTTTCGCGGAGCAGCCATTTCGATTCAAATGCC